>NZ_JBPTTK010000001.1:0-481631 GCF_053290175.1 Enterobacter sp. 186315 | reverse complement strand
GGAATGACCACCAGAGCCGTATGTTCCCCTCACCCTAACCCTCTCCCCAAAGGGGCGAGGGAATTGCTTGCACCCGGCTTATTGTTCCTGCGCCGCGCTCAACACGCTATGCAACAACACGTTGGCCCCTTTCTCTGACCATTCCGGCAGGATGCGTTCCGCTTCGTTGTGGCTGATGCCCTTCACGCAGGGGATAAAAATCATGCTGGCAGGCGCGATTTTGCTCACGTAGCAGGTGTCGTGCCCTGCGCCGGACACCATCGGTTTTGACGAATAGCCAAGCTCAGCCACCGCTTTTTCGCTACGCGCCAGACACCCGGCGTTAAACGCGATAGGCGCATAGTCAAAAATGCGCTCCACGTTTGCGGACACGCCGCGTGCCGACAGGCTCTCTGCCGCCTGGTGCAGCGCCGCTTCCATCGCTTCAAGCGCGTGCTGCTCGGGGTGGCGAAACTCTACGCTGCACTCCACGCGGGAAGGCACCACGTTGCGCGAGTTCGGCGTTACCTGCGCCATGCCGATGGTGGCGCGACCGTCCGGCTGATGCTGATAGCCAATCTGTTCAACCTTCAGCGCCAGTTCGGCAAAGGCGGTCAGCGCATCGCGTCGGCTGTGCATCGGCGTGGTTCCCGCATGAGCGGCAAAACCGTCCAGCGTTATCGTGAACCAGCGCTGGCCCATTGCCGCGCGCACCAGCCCAATATCAATGCCTTCATCTTCCAGAATCGGCCCCTGTTCGATGTGCAATTCATAGCAGGCGTGAACCGGGAAAGCGCGGGCAGGGCGCTCTCCGCGATAGCCGATAGACTCCAGCGCCTCGCGCACCGTAACCTTTTTGCTGTCCGTTCTGGCGTAAGCAAACTCTTCCGTCAGCTGGCCCGCCCAGACGCCGGACGCGAGCATGGCGGGCGCAAAACGTGCGCCTTCCTCGTTGGTCCAGTTTACCAGCACGATATCGCGCTCGGTTTCCAGCTGATGGTCGTTCAGGGTGCGCAGCAGCTCAAGCCCGGCCAGCACGCCGTAAATGCCGTCGTAATTGCCGCCAAGAGGCTGAGAGTCGACGTGCGAGCCGGTCATGACCGGCGCAAGGGTGCGATTCTTCCCGGCGCGGCGGATAAACATGTTGCCCATGCTGTCCACGTCGCAGGTGAACCCGGCCTCCAGCGCCCAGTCGCGCAGCAGATTGCGCGCGATGCGGTCTTCCTCGCTTAACGCCAGACGGGTGACGCCACCGGCGGGGGTGCCGCCGATCTGCGCCATCATCTCCAGAGTCGACCACAGGCGTTCAGGGTTAACGCGGATCATGCGCTGTCCTTTTTGCTGCGGTAGCGGAAATCGCAGCACGACCCGCCCTGCATGATGGTGGTGGTGCGGGTCAGCTCCACGTCCGGCGCGTAGCCGACGATAAACTTCTCGTCGCGGGCGCAGGAGAGCAGGTGACCAATCTCACCGAGGCCCATCTCGTGATACATCTCGGCGTAGCGGCAGCGCGTCACGTTGTAGTTGTACTGCTGTTCGTCGGCGTCGATCACCTTCACGTCTAGCGCGTTATCTTTCTCCCACAGATATTGCAGGGCGATAAAGCTCTTTACGTCCGTACCGTTTGGCTCTTTGCTGGCAAATTCTTTACCCGCGTTGATGGCGGCCTGCTCAATGGCCTCGCCAATCACCGCCTGGGCGCGGGTTTTCCCTATCTCGCGCACCAGGATTTCGTAAATTGGCTTAATAATTTCTGCTTCGATTTTGCGGCGGGCGAGAATGCCCAGCTCATTATTATCACTCATCACATTGCCTCACTGCGTTACTTAGTGCTCGCGCCACCGAGCACGGTCTGCGGCTGCCATTTGCCATCCACCACTTTATAAACGGTGAACGACGGCGATTTGAGGTTACCCTCTTTATCGAACGCAATCTGCCCGGTAACGCCGGAATAGCTGATGGCGCGCAGGGCTGGCAGATACTCAGACGGATCGACCGAGTCGGCTTTTTCCATCGCGGCAACCAGTACGCGGGTGGCGTCATAGGCAAACGGCGCGTGCAGTTCGATGTGGGTGTGGTAGCGCGACTGATACGCCTGCTCAAAGGCTTTCCCGCCCGGCATTTGATCGACCGGCAGGCCCGGCTCCAGCGCCACCACGCCTTCACCCTCTTTTTGCGCCAGTTGCAGGAAGGTCTGGCTGACAAACCCGCCCGCGCCCATCAGGGTGGCGTTCATGCCCAGCTGCTTGATGCGTCGTGCCAGCGGTGCTGCCTGGCTGTCCACGCCGCCGAAGAAGATCAGATCGGCTTTTTTGCTGCGAATCGCCGTCAGCACGGCGCTGAAATCCACGGTTTTGTCGTCAACGTACTGGCGGTCAACGATTTTCACGCCCTGGGCTTCCAGCGATTTAATAAACTCGTCTGCCAGACCCTGGCCGAACGCCGTACGGTCATCGATCACCGCAATGCGTTTCGCTTTCAGAGTGTTGACTGCGTACTGACCGGCAAACTGGCCGCCGTCGTCGTCATGGCCCATCACGCGGAAGCTGGTGTCGAAACCCTGTCGGGTGTAGGCGTGCCCCGTGGCGACCGGAGCCACCTGCGCGATGCCCGCGTCGTGGTAAACGCGCGCCGCCGGAATGCTGGTCCCGGTATTCCAGTGGCCGACCACGCCCGCCACGCCGCTGTCGACCAGACGCTGCGCGACGGCCACGGCGGTGCGCGGGTCAGACTGATCGTCTTCGGATTGCAGCTTGAAGGTCACCGCTTTGCCGCCGATGGTCGGGTGCTGCTTGTTAATGTCGTCAATCGCCAGCTGCGCGCCGTTCTCCAGATCTTTACCGATACGGGCAGACGGGCCGGTCAACGGGCCCGCCAGGCCGATAAGCACGGTTTCACCCTCTGCGGACCATGCGCCGGTGGAGGCAAAACCACCGAGCAGAAGCGCGGCGCTGAGCACACTGATTTTTACTGTTTTCATTGTTTTCCCTGGTGTTGGTTGGTGTTGTTAAACGGGCATTTCGCCCAAATAAATTTGTGCAATCTGGTCGTCGTTCAGCAGCGCTTTTGACTCGCCGTGGTGAACGATGCTGCCGCTGTCCATCACCCACGCGCTGTCGGTGACCTCCAGCGCCAGCCGGGCGTTTTGTTCAATCAGCAGCAGGGCAACGCCGCGTTCGCGAAGCCCGGCAATGACCTCAAAAATGTTCTCAACCATTTTCGGGGCCAGGCCCATAGAGGGTTCGTCGAGGATCAGCAGGCGCGGGCGGCTCAGCAGGGCACGGTTTAGCGCCAGAAGCTGCTGTTCACCGCCGGAGAGCAGCCCGGCAAGCTGGTGCTGACGTTCGCCGAGGCGCGGGAATCGCTCAAAAATCTCGCGCATCTCCTGCCGGACGGTGACGTTGTCACGCCGCAGCCAGGCCCCCATCTGTAGGTTTTCCAGCACCGTCATGCGGGCGAAGATGCCGCGACCTTCCGGCACCATGACCAGCCCGTCGCGCAGCAGCGCGTCGGCTTTGTGCTTGCGCACGTCTTTGCCGTTGAAGGTAACGGTGCCGCCAAAGCTCTCCAGCCCGGTGATGGCGCGGACGGTGGAGCTTTTTCCCGCGCCGTTGGCGCCGATCAGCGTGGCCTGTTCGCCTTCGTGCAGGGTGAAGGAGACATCGCGCACCGCCTGGATGCCGCCGTAATGCACGTCGAGCCGCTCAACTTTCAATAATTCAGACATGGGCATGGCCTCCAAGCCAGGCGGCGATCACCGCCGGATCGCGGCGCACGCTGTCCGGCGTGCCGCTGGCGAGCGTTTTGCCGTAATCAAGTACCGTCAGGCGATCGCAGATCCCCATCACCAGCTTGACGTCGTGTTCAATCATCAGCAGCGTTTTGCCGTCGTCGCGAATGCGGATAAGCAGCTCGCCGAGCGCCCCTTTTTCCGCCGCGTTCATGCCCGCGGCGGGCTCGTCGAGCGCCAGCAGCAGCGGATCCGTTGCCAGCGCGCGGGCGATCTCCAGCCGACGCTGATGGCCGTAGGCCAGATCGCAGGCGCGGTAGTGGGCGAACTTCGCAATCCCGGTGTACTCCAGCCAGTGCCAGGCCTGCTCGCGGGTTTCGGTTTCTTCTTCGCGGGCGCGCTTGTGACGGCTGAGCGCCGCCCACAGGCCGTTGCGGGTACGAACGTGACGGCCCACCATCACGTTTTCCAGCACCGACATCTCGTTAAACAGCCGCACGTTCTGGAAGGTGCGGGCGATCCCGGCGGCGGTCACTTTTTCGATCTGTTTCGGGAAATAGGGCTTATCGGCAATCAAAAACTCGCCGCTGTCGGCCGGATAGAGCCCGGTGATCAGGTTAAAACAGGTGGTTTTTCCCGCCCCGTTCGGGCCAATCAGCCCGTAGATTTCACCCTTATTGATGGTGAGCGAGACATTGTCCACGGCGGTCAGGCCGCCGAAGCGTTTAGACATATTGCGTACGGTCAGCAGGCTCATGCTTTTACCTCCTTGTGGCGCACCGGCCAGATCCCGGAAGGGCGTACCAGCATCACCCCGACCAGCGCCAGGCCGTAAAACAGCTGGCGAAGAATTTCCGGGTCAACCAGTACGGTGCCAAACAGCGCCTGTTGCACCGGTGCGGCCTGGCTGCGCAGCAGTTCCGGCAGGGCGGTGAGCAGTACCGCGCCGAGGATCACGCCGGGGATGTGGCCCATGCCGCCGAGCACCACCATCGCCAGCACCGCAATTGACTCCTGCAAGGTGAAGGATTCCGGAGAGACAAAGCCCTGGAAGGCGCCAAACAGCGCGCCCGCCACGCCGCCAAAGGAGGCGCCCATCGCGAAGGCCAGCAGCTTGTAGTTACGCACGTTGATGCCCATCGCCCGGGCCACGTCCTCGTCTTCGCGGATCGCGTGCCAGGCACGGCCAATGCGCGAGTGCTGCAAGCGCAGGCAGACGAAAATAATCGCCACAATCACCAGCATTAGCAGGTAGTACCATAGCCACAGGGCGGGCACCTTGACACCGAACCAGTGATAGACGCCGCTAAACTTCAGGCCGAAGAGGTTGAGCGTATCAACGCCGGTAATGCCCTTCGCGCCGTTGGTGATGTTTACCGGGCGATCCAGGTTGCGCATCAGGATGCGGATAATTTCGCCGAAGCCGAGGGTCACGATGGCGAGATAATCCCCGCGCAGCTTCAGCGTAGGTGCGCCGAGTAAAATGCCGCACACCGCCGCTACCAGCGCGGCGACGGGAATAATCAATAAATACGAGGTGTGCAGCCCGTCCGGGAACCACGCGGCGAGGATCGGGAAGGTCTCCAGCAGATGCGGAGAGGCCAGCAGCGCGGCGAGATACGCCCCGACCGCATAAAAGGCGATAAAGCCCATATCCAGCAGGCCGGTATAGCCGACCACGATGTTCAGCCCCAGCGCCAGCATGATGTAAAGCAGCGCGAAGTCGATAACGCGGACCCAGTAGTTGCCCCCAAGCTGGGTGGCAATCACCGGCGCCAACAGCAGGGCGATGCAGAACAGGGTCATGCCTGACCAGAATTTACGGCTCGCTGCGGGAGCCTGAAGTTGTGCGGTTGTCATATTTTCCCCTACGCCCTGTGCGCCACGCGCTCGCCGAGTAAACCCGCCGGGCGGAAGACCAGCACCAGAATCAGCACGATGAAGGCAAAGACGTCCTGATAATTACTGCCAAACACGCCGTTTGTGAGTTCCCCGAGATACCCCGCGCCGAGCGCTTCGATAATGCCGAGCAAAATGCCGCCGACCATCGCGCCGCGAATGTTGCCGATACCGCCGAGAACCGCGGCGGTAAAGGCTTTGATACCGGGTAAAAAGCCCATCGAGAAGCTGGCGTTGCCGTAGTTGCTCGCCATCATTACGCCCGCGAGCGCGGCAAACACCCCGCCGATGGCAAAGGTGAGGGTGATAATAGCGTTCGGGTTGACCCCCATCAGGGTGGCGACGCGCGGGTTTTCAGCCACCGCGCGCATTCCGCGCCCAAGGCGAGTGTATTCAACCAGCAGCCACAGTCCGGTCATGACGACCAGCGCCAGCACCACGGTGACGATCCCGGTTACGGTGACAATCGCCGGAGGATGGGCGTCGCTGCCCGCCGTCACGGCAATGGGATCCATCGGCAGGATCTGCGGGAACATCAGCGGGTTGCGGGTCCAGATAATCATCGCCACGGTTTGCAGCAGAACCGATACGCCAATCCCGGAGATCAGCGGGGCCAGGCGCGGCGCGTTGCGCAAGCGGCGATAGGCAAAGCGTTCCACCGCCATCGCCAGCAGCGCGCAGACGGCCATCGCAATCGCCACGGCGCAGCCCAGCTGCACCAGCAGCGGCATGTGCGGGAAGGTGTTATTCAACAGGTTGATGGCCGACAGCGTGGTGAGCGCGCCAACCATCAAAATATCGCCGTGGGCAAAGTTAATAATGCGCAAAATGCCATACACCATGGTATAGCCCAGCGCGATCAGCGCGTAGATGCTTCCCAGCATCACCCCGTTGATCAATTGTTGTATGAGTGTATCCAACGTTCTTATCCGACTGATTGCTCTTTCAGCGGCTACCATCCAACAATTGAATTAAATTGTAAAATACACATATATTATTTCTTATGATAAACCGATATTGTTTTATCTTGATGATTTATATAAAGATATTAAATTCCCATAACGGGGTGAAAAGCCTAAAGAAATCAATATATGAATAAAACAGAACAATCGGCCTTCGCGGAAAGCCGCCTCGCAAACGATCCGCCGCTGCGTGCGGTTCGCGCCTTCGAGGCCATTGCCCGGCTGGGCAGCGTGACGCAGGCGGCGCAGGAGCTGGATATCTCGCCCTCGGCGGTCAGCCATCAGCTCAAAGTGCTGGAAGGGTATCTGCAAATGCCGCTGACCGAACGTCAGGGGCGCAGGCTGGTGCTGAGCCAGCAGGGGCGGGAATATTACCGTTCAATTCGCGCGGCGTTTAACGTGCTGCGCCAAGCCACGGAGCATCTCGTTGAGCAGGCGCAAACGCGGCAGGTGACCATCAGCCTGATCCCGCTGTTCGGCATGGGCTGGTTTATTCCGCGCCTGCCCGCGTTTATGCGCGCGAATCCGCAGACCGAGATTAACGTGGTGTACGCCAACCACCGCAACTACCTGAGCGACGCGTCGGATATGTCGATTCGTTTTGGCAACGGCCAGTGGGCGGGCTATCAGAGCGAGAAGCTGATCTCCGGCAAAATGGTGCCGGTGTGCAGCCGCGCCTTTCTGCGCATTCATGGTCATATCGATACCCCGGAACAGCTGCTGCAAATGCCGCTGCTGCACGACGAAGAGCGCAGCACCTGGCAACAGTGGTTCATCCTGCAAGGGGTGAAGCGCCCCCCACGACGAAGCGGGCCGATGTTTGAAGACGGACTGCTGACGCTGGCGGGCGTGCAGGCCGGGTTGGGCTGCGCGCTGATGCGCGAACCGCTTATCGCGCCCTATCTGGAAAGCGGAGAGCTGGTGAAAATTTTCGATATGCCCATCGAGGACGGGCGCGACTATTACCTGTGCGTGCGTTCCGATACGGAGATGACCGAAGACGGTAAGCTCCTGCAAAACTGGCTTCGCCGCGCGGCGGGCAGCGTTCAGCCTACGGATTAAGCAGGCATTTGTTGTCGAGCGCTTCAATCTCCGTGCCGCTAAAGCGGGCGTATTGTCCGGTCAGCCCCCAGAACGCGGGCTGGGTTTCGGTGTAGATCTCGGCGGCCAGCACCAGGCGACGGCGTTCGTCTTCGTTCATCTCCAGCAGCGTCCAGGGAACGAAGTAGCGCCCGGAGGTGGTCAGCGCGAACCACAGCGGACAGCCGCAGCCGGGGCAGAACCAGCGCTCGCCGCGAACGGAAGAGGCGAAATGGGAGGGGGCGATAGAGCCCTCTTCAATGACCGGTTGCCCCTGCGCTTCCAGGTACATCGCGACGCCGCCGGACCATTTCTGGCACAGGGTACAGTGGCAGGCGTACACGTCGAAATTGGTGAGACTCACGCTGAACTGGCTCATCCCACATAAACAGCGCCCGTTGAAGATGTGCATGGCGTTCTCCTTTATTACGCCAGTCGAACCGAAAAAAAAAGCCAGCCGCGAGGGCTGGCCTTTTTGTACTCACAAATCTTAGAACTGGTAGGTCAGACCCAGTGCAACGATGTTGTCAGTGGCTACACCAGCAGCTTTGGTGAAGCTGTTGTCGTCAACCAGGTTGATTTTGTAATCAACGTAGGTAGACATGTTTTTGTTGAAGTAGTAGGTCGCGCCAACGTCAACGTATTCAACCAGATCCTGGTCGCCGTAAGAACCGAGGTCTTTACCTTTGGATTTCAGGTACGCCACGGACGGACGCAGACCGAAGTCGAACTGGTACTGTGCAACCACTTCGAAGTTCTGCGCTTTGTTCGCGATATAACCATCACCGAAGTTGGTCATGTTGCGGGTTTCAGAGTAGGTGGTTGCCAGGTAGATGTTGTTCGCATCGTACTTCAGGCCAGCCGCCCACACTTCAGCGTTGTCGCCGCCAGCGTTGATGGTGTTAGCCACGCGGCCCGCAGCAACCTGACGGTCAGTACGGTCAGATTTCGCATAGGTTGCACCCACGCCGAAACCGTCGAATTCATAGGTAGAAGACAGACCCCAGCCGTCACCGTTCGCTTCGGTGATGTCACGGTCGTCATTTTTACCCTGGTACTGAGCGGCAACGTTCAGGCCGTCAACCAGACCGAAGAAGTCAGAGTTACGGTAGGTCGCAACGCCAGTCGTACGGCCAGTCATAAAGCCATCAGTCTGAGTCCAGGTATCACCACCGAACTCTGGCAGAACGTCGGTCCATGCGCCGATGTCGTAAGCAACACCGTAGTTACGACCGTAGTCGAAAGAACCGAATTCGTTGAATTTCAGGCCAGCGAATGCCAGACGGGTTTTGTTGCCCTTGTCGCCGTTGCTTTCTTCGTTGTTGCCTTTGAACTCATATTCCCACTGACCGTAACCGGACATCTGGTCGTTGATCTGAGTTTCGCCTTTGAAGCCCAGACGAACGTAGGTTTTGTCACCGTCGCTGTTGGAGTCATCAGAGAAATAGTGCAGACCTGTTACTTTACCGTACAGATCCAGCTTGTTACCGTCTTTGTTATAAACTTCAGCCGCGTTTACAACGCCTGCTGCCAACATGGAAGTCACTGCCACTGCAACTAATTTAAGTTTCATCTTAAATAATCCTTATAATTTTCTTTGGGTATTCCTGAGCCATTTTTAAACGATTGCTAAACGAGGCTTTCCGTCAATGGCGAGTTATTCTTAAAATTCTGTAGCCTGGTTTCAATAATAAGTTTCAAAATATTAGTGATAATTTCAATTAGTGTGATCGTGATCTGAAAAATTGCCGCTGAAACGGTCTTTTCGCTTAATTAATAGTCGAAAATGGATTATTCCCCACGCTTAACAATTAAGGGTGGAATAGTTTTTACTGTTGTGAGTTTTTGTAAAGCAGCGCCCGTGCAAGAGTAAGAATATTCATGGTAATTCGATAAAGATGACCGTAAATCAGTAGCCTGGAGGCGCAGAGAAGTGAATATTCTGTAGGGTATAACTGAAACATCCGGAAATAAACTATTGCGATATGTGCTATTTAGCCTGTAAATATTCGCAAGGAAGTAGTTACTTTAGGTTGTCAATTATTGTCAATGTGATGGAGAGTATGTTTACGAAAGTGAGTATATATAAACAGAATGTAAACATTCACGCCAGCGCGTGAAGGAATATTCTGAAGCGGGATCGCACATCATTTTTTTATATTTCGCCGGGCGCTAACCCGGCATAAATAATTAGCGTTTATTTCGCGTGGCGTACCAGCACAGGAGCGAACCGGCGCACACCATCAGCGCGCCTTGCCAGAACGAGAACGAGAGCGGGGCGTTTAACACGACAGCGGCCAGAGCGGCGGATAATACCGGCGTGAAATAAGATACGGCAGCCAGCACCGTCACGTTGCCGTGAAGAATACCAATATTCCAGGCGGCATAGCCAAATCCCAGCGCGACGCCGCACAGTAATAGCTTCACCACTACCGGCACGCTAAACACCATTTCAGGCTGCGGGCTGAGGGCATATTTCACCCACAGGCTCAGCGCCGTGAGCAAGACAAAAAGGGTGATGCCGTTTTGTCCTTTGGCAAATTTGCTGGTGACGGTACAGTAGGCGGCCCAGATAAAGGCGCCGGCAAACGCCAGCGCATAGCTCAGCGGACTGGAGATGACGTTGCGGATAATATTATCAATATGCAACCCCTGTTCACCGCCTAATACCCAGCAGACGCCTGAGAGTGAAATAAACAATCCGGGGATCACCCACAGGGTCGATTTTTGGCCGTTGAACAGGATAGCGAACACAATCGTCAGGCTTGGCCACAGATAATTCACCATGCCCACCTCAATCGCCTGCGGGCGGGTAGCCGCATAGCCTAGCGACAGCGCGAGACAAATTTCATAGCTGACAAACAGGACGCTGCCCGCAATTAAATAACCGCGCGAAAAACGTCTTATATCCGGAAAGCCGACCGTCACCAGGCACAATAATCCGCTGACGGTATAAATCATCGCCGCGCCGCCCACCGGCCCCAGCCCTTCGCTGACGCTGCGAATAAGCCCGACCATCGTGCTCCATAAAAGAA
This sequence comes from Enterobacter sp. 186315, assembly GCF_053290175.1. Taxonomy (NCBI): domain Bacteria; kingdom Pseudomonadati; phylum Pseudomonadota; class Gammaproteobacteria; order Enterobacterales; family Enterobacteriaceae; genus Enterobacter; species Enterobacter sp. 186315. The sequence continues at coordinate 470,946 of NZ_JBPTTK010000001.1, read as the reverse complement.
TGGCCGCCAGGCCAATCAGTGTTGCTCTTTTTTTATCCATTACCTTGCCATCGCCATCAAACGCAAAGGGAAAACGTATCATATTCACCCGGCCGTTATCGCGAATAATTCTCGTAAGCGGCTAACCCGAAAGGATTATTTAAACCCGACTGCGGCGACTATTAAGGGGGCGAAAAATATCGACATTGATTTGACGCAAAAAAAACAGGGGCTTTGCTGTTAGTTTGCGGCACATCCTTATCAGAGAAAGAGGACCACAATGGACGTCAGCCGCAGACAATTTTTCAAAATCTGCGCGGGCGGTATGGCCGGAACAACGGCTGCCATGCTGGGATTTGCTCCCAAAATGGCGCTGGCTCAGGCACGCAACTATAAGCTGCTGCGTGCCAAAGAGATCCGTAACACCTGCACATACTGTTCCGTGGGATGCGGGCTATTAATGTATAGCCTGGGCGATGGCGCGAAGAACGCCAAAGAAGCGATTTACCATATTGAAGGGGATCCGGACCATCCGGTAAGCCGCGGGGCGCTGTGCCCGAAAGGGGCCGGGCTGCTGGACTATGTTCACAGTGAAAACCGCCTGCGTTATCCGGAGTACCGCGCGCCGGGTTCCGATAAGTGGCAGCGCATCTCCTGGGATGAAGCTTTCTCCCGCATCGCGAAATTAATGAAAGCCGACCGTGACGCCAACTTCGTTGAAAAGAACGCGCAGGGCGTGACCGTAAACCGCTGGCTCTCCACCGGGATGCTCTGTGCATCAGCGGCAAGCAATGAAACCGGCATGTTGACGCAGAAGTTTGTGCGTTCCCTCGGGATGCTGGCGGTAGATAACCAGGCGCGCGTCTGACACGGACCAACGGTAGCAAGTCTTGCTCCAACATTTGGTCGCGGTGCGATGACCAACCACTGGGTTGATATCAAAAACGCAAACGTCGTGGTGGTGATGGGCGGTAACGCCGCTGAGGCCCATCCGGTGGGATTCCGCTGGGCGATGGAAGCGAAGAACAACAATGATGCGACGCTGATCGTCGTCGATCCGCGCTTTACGCGTACGGCATCGGTGGCGGATATCTATGCGCCAATCCGCTCCGGTACGGACATTACGTTCCTGTCCGGCGTACTGCTGTACCTGATTGAAAATAATAAAATTAACGCTGAATACGTTAAGCACTACACCAACGCCAATCTGCTGGTGCGGGATGACTTCGCCTTTGATGAGGGGCTGTTTAGCGGCTATGACGCGGAAAAACGGCAGTACGATAAGTCGTCCTGGAACTATCAGTTCGATGAAAACGGCCACGCGATGCGTGATGAAACGCTGACCCACCCGCGCTGCGTCTGGAATTTGCTGAAACAGCACGTTTCCCGCTATACGCCGGACGTGGTGGAAAACATCTGCGGCACGCCAAAAGCGGACTTCCTGAAAGTGTGCGAAGTGCTGGCCTCTACGAGCGCCGCCGACAGAACCACCACGTTCCTGTACGCGCTCGGCTGGACGCAGCATACCGTGGGTGCGCAGAACATCCGCACCATGGCGATGATCCAGCTGCTGCTCGGCAATATGGGGATGGCGGGCGGCGGGGTGAACGCCCTGCGCGGCCACTCGAACATTCAGGGGTTAACCGATCTCGGTCTGCTCTCCACCAGCCTGCCGGGGTATCTGACCCTGCCGTCTGAAAAACAGACCGATCTGCAAAGCTACCTGACGGCGAACACGCCGAAAGCGACGCTGCCGGACCAGGTGAACTACTGGAGCAACTATCCGAAGTTCTTCGTGAGCCTGATGAAATCCTTCTACGGCGACAACGCGCGCAAAGAGAACGACTGGGGCTACCAGTGGCTGCCGAAATGGGATCAGGCTTACGACGTCATCAAGTATTTCAACATGATGGATAAGGGCGACGTCACGGGCTATATCTGCCAGGGCTTTAACCCGGTGGCCTCATTCCCGGACAAAAACAAGGTTGTCCGTAGCCTCAGCAAGCTGAAGTACATGGTGGTTATCGATCCGCTGGTGACCGAAACCTCCACCTTCTGGCAGAACCACGGCGAATCTAACGATGTCGATCCGTCGGCGATCCAGACCGAGGTCTTCCGCCTGCCGTCCACCTGCTTTGCGGAAGAAGATGGCTCTATTGCCAACTCCGGCCGCTGGTTGCAGTGGCACTGGAAAGGGCAGGATGCGCCGGGCGAAGCGCGTAACGACGGCGAAATTCTGGCCGGGATCTACCATCGTCTGCGCGACATGTATCGCAGCGAAGGCGGCAAAGGCGTCGAGCCGCTGCTGAAGATGAGCTGGAGCTACAAACAGCCCGATCGTCCTGAGTCAGAAGAGGTGGCAAAAGAGAACAACGGCGTGGCGCTGGCGGATCTCTATGATGCCAACGGCGCTCTGCTGGCGAAGAAAGGCCAGCTGCTGAACAGCTTTGCGCTGCTGCGCGACGACGGTTCAACCGCCTCGTCCTGCTGGATCTACACCGGCAGCTGGACCGAGCAGGGCAACCAGATGGCGAACCGCGACAACGCCGACCCGTCAGGGCTGGGCAACACCCTTGGCTGGGCCTGGGCGTGGCCGCTGAACCGCCGCGTGCTGTACAACCGTGCGTCGGCGGATATCAACGGCAAGCCGTGGGATCCAAAACGTATGCTGATCCAGTGGAACGGTGCGAAGTGGGCGGGTAACGATATCCCGGACTTTAACACCGCAGCGCCGGGCAGCGCGACCGGGCCGTTCATCATGCAGCCGGAAGGGCTTGGGAGACTCTTTGCCCTCGACAAGCTGGCGGAAGGGCCGTTCCCGGAACACTACGAGCCGATGGAAACGCCGCTGGGAACCAACCCGCTGCACCCGAACGTGATCTCAAGCCCGGTGGTGCGTATCTACGAAGACGACGTGCTGCGCTTAGGCAAGAAGGATAAGTTCCCGTACGTCGGGACCACCTATCGTCTGACCGAGCATTTCCACACCTGGACCAAGCACGCGCGGCTTAACGCCATCGCGCAGCCGGAACAGTTTGTGGAGATCAGCGAAACGCTGGCAAAAGCGAAGGGCATTGCCAACGGCGACCGCGTGACGGTAAGCAGCAAGCGCGGGTTTATTCGCGCCGTGGCGGTAGTCACTCGCCGTCTGCAAACCCTTAACGTACACGGTCAGCAGGTGGAAACCGTCGGTATTCCGCTGCACTGGGGCTTTGAAGGGGTGGCGAAAAAAGGCTACATCGCCAATACCCTGACGCCAAACGTCGGCGATTCCAACTCGCAGACGCCGGAGTACAAAGCGTTTCTGGTTAACATCGAGAAAGCGTAAGGAGCGATTAAATGGCGATGGAAACACAAGACATTATTAAACGCTCCGCGACGAACCCGATTACCCCCGCGCCTCGTGCGCGGGACTACAAGGCGGAAGTTGCCAAGCTTATCGATGTCTCCTCCTGCGTGGGCTGTAAAGCCTGCCAGGTGGCCTGTTCCGAGTGGAACGATATCCGCGACGAGGTGGGGCACTGCGTCGGGGTTTACGATAACCCGGCGGATCTGAGCGCCAAGTCGTGGACGGTGATGCGTTTTAGCGAAACCGACCAGAACGGCAAGCTCGAATGGCTTATCCGCAAAGACGGCTGTATGCACTGCGAGGATCCGGGCTGCCTGAAGGCCTGCCCGTCCGCCGGGGCGATTATTCAGTACGCCAACGGGATCGTCGACTTCCAGCAGGACAACTGCATCGGCTGCGGCTACTGCATTGCCGGGTGTCCGTTTAATATTCCGCGCCTCAATAAAGAGGATAACCGGGTCTATAAATGCACCCTGTGCGTGGATCGCGTCAGCGTGGGTCAGGAGCCAGCCTGCGTGAAGACCTGTCCGACCGGCGCCATTCACTTCGGCACCAAAAAAGAGATGCTGGACGTGGCCCAGGCGCGCGTAGACAAGCTGAAAGCGCGCGGCTACGAAAATGCGGGCATCTATAACCCGCAGGGCGTGGGCGGCACGCACGTGATGTATGTTCTGCACCACAACGACCAGCCGGAGCTGTACCACAATCTGCCAAAAGATCCGGCGATTGATACCTCCATCAACCTGTGGAAAGGGGCGTTAAAACCGCTCTCGGCGGCCGGCTTTATCGCCACCTTCGCAGGGTTGATTTATCACTACATCGGTATCGGGCCAAACAAAGAGGTGGATGACGACGAGGAGGAGCATCATGAGTAAGTCATGGATTGTGCGCACGAAGTTTATCGATCGCGCCTGTCACTGGACGGTAGTGATCTGCTTCTTCCTGGTGGCGGTGTCGGGGATTTCGTTCTTCTTCCCGACGCTACAGTGGCTGACCGAAACTTTCGGCACCCCGCAGATGGGGCGCATTCTGCACCCATTCTTCGGCGTGCTGATTTTCGTGGTGCTGATGTTTATGTTCGTGCGCTTCGTGCATCACAACATCCCGGACAGGCAGGACATTCCGTGGGTGAAGGGGATTGTCGAAGTTCTGAAGGGCAACGAGCATAAAGTCGCGAAGGTGGGTAAATACAACGCCGGGCAAAAAATGATGTTCTGGACCATCATGAGCATGATTTTCGTGCTGCTGGTGACCGGGGTTATCATCTGGCGTCCGTATTTCGCGCACTATTTCCCGATTCAGGTCATTCGCTACGCGCTGCTGATCCACGCGACGTCGGCCATTATTTTGATTCACGCCATCCTGATCCATATGTATATGGCCTTCTGGGTGAAAGGATCGATCAAAGGCATGATTGAAGGGAAGGTGACGCGCCGCTGGGCGCAGAAGCACCATCCTCGCTGGTACCGTGACGTTGAGCGTCTGGAAGCGAAAAAAGAGAGCACTGAAGGGATTAAGTAAGGGTTAGCGCCGTCGGCCTGGGTCGACGGCGTTTTTTGACTATGCCGGGTATCAGGTGTTCGTCAGCAAACAATCCATTGCCGCGATAACATCCTGACGTGCCCCGCGTAAATTACAGACATAATCTTTATTGCTAATCTTTGCCGTATTAAGGTTGGTAACCATCGGCGAATAAATAAGTAACGTTTCAAAATCAATATTTATTTTAGGTGCCAAATGGCTATGCCATAACGGCAGTTTATGATTCCTCATAAAGGGAATAATGACGCGCGTTGATAAATCGTTATAACAATCATCCTGAACGATCATGTAATAAGGCAGATTGTCTCGCGTCGCGATAGAGGGATTCCGGTAAACATCAAATTGTTTACGCATCAGAGCACCCGGAAGAACTCATCATCAGTAATGGTTCCGTTTTTTTCGACAAACGCGTTCATCGCCCGAATGAACTCACGGTCGCCCTCGGTCTGCAAGCGTGGCGGTGCGGCCGAAGCTTTGATTGGCGGTGGGGTAACGCTATGGCGGCGGGGATCATGCTTCACAGTGTTCCTTTTCATTTTTCTCTCCCTGTTTGTTGGTGCGGGCATTATCAACCCTCCCCAACAAAAAACAATACCGCTTCGCCTGGCAAACACAATTATGCGAGCACCATTCCATTCGCTATAAATAAATTCAGCCTCGTTGCATTTTATTGCAAAGAGGCTCGACTTAATTAAAAGGGTTCGGAAATATAGCGGAACGGATATTTCGACGGTTTCACTTTACCTATTTTACGCTTCGGCAGTTCCACCGACTCGATATGGAGATCTTTATAGGGAATTTGCGACAGCAGGTGCGAAATAATATTTAACCGCACCCGTTTTTTATCTTCCGACCGGGCGACAAACCAGGGCGCCCAGGCGGTGTCGGTGGCGGCGAACATGGCATCGCGCGCCACGGTGTATTCATCCCACTTCGTGAAGGACTTAATGTCCATTGGCGACAGTTTCCAGGTCTTGCGGCCATCGTTAATACGGTCGCGCAGGCGGCGCTCCTGCTCTTTTGGCGTCACCTCCAGCCAGTATTTGAGCAGAACGATCCCCGCGTCGACCATCGCTTTTTCCATTACCGGCGTGCCGTCGAGAAATTTCTCGACCTGCTCCTCGGTGCAAAAGCCCATTACCCGCTCGACGCCAGCCCGGTTGTACCAGCTGCGGTCAAAGATAACGATCTCGCCGGCGGAGGGCAGATGGGGCACGTAGCGCTGGAAATAGAGCTGGCTTTTCTCTTTATCGGTAGGCGCGGGCAGGGCGACCACGCGGAATACGCGCGGGCTCACGCGCTCGGTGATCGCCTTAATGGTTCCGCCTTTCCCTGCGCCGTCGCGTCCTTCAAAAACGATACACACCTTCAATCCTTTGCTCACGACCCATTGCTGGAGCTTAACCAGTTCAACGTGCAGGCGGCGCAGCGCTTTCTCATACTCTTTGTTTTTGAGCGGGACATGTTTAACGACATCAACAACGACGCTGGCTTTCTTCTTACTGACCATGGGTGTCACCTCTTGTTGTGCGCTCGCGAAAGAGAGGGCCGTACACTGAAGTGTAAACTACCTGAATTAATGGATTAACCTGTCAGCAAGCCGATTTGAACTGGTTCACCATACCAGTTTGTTCAATAATGCCCGTTGCACATTTTTAACCAGTGGTTGCGGTATGAAAAAAACAATTTTTTCGTTGGCGCTTGGCACGTTCGGCCTGGGAATGGCCGAGTTTGGCATTATGGGCGTGTTAACGGAGCTGGCGCGGGATACCGGGATCTCCATTCCCTCCGCCGGGAATATGATTTCGTTTTACGCGTTCGGCGTGGTGATCGGCGCGCCGATTGTTGCGCTCTTTTCGGGCCGATTCTCGCTTAAAACCACGCTGCTGTTTCTGGTGGCGATGTGCGCCGTCGGCAACGCGATTTTTACCTTTTCGACCTCTTATACCGGGCTCGCCGTCGGGCGTCTTATCTCCGGTTTCCCGCATGGCGCTATTTTTGGCGTGGGGGCGATTATCCTCTCCCGCATCGCCCCGCCGGGAAAAGTGACGCTGGCGGTGGCGGGCATGATTGCCGGAATGACCGTCGCGAATCTGGTCGGCGTTCCGCTTGGCACCTGGCTCGGCCACACCTACAGCTGGCGTTACACCTTCTTCCTGATTGCCGTCTTCGATGCGCTGGTGATCCTCTCGGTCCTGCTCTGGGTGCCTAAGATTTACGACAAGACCGAAACCCGCCTGAGCGAGCAGTTTCACTTCCTCAAAAAGCCTGAGCCCTGGCTGATCTTCGCCGCCACCATGTTCGGTAACGCCGGGGTGTTTGCTTGGTTTAGCTTCGTGAAGCCGTTTATGGTCAACGTTTCCGGCTTCTCCGAAGGGGTGATGACGGCGATCATGATGCTGATGGGGCTGGGAATGGTGCTGGGCAATATGCTCAGCGGGAAGTTATCGGGCCGCTATAGCCCGCTGCGCATCGCCGCCGTGACCGATCTGGTGATTGTGGCTGCGTTGCTGCTGCTCTTTGCCTTCGGCGAGATCAAAACCGCCTCACTGGTGACGGGCTTTATCTGCTGTGCCGGGCTGTTTGCGCTCTCCGCGCCGCTGCAAATCTTGCTCCTGCAAAACGCCAAAGGCGGCGAGCTGCTGGGGGCTGCGGGCGGGCAGGTGGCGTTTAACCTCGGCAGCGCCATCGGGGCCTATTTTGGTGGGATGATGATTACGCTGGGCTTTAGCTGGAGCTACGTGACGTTACCGGCGGCGATATTGTCGTTCTCGGCCATGTCTTCGCTGCTGATGTATGGCTACCTGAAAGCCAAAAGAGATCAGGCCAACGCTCGCGCGCTAGCCTGATCGGATCAGGCTAGAGAGGGTTCTCCCAGGGTCAGCATCAGACGGTTGGCCCAGGCGAAGAACGCTGCGGACTGCACCAGGTCAAGCTGCGCTAAGGTATCGAGCCCCTCTTTTTCCAGCGTGGCAAGGTGCAGCGGCGTGGCGGCTGGCGGCGTAACCGACAGCGCTGCCGCAAAATTAATTTCCGCCTGCCAGCGTGCAGACTGCCCCTCGCTCAGGGATTGCCCCGGACGCACCGCCAGAAGCGCCTCTACCGCGCCGTCATCCTTTGACAGCTGGCTGGCCTTACGCGCATGGACAGATGCGCAGTAGATGCAGCCGTTGATTTTACTGGCGACCGTTGCGGCCAGCTCGCGCTCGGCGCGCGGCAGTCCCCCAGGAGTATAAAAAATCCCTTTATCGGTCAGCGTGCGCTGTTCAAGCACCGGCAGATTGCGCCCCAGCAGTCGGAAATAGTCGGAATCGGTATGACCAAACTTCGCCAGAATCGCCACCTCATCGTCGCGGAAATCCGCCAGCGGTTTGGCGGCCAGCCACGGCTCCCAGCCCAGCTCCTGCTGGGTGAAGGCGACGGGAGCCGCCTTCCCGGTGGCCGTGGTTGCGGCCGTGTGCCAGAATCCTGCGGCTACTGGCGCATCGCTTGCGGCGACGGGCCTGTCGTTCAGCAGCCGTAGCCCGGCAATCAGCCGGCTCTGGAAGCTCACAAACGCGACGAGCTGCGCCAGGGTAACAATGCCTTCCTTGCTCCATCCCGCCTGCGTCAAAGCCTTTAACGCGGGAGGCGTCGCTTCGACGGGGGAGAACGTCAGCAGGCGCGCGAAGTTCAGCGCCGGGGTCAGGCGGTCTGAGGTCGGGTCGGCCAGGCCAAACCCCGCGTAGTGCGCGGCCAGCGCCTCCGCGCTGTGCCATCTGGCGACTTTCGCCGCTACGGCGAAACGCTCGTCGAGTGCAAAATCATCATCCTGCTGGCTAAAGAGGATTTCATAGCTGCCCTGCGCGTGGCGGGTGGCGGCATCCCGCGTGGCGCGCGCCTCTGCCAGAGGGGAACCGGGTTTAATTTCCGCCAGCTCGGCGAGAATGTCCTGACTTAATGACATGGGTGTCTCCTCAACGTATGTGGGGGGCGATGTGTTCGGCGATCAGCTCAATGGAGCGCAGCGTGTCGCGGTGCGTGGGTTCGACCGAATGGACCTGGAACGAAATATCCGTGGCGCGCCTGAGAATGGAATCGGCGTGCAGTGAACGCAGTACCGTGTCGGGCGAACCGATATGGGCGTCAAACTGGCGGCGATAATCGGTGACGGTGTCACCTTTAACCGCGTGTCCGGCCGCGCGATGCTGCTGCGCCTGCTTCGTCAGGCCCGGCGTTGCCACCTTCAGCGCATAGTCATCGCTGTCGGCGACGAACGCGGTACGGGAGGCGAGAATGCGCGGCGCGATGCCCGCCGGCAGCGCCTCTAGGTAGGCATCCACAATCGGGTTCTGGATTTCATCGAGCGTAAGATCCGGCCGGTCCGCCGGGCGCGGCTGCGTGCGGGAGAGCATTAAGCCATGTCCGGCCTGTGCCGCACGCACTGCACCGTCTACGGAGAAGGTGGCAATCCAGATGCGGTCCGCCAGCTGCGGTGCGGGAGGGTATAAATGGTTATCCGGGTGGGCAAGCGAATCGCCGCGCCAGGCGCTCTGGAGCACGTGCAGGTTCTCGGCAAACGCGCTCGCGCGCGCCTCAAACGTCAGGCCGAACGGCAGGAATGAGGTGGGCGTGCCGCCTGACCCCAGCCCGACTTCAAGACGTCCATCGGCGAGTAAATCAAGCACCGCGGCATCTTCCGCCACGCGCAGCGGGTTTTCCATCGGCAGGGTAATGATGGCGGTGCCCAGGCGGATGGTTTCGGTATGCGCGGCCACGTGTGCCAGAAACAGCAGCGGAGACGGCAGCCCGCCTTCGCTTTCGTGGAAGTGGTGCTGCGCAATCCAGGCGCTGTCAAAGCCGTGGCGTTCGGCGTGGCGGATCTGTTCTGTTGCCAGACGATAGCGCTCTTTCGGCGCGGCGTTGTCCAGCAGGCGGGTGAAAAACCCCAGGCGTTTTCGCGTCATGCGAACTCCTCCGTAGCGGGTGAAAAGTGGGGAATGGCGTCAATCAGCTCGCGGGTATAGGCGTTCTGCGGCGAGGCGAACAAGGTCCCGACGTCGCCGTGCTCGACCACCTGACCGCTGCGCAACACCGTGACGCTGTGGGCGATCCGGCGAACCGTGGAGAGATCGTGCGTAATAAAGAGATAGGTCAACCCCAGCTGCTGCTGGAGCTGCTGAAGCAGAGCCAGGATCTGCGCCTGCACGGTGACGTCCAGCGCGGAGGTGGCTTCGTCCAGCACCAGAATAGTTGGCTCCAGGATCAGCGCCCGGGCGATGGCAACGCGCTGGCGCTGTCCGCCTGAGAGCTCCCGGGCGGTGCGGCTAAGGAGTTCGACGGGCAGGGCAACCCGCTGCACGACCGTTTCCACCCGGGCCTTACGCTCCGCTTTGCGCAGGCGGGAAAAGTTCTTCAGCGGCTCTTCGATGATGTCAAACAGCGTCTGACGCGGGTCGAGAGAGGCAAACGGGTTCTGGTAGACAAACTGGATCTTCTGGCGCAGCTGACGACGTGCCTCGCGGCTGAGCGTGGTGGCATCAATATCGTCAATAATGACCTGTCCGCTGTCGGCCTGTTCGAACCCCAGCAAAATACGGGCGAGGGTGGTTTTCCCGGAGCCGGATTCACCGACCAGCGCATGCGTGCTGCCGCGCCTGACGTCAAACGTCACACGATCCAGCGCCTGAAGCTGGTGGCCTTTGCCCAGCGAGAACCGTTTGCTGATGTCGCGGGCGCGAATGGCCGGTGACGCAAGCGGCAGACCGGCCACAGGGGCGATGGTCAGGCGCTGGCCCTGGAGATCGCTCAATAGCTGGCGGGTGTAGGCGTGCTGCGGCGTGCGGACGATATCGGCGGTGTTTCCCTGCTCCTGAATTTCGCCATCGCGAAAAACCAGCAGCCGGTCCGCACGCTGTGCGGCCAGCGCCAGATCGTGGGTGACAAACAGGACGGCGGTCCCCGATTCGCGACGAAGGATATCCAGCAGGTCGAGAATGCGTTTCTGCACCGTCACGTCCAGCGCGCTGGTCGGCTCATCGGCAATGATGACGTCCGGGCGCAGGGCTATCGCGATGGCAATCAGCACGCGCTGCTTCATGCCGCCGGAGAGCTGATGTGGGTACTGCTTCATGCGCTGTTCGGGGTGGCTCAGGCCGACCTTTGTCAGCAGGGCAAGCACCTGCTCGTCGCGCTGGAGAGCCGTGACCTTTTGGTGAAGCTGAATAATTTCGCCAACCTGCGCGCCGATGGTTTTTACCGGGTTGAGCGAATTACCCGGATCCTGCGGAACCAGGCTAACCCGCGCGCCGCGAAGGGTATCCAGACGCTTAGCCGACCACTGGCTTATCTCCTCGCCGTTGAGAATGATTTTTCCCGCATCGCGCCGGGCGTTATCGGCCAGCAGACCGATGATCGCCTGCGCCGTGGTGGTTTTGCCGGAGCCGGACTCGCCGACAAACGCCAGCATTTCTCCTCGCCCGAGCGTGAAGCTGACGCTATGCACCACCTCCCGCCACTGGCGCGCGGTGCGGTAGCTGATGGTCAGGTTTTCTACCGAGAGTACGGTCATTTCAGGCCTCCGCTGAACTGTTGGCTGATACGGTTGGTTGCCAGCACCACGGCGATGACGGCCAGGCCGGGGAAGGTGGTTAACCACCAGGCGGTAGAGAGATAGTTACGGCCTTCGGCAATCAACAGGCCCCATTCCGGCACGGGCGGCGGAGTGCCGTAGCCGAGAAAGCTCAGCGTGGAGAGCGCCAGGATGGCCTGACCAAACTGGAGCGTGGCGAAGGCGAGCACGGCGGTTAAGGCGTTGGGCAGGATGTGTCGCCACAGCACCGCGAAGAAGGTCCCGCCGCTGCCGTACGCCGCTTCGACATAATCCGTATGGCGGATGCGCACCACTTCACCGCGCGCGAGGCGGGCGAAGCTGGCAATGGAGGCTACGCCGACGGCAATCGCGGCGTTAACGGTGCCAAAGCCGAGCAGAATAATCACCGTCAGCGAGAGCAGCAGGGACGGGATGGACAGCAGCACGTCGACAAAACGCATCAGCAGAGACTCGACGCGTCCGGCGAACGCCCCGGCAACCACGCCTAAACCGGTACCCACCAGCAGACCCATCGTGATGGCGGCCAGCGCCGCGCTCAGGGAGTGGGAGGCGCCATAAACGATACGCGCGTAAACATCGCGGCCAAGCTGATCCGTGCCGAGCCAGTGGCCGGCCTGCGGCGCCAGGCGCTGTGCCCCCGCGATGCCCTCAATCGGGCTGTAGTGGGTTAGCAGGCCGGGCGCGACGGCGGCAAAAAGAGCGATAGTCATCACCGCCCATGCCAGCCACAGTCCGGGCTGCCAGTCGACGCCGTGCCAGGTGGGGACGCGTTTTCGCGCGGCGGCTGCGTAATCAACAAGGCTCATGATGCACCTCCGGAAAGGGGTTGCAGACGGGGATCCAGCAGCGGCATCAGCAGATCCACCAGCAGATTAATCAGGACAAAACCGAGGGCGGAAATCATCACCACCGCCTGAAGCACGGCAATATCCTGGTTATTCACCGCCTGCTGGGTCAGCTGTCCGAGCCCGCTGCGGCCAAAGACGGTTTCGGTGATCAGCGCTCCGGCAATCAGCTCGCCCAGCAGCAGCCCGGCAATATTGAGCACCGGCAGCAGGGCGTTGCCCGTCACGTGACGCCACAGCACGGCGGTTTCACTCAGCCCTTTGGCCCGGGCAACGGCAACAAACGGCTGCGTCGCCACCTGGTCCAGGCTGCGCATCAGGATTTGCGCCAGCGGGGCGGAGATCGGGATGGCGACGGTCACGATCGGCAGGATCAGCCCCTGTAGCGGCGTCGGGTTAATCACCGGGATTAGCCGTAGCTGAAAAGAAAATAGCTGGATCAGGGCAATGCCCAGCCAGAACGTCGGCAGGGAGATAAACAGGACCGGCAGCGACTGGAGGGCATTACTCAGCCAGCGCAGGCCCGGCAGACGCGACGCGAAGGCTAGCGCAAACGCCAGCAGGACCGCGAGTACAAACGCGGGCAGGGCAAGGCTCAGGGTATCCGGCAGGTTGCTGGCAATCAGCTCGCTGACCGGCACGCCTGCCTGCAACGAATAGCCGAAATCCCCGCGCAGCATCTCCAGCAGCGTGTGGGCGTACTGCTGCCACAGCGGGCTGTCCGCGCCGTAGGCCACGCGCATCTCCTCGATTTGCGCCGGGCTTAAGCCCAGATCCGGGTTCTGAAATTTAATCAGCACCGTGTCGCCTGGCAGCACCTGGAGCAACACGAACGAGAGGGTAAAGGCGGCCCACAGCACCAGCAGCCCGTGCCCAAAACGTTGAAGAAGTGCGTGGCGCATCGTCGGCTCCTCAGTGTTTCTCAATCCACGCGCCGTAGAACGACGGGCGGCCTACCGCTTCAAAACTCACGCCTTTCAGCCACGGGGCGCCGGCAAAGACCTGCGGCTCCTCGAAAATCGGAATGACGTAGGCGTTATCCAGCAGATAGCGCTGGGCATCGCCGCTCAGTTGCAGGCGTTTTTGCGGATCGACCTCGGCGGAGATATCGACCAGCAGCGCGTTCAGCTTGTCGTCGCGGAAGTTTTTGACCTTGTCGCTGGAGCCGCCTTTTTGCAGCAGCGCGTCGCGATTAGCGGGGTAGAACATGCTTTTCACCACGTCCGGATCGGCGCGGCCCACTTCGGAGACGGTTAGCGGCGTTTTCAGCGGGTCAAGGTTATCCAGCGTGCGGCTGCCCGCGTCGCCGGCTTTTACGCTCAGCGCCACGCCCACCTGACGCCACTGCTGGGCAACCAGTTGCAGCACCTCTTTGTTTTGCGGCTGCGGCAGGGATTCATACACCGTCAGCGCCAGCCGCTGGCCGTCTTTGGCGCGGATCCCGTCGCCGCCCGCTTTCCAGCCCGCCTCGTCCAGCAGCTGGTTGGCTTTTGCCGGGTCAAAGGTCAGCTTGTCGCTGAGATCGACAAAGCCTGCTGCGGAATCGGCAATCACCGACTTCGCCTGCGGATAGTTGGCCGAGAAGAGGGTCTCAACCACCTGTTTTGCATTGGTGGCGTGCAGCAGCGCCTGACGAACCCGAACGTCGGCGACCAGCGGGTTATCCGGACGGAAGCTGATGCTGTCATTCACGCCGCGCGTCGGAGCGGCGTAGATTTTGTAACCCTGGTTTGTCGCCTGCTTTTCGTCATAGGCCTGCACCTGACGAATAAAATCCGCCTGACCCGCCAGCAGGGCGCCGACGCGCACGCTGTCCTCCTGGGTCACGATAAACTTGATCCCGTCCAGATTGGCCGGCCCCTGCTGCGCCAGATTTTTAGGCCCCCAGCGGTAGTCTTTGCGGGCTTCGAGCGTCACTTCGCGGCCGAGCTTCTCGTCCTTCACCACAAACGGGCCGGAGCCGATGATATGGCGGGCATCCCCCAGCTGTTCAAAGTTGCGCTTCAGGGTGCTGAGCGACACCAGGCCTGAGCCAATCGTGGCGGTGCCTTGCAGGAACCCCGGCGACGGTTTTTTGAAGTAGAACTTCACGGTCAGCGGGTCGACCACTTCGCTGCGGTCGTAGTTATTGATCACTTCGGACACCGGCAGGCGCTGCGCCTTGTTGCCCAAACCGTAGGTATCAAAGTTTTTCGCCACGGCGCTGGCGTCCAGCGGCGTGCCGTCGGAGAAGGTGATCCCGGGGCGAATTTTAAAGGTGTATTCGGTTTTATCGGCGTTGGTGGTCCAGCTTTCTGCCACCCAGGGTTCAACCTCCAGCGTCTTTGGGTTCTGCCAGGTCAGCTTGTCGGTGATTTGGTTCAGGATGCCGCCGTTCGGGTAGAAGCCGCCGGCGGGCGGATAGAGGTTCGTGTGCGCCTGTTGCTCCAGATAAATCAGCGTGCCGCCTTTGACAGGCGCATCAGCGGACCAGGCTGCGGTTGTCGTCAGAATAAGCGCCGTCAGCAGCGGCAGACGAAATGGGGTTTGCATGGTGAATTCCTTTGTTATCTTCTTGTTAGCGTCGGATTCATCATCGGGCGCGGGGGAAAACAAGGGAACAAAGGAATTATGATAAGGATTGCCGGAAAATGGCTATAAAAGCGCCCCGTCAGGGGGCGCAGGCGGGGAGTTAAACGAATTTCGCTAACGGATCGGCAGCGGCAAAGGCCACGGATTTATCGGCGGCAGGAGGATAGATAAGCTCGTGAGTGATGGCAATCTTGATCTTCTTGGCTTCATCCCGCACGGATTTAACGACCTGATCCCAGCCCTCCGTATAAACCGCACCCCAGGCGCCTAAATCCAGACAGGTTACATAATTCACCTGACGATAAGGATAAGGTTCAACGTTCAGCAGGCTGGCCGCCGCGTTGTGTCCGGCAAATTTGCCAAGCTGAATAGCGTGCTGGCAGGTCATCAGCGCGGTGTTACCCCGGTCGTCGGTTTTGGCGTGGGCCATATCTCCGGTCGCGTAAATATGCGGATGGGCCGGAACGCTGAGGCTTTCAGTGACCTTCAAGCGCCCCTGGTTATCCCGTTCGCCGTCAATCTGCTGGCTCAACGGGTGAGCCTCCACGCCAGCGGTCCAGACAACGGTCGAGGCGGCAATCCGTTCACCGTTTTTCAGCGTCACTCCTTCCGCGTCAATCGCTTCAACTTCACTATTCAGACGCCATTCAACGCCAAGTTCGCTGCTGGCCTCTGCAATAGTATTGCGCAGGGCTTCGCTGTAACGTCCGCCCATCAACGCACCGCGCTCAACTACGATAACTTTTGTCTGCGTATCTTCACCAAAGCGGGCGCGAAGACGAGCCGGTAGCTCGGTCGCCAGCTCAATCCCGGTAAAACCGCCGCCGCACACCACCACGGTGTTGCGTGCCGCCGTAGACGGGCGCGCTACCAGCGAATCAAGGTGTTTCTCGAAAACCTCAGCGGATCCAAACTGGTCGATATCAAAAGCGTACTCCGCAAGACCCGCAACGGTAGGGCGACGCATCTGGCTGCCGGTTGCCAGCACCAGACGATCAAACGCGGCCTGTTTCGTGGCGCCTTCGGCATCCCGATACCAGACGGTATTCTCAGTCGAATCAATACGCTCAGCGCTACCGGCAATAAAGTTAATACCCAGTTCGGCAAACAGGTCGCCCAGCGGCGCCACCAGCGTGGAGACGTTCTCTTCATAAAAGCGCGGACGAACGCGCAGCTCCGGAACGGGTGCCAGCACGGTAATGCTCAGCTCATGACTTTTTTCCAGATCGGCCAGCCGGGCCGCGCTGATTGCTGCCCACATTCCGGAAAACCCACTGCCTACAATTAAAATCTGCTTCTTCATCTTCGATCCTTGTGATCGTCAGGCGCTGTGTCTGACATAACTGCAACTATACTTGTCGCAGTTAACTGCGACAACTTCTTTCTGAGTTAAAAATGAATATCCAGAATTTTCATAGCATTAAAATTTAGAGCTGCGGGGCGATGGTTTAGCACTACCAAACGCCGCTATAATGACCCGGATTAATGGCTTCGGAGTTACCTATGGCTTTTTACAGTTCCGGCGTGGAATACGGCATCCACAGCCTGATGTGCATGGTGGATGCAAAA
The DNA here is from genome assembly GCF_053290175.1 of Enterobacter sp. 186315. NCBI lineage: Bacteria > Pseudomonadati > Pseudomonadota > Gammaproteobacteria > Enterobacterales > Enterobacteriaceae > Enterobacter > Enterobacter sp. 186315. Next base: position 454,499 of record NZ_JBPTTK010000001.1, on the reverse strand, counting down.
GGCAACGAGCGTGAGATGAGCGTTAGAGAGATGGCCGCCTTACAGGGGGTGCCTTATGACTATCTGGGCAAGATCTTCACCCGTTTGTCCCGCGCGGGGCTGGTGAGTAGCACCGAGGGCAAGGGCGGGGGATTCAGGCTCGCGCGCCCTGCGGAGCTGATCTCCGTGCTGGATGTGGCCCAGGCTATTGACGGCGAAAAGAGTATGTTTGAGTGCCGCGAGGTGCGTCAGCGGCTGGCGGTATTTGATGAAACCCCTCCCGCCTGGGTGTGCGATGGTCCGTGCGGCGTGCGATCCGTGATGGACAGCGCCCAGCAGCGGATGGAAGAGGAGCTATCACGTCATACCATTCTGGATTTGGCGCGCAAGATGTATCGCAAAGCACCGGATACGTTTCAGATTGAAGTGCAGGAGTGGATTGCCGACAGGCGGTCGTCGTAGCGGAAAGCCGGGGCAGGCGCAATGCTCCCCCGGCTACGGGCTTACGAGCGTAAATCGATCACCATACGGCCACGGATTTGCCCCTGTTCCATCTCTTTAAAGATGGCGTTGATGTCTTCCAGCGGACGCATGGTCACTTTCGGCACCACTTTGCCTTCAGCCGCAAACTGGAAGGCTTCGATCAGATCCTGACGGGTGCCGACCAGCGAACCGACTACCTGAATACCGTCCAGCACCAGACGCGGAATATCCAGGCTCATCGCTTCCGGCGGCAGGCCAACTGCCACCACGCGGCCACCGGCGCGAACGGCGTCTACCGCCGAGTTGAATGCGGCTTTTGCGACGGCGGTGACGACAGCAGCATGGGCGCCGCCGGTTTTTTCCTGCACAATTTTAGCGGCATCTTCGCTGCGGGAGTTGATGGTTAAATCCGCACCCATGCTTGCCGCCAGCTTCAGCTGTTCGTCGTTAACGTCAAGGGCGATGACTTTGGCGTTAAAGACGTTTTTAGCGTATTGCAGCGCGAGGTTGCCCAGACCACCCAGACCGTAAATCGCAATCCACTGGCCCGGTTTAATACCGGAAACTTTTACCGCTTTGTAGGTGGTGACCCCGGCACAGGTGATGCTGCTGGCCGCCGCAGAGTCAAGCCCGTCCGGCACTTTCACCGCGTAATCGGCGGTGACGATGCACTCTTGCGCCATGCCGCCGTCAACGGAATAGCCCGCGTTTTTCACGTCGCGGCACAGGGTTTCGTTGCCGGAGTTACAGTATTCACAGTGACCGCAGCCTTCAAAGAACCATGCCACGCTTGCCCGATCGCCCACCTTCAGCGACTGCACCCCCGGGCCGATCTCTTTGACGATACCAATCCCTTCATGACCGAGGATCACGCCGGTTTTATCGCCGAAATCACCGTTCTTCACGTGAAGATCGGTATGGCACACGCCGCAGCACTCCATTTTCAGCAGGGCTTCGCCATGCTTGAGTGGGCGGAGGGTTTTTTCAGTCACGTTAACCTGGTGATCCTGGGTAACAACAGCAGCCTTCATATGTTTCTCCTTGTTCATGATGAGAATCTGCATAGCAGGGGAAGTACTTCCTAAGGATTAAGAGAATGGCACGGTATTGCAAGGCGGGCGCAACACATTGTCATAAATTCATACGATTTCAGATTAAGAACAAAGCGATCCACTCATAAATGGTAGGACAGAAAAACTGCAAAAAAAGCGTCATGGTTCTGTCATACAGCGAACGTAACGTGTTGGCTTCCTGATAACCGCAGAGTTAAAAAGACATGCTTCTGGTGAAAAAACTTATCGCAATCAGCGTCCTGCTGTCCGCTTCCGTACAGGCGCAAAACATCCTTGAATTTCCTCAGCCGGACAATAATCCGGAAGAGTTCTACGCCGTGACCGAAATTCCGGCAGGCGGGATCATTAAATATGAAACCGATGCGAAAACCGGGTTTATCGTGGCAGACCGTTTCCAGTCGATGCCGGTGGCGTATCCCGCTAACTATGGCTCGCTGACCCAGTCGCTGGCCGGGGATGGCGATCCGCTGGACGTGATTTTCTACACCCGCGCGCCGATGGCACCCGGCACGCTGATCAAGCTGCGCGCTATCGGCGTGCTGAAAATGGTCGACGGCGGCGAGAAAGACGACAAAATCGTGGCGGTTCCGGCCAGCAAAATTGACCCGACCTATGACGATATTAAAGAATTGAGCGATCTGCCGAAGATCGAAGTGCAGCGTCTGGAATCGTTTTTCCGCGTGTATAAGCAGCTGCCGGAAGGGCGCAAGAAGGTGGAGCTGAGCGGCTTTAACGACGCCGCCGCGGCAAAAGGGGAAATTAAACAGGCATGGGATGCCTGGAAAGCGAAAAACCCGCAGTAAAAAACTGGCCCGGCGAGGCTACCGCCGGGCGCAGAATTACAGCTGAGCTTCCAGCGACGCGATCTCTTTACGCCACTGCGCCTGAAGCTGCGGCTTTTGGTGCTTCGGCTTACGCGCTAAATCCTCTTCCAGCAGCGTTTCCAGCGTGACCAGCCGTTCCAGCAAATCGTCATACGGCGACGGCTGTTCCTGAACGGTGGGTTCAGCCTCTGCCGACGGCGTCAGCCCTGTGCGTTCACGCAGGCGTTCGAACACCGCGTCAGCGTCATGCCATTCGCTAAGACGACCATCTTCAATCAGCCAGAAGCGATTGCAGCTTTGGCTTATTAGCTGACGATCGTGGCTCACCAGCAGCACGCCCCCCTCAAACTGCTGGAGGGTTTCTGCCAGCGCCTCTTTGCCTTCCATGTCCAGATGGTTGGTCGGTTCATCAAGCATCAGCAGGCTGTAGCGGGCAAGCGTCAACCCGACAAACAGCAGGCGAGAGCGCTCGCCGCCGCTGAGGGTATTGACCTTTTGCCCGTGGCGCGCCCAGGGGAATCCGGCGCTAATCAGCGCCATCTTACGATCCTGCGGGGCAGGCGCGAAGGGCTCTAACGCGTCCAGGAGCGACGCCTCGTCCGGCAGCTGGTGGAGCGTCTGGTCGTAATAGCCCATCGCAACGCGCGGATGAATTTTCAGCGCGTCTGACGGCTGCCCGCCGGTAAACTGTCGCCAGATAAGCTTCATCAGCGAGGATTTACCGCAGCCGTTACGCCCGACGATCGCCACCCGGTCGCCGCTTTTGATGCGCGCGATCTCCACGCTAAACAGCGCGGGCAGGCCCGGCGCCGGAGGGACGTCGAGGGTGTCCATCTCCAGCAGACGGTCGGCGCGAAGGGCATCTCCACGCAGGGTTAACGTCCACTGGCTGCCCGCGGTCAGCTCGGTCTGGCTCTCTTTCAGCCGTTCAACCTGCTTTTCCATCTGTTTAGCCTTACGCGCCAGATCTTCGTTGTCGTAGACCTTGCCCCAGGTGGCCAGCCGTTTGGCGCTGGCGGCGACGCGGTCGATCTCTTTTTGCTCCGCCTTATGGCGCTGCGCGTCGCTTTCATCTCTCGCGACCAGCGCCCGACGAGCTTCCGTGCAGGGCAGCGCAAAGTAGTGCAGCGTTTTATCGCGAAGGATCCAGCTGCCGTTGGTAACCGCATCAAGCAGCTGCCGGTCATGGGAGACCAGCACAAAGCTGCCGGACCAGTTCTGTAAAAACTGCTCCAGCCAGAGCATGGTCGGCAGGTCGAGGTGGTTGCTGGGTTCATCGAGCAGAAGCAGGTCCGGCTCGCTAATCAACGCCCGCGCCAGCAGCAGGCGGGTGTGCTGCCCACCGCTGAGGGTCGCCGATTGCAGTGCCATATCCTGCGGGGTAAAGCCCATGCTCGCCAGCAGCGTTTCGGCTTTCCAGCGCAGGCTTTCGCGTTCGCCCTGCGGCAGCTGTGCCAGCACCGCGTCCAGCATGGTGAGCGAATAAATCGCATCCGGCAGATGTTGCTCAACGCGCGCCATGAGGCAGTGCCCGGCCAGGGCCACCGTTCCGGCAGCGGGAGAGTCGGTGCCGTCGAGGATCTTCAACAGCGTACTTTTGCCGCAGCCGTTATCGCCCAGCAGACCAATGCGGTCGCCTTTTTTCAGCGTAAAGGAGAGTGAGTCGAAGAGCGTGCCAAACGCCGTATCAACGCGTAAAGATTGTGCAGTGAGTAAAGTGCTCATTTGTTGCTTACCCAAGAGTTACAGGCATGTTTATGCCTCGTCAAACATCGCTGACGATAACTCAGTAAGCCCGAGAGAAGGGATTCAGGGGTTGGTGTCTTCGCTCAAGCAGAAGTTATCGCAGCACGATACCGATAACGCTTGAGCTGGTGCGATCACCAAATGTATGTGAAACATTGAAAATTTCACAGTACAGCATAATTGGCCTCCTTATATATTCAGTAGGTTGATGAATGAGTGCAGTGTAGCGGGAGAAAGGGGATTTGGCTAGAGGGTGCGGTCTGATGCCCTCACCCTGACCCTCTCCCACAGGGAGAGGGAATGGTTACAGCGATTCGAATGCCAGCTACGGGCACCCTGGTCCGGCTGTAAATCGCCGAAGCGTTTCCGTAATGCCGGGGCGAGGCGCATGGACGCGCCGAGAGGGCATAGCCTGCATGGATGCAGGCTGGTGCCCGACCCGATAGCCTGAAGGAATAAGCTGAGGGAATCGCGAAGCGACGATTTTCTTGCCGGGAGCCCGGGTGGTCAGGGTGGTGGCGGTGAACCACCCTGACACGTTCACAAGTAGTGTGGTGAAAGAGAAGCAAGGAACGTAAGGTGAACGGAATGACCACCAGAGCCGTATGTTCCCCTCACCCTAACCCTCTCCCCAAAGGGGAGAGGGAAATGTTAAAGCGACTCCGATGCCTTAAATCGACGTCCTGCGATAGCTCCGGTACTCCGGCATCCAGTAGTTATCGTCGATAGCCTGCTGCAACGCATCGGCAGAAGTATTCACCGCCACGCCCTGCTGCTGGGCCATCTTACCCACCGCGAAGGCGATCGCGCGGGAGACCTTCTGGATATCTTTCAGCTCCGGCAGCACCAGCCCTTCACCGTTGTTAACCAGCGGCGAGTAACCGGCCAGCGTTTCACTGGCAGACATCAGCATTTCGTCGGTAATGCGCGACGCGCCGGAGGCGATAACGCCCAGACCAATCCCCGGGAAGATGTAGGAGTTATTGCACTGGGCAATCGGGTAGAGCTTGTCTTTCCACAGTACCGGTTCGAACGGGCTGCCGGTGGCGACCAGCGCGTTACCTTCGGTCCAGGCGATGATGTCCTGCGGGGTGGCTTCGACGCGGGAGGTCGGGTTAGACAGCGGCATGACGATAGGGCGTTCGCAGTACTTGTGCATCTCGCGGATGATCTCTTCGGTGAAGAGCCCGGTCTGGCCAGACACGCCGATCAGAATATCCGGCTTCACGTTGCGCACCACGTCCAGCAGGGAGAGCACTTCGTTATCGGTATCCCAGTTTTTCAGGGTTTCGCGTTTCTGCACCAGTTTGGTCTGGAACGGCAGCAGATTCGGCATTCCGTCGGTCAGCAGGCCGAAGCGATCGACCATATAGACGCGGGAGCGGGCCAGCTCTTCGCTTAATCCTTCGCGCTGGGTCTGCGCGATGATCTGCTCGGCAATGCCGCAGCCCGCCGAGCCCGCGCCGAGGAAGACGATTTTCTGATAGCTGAGCTGGCTGCCCGCCGCGCGGCTGGCGGCAATCAGCGTACCCACGGTCACGGCGGCGGTGCCCTGAATATCGTCGTTAAAGGAGCAGATCTCATCGCGGTAGCGGTTAAGCAGCGGCATTGCGTTTTTCTGCGCAAAATCTTCGAACTGCAACAGCACGTCCGGCCAGCGGTGCTTCACGGCCTGGATGAAATCATCAACAAACTGGTAATACTCGTCGTCGGTAATACGCGGGTGACGCCAGCCCATATAAAGAGGATCGTTCAGCAACTGCTGGTTATTGGTGCCGACATCCAGCACCACCGGCAGGGTATAGGCCGGGCTGATGCCGCCGCACGCGGTATAGAGCGACAGTTTACCGATTGGGATCCCCATGCCGCCGATGCCCTGGTCGCCGAGGCCCAGAATACGTTCACCGTCGGTCACCACAATCACCTTGATGTTGTGGTTCGGCACGTTTTGCAGAATGTCGTCCATGTTGTGACGGTTCTGATAGGAGATAAACACCCCACGGGAGCGGCGGTAGATCTCGGAGAAACGTTCACAGGCCGCGCCCACCGTCGGGGTGTAGATTACCGGCATCATCTCTTCAAGATGGTTTTGCACGAGGCGGTAGAAGAGGGTTTCGTTGGTGTCCTGAATGTTGCGCAGGTAGATGTGCTTGTCGATCTCGGTTTTGAAGCCCTGGTACTGGATCCAGGCACGTTCAGCTTGTTCTTCGATAGTTTCAACCACTTCTGGCAACAGTCCCAGCAGGTTGAAGCTGCTGCGCTCTTCCATACTGAAGGCGCTGCCTTTGTTGAGCAAGGGGAATTCAAGCAGAACGGGTCCGGCGTACGGAATATATAGGGAACGATGTTTTTTCAGTTTGTTGTCCATGTCACTCACTCTTTTTTGAAGATCCGTCCCTGACGCGGCGGTTGTCATCTTTCTGGCCTGTACTGCGGGGTGGGGTCGGGCGATATTATAGAGGAGCTGAATACCAATTACCTCAACACATAAAAAAAACCCACCGGTTTTGCCGGTGGGTTGTCGATTTCGTGCGGGGACTTACTGGCCAGCGTGGCGCTTGCGCCCGGTGGCGTGTGCGATTTGCGTTTCGCTGTCGCCCTCGATCACCACTTTACGTTGGTTAGAGAGCTTGTAGTTCAGTCCCAGAATATGGCGTGCCTGACGGTTTGATTTCATATGTACTCCTCAATCCTGTTGATAGTTTTAAGGACAACTCCGCAGATGCGGACGAAATGTAACCCCTTAGGTTGCAGATCCAGCTTAGCAGGTTTTTAAAACGATGCGTTTTTCCCGCTCACAACGTAGTTAATGGTCTGCTGGTAGATGTCACTGAGGATGTCATTGTCTGTGGCTTCCAGCCAACGGGTGAGTTCCATCAAAATGTCATCTTCAGTCACAGCACCGTGTTCCGCGTGCAGACCCTGTGCGATCGCGTTAACGAGTTCAGGTTGTGCTGAGGTAGTGTGTGCCGGGTAATAAGTAAACATGGTGCCTCCGTGTCGTTATCTGTTTAGTGTTACGGCTTCCAAAAACCTAATTCATAAACAGACTCTCAAATATTTTTCTCGTTGTGGCTCAGATTCGTCCTGGAAATAAAAAGAGTATTTTTCCATAGCACAAATTTTAAATTCAGGGTTTCCAGCGACGTAAATTCGTCTTTTTTTCATAAGGCATAGGGGAAGGCCAGGAGATTAATTCGACAATACTGCCCCAGGGCGTTTGTCCGTAGCAGAAAGCATTGCCTTCACCCTTTTCATCCGGGAAGGTGAGCGGTTTCGGTTCGGTAAACATTTCGCCGCCGGCGGCGGTGAAGGCGGATATCGCCTGATTGAAATCGTCAACGTAAACAGCAAAATGCTGCAAGCCGAAGTCGCTGGCACGGGCGGGCATACCCTGTTCGGGGCCGTGCATTTCGAAGAGTTCTACGCCGGGGCCGTGCGGCATGGCGAGCATCCGGATGGCGTGAACGCGGGTGCCGGGAAATAACCGCAGCGTGTGCTGCTGGGCGTCATGGTCAATATTATCGTTCCCACTCTCTACCGAGTGATATAACACCTTCGCGCCAAAAGCCTGTTCAAAAAACAGCGTGGCAAGCTCAATGTCTGGCACCGTTAGACCAATATGATCAATTCCTCTGACTGACGACTGCATATATTTCTCCTGCTATAAAAAAATTAAATATAGCAGGAGAATTTCAGGCTATTACCACTTCATTTCGCCGGTATTCACTTTGGCGCTTAACTCCAGCGAGCTGACTTCCGCCAGATTGGGCCACTGTTTTTTCATGGTGTCGATTACGCTGGCTGAATCCTTGTGTTTATTCAGGGCCACCTCGAACTGCTGAAGATACTGGCGGGTGAAGTCGATGGCGCCTGCGCCAGCCGGAGGCGTGCCGAGATAATGACCCGGGATCACGCGCTCAGGTTTATGGGCCGCCATTGAATCCAGCGTCTGCTGCCACTGCTGACGACTTGCTTTGGTTTGCGTATCGGCGGTCCACAGGTGAATGCCCCAGGATACGCCCGTTCCCCCCAGAATGGTTTTGGCCGACGGGATCCACACGTAAGCCGCGTAGCTCTCCGGCGCCTCGATATCCACCTTTTCACCGTCAATCATAAAGGTCGTTGAGGCGATAACCTGCGGCACCACCAGCGTTGTCGGCGCGCCGTCTTTCATCTGCGGCCCCCAAAAGGCGAGCTTGGCGTCTTTGGTGGCCTTGATGTGATCAACTACGCTCTGGGTGGCAACGACTTTGGCATTCGGAAACGCCTTCACCAGCGGTTGCAGGCCGAAATAGAAATCCGGATCGCCGGAGGTGATCACAATCTTATTGAGCGTCTTACCGCTTTTGCGGATTTTCTCAACCAGCGCTTCACCGTCCTTCACGCTGAACTGCGCGTCGAACAAGACCGCTTCCGTCGGGCCGGAGACCAGCGTTGAGGAGACCGCAAAAATGCCTTTTTCCTGCGGGTTATAGGTATCCACGGTTAACGGGGCGGCGAACACGGCCGGAGTGAAAAGGGCGGTCAGGAGAGCAAGGCGGGTCAGCTTCATCATCAATTCTCATTAGTTCGGGAAAGTCTCTATTGTACGGATATCGAGATTTGCCAGAATTCCTGAAACAAGACATGCTTAGTTTCATAAATCGAGCAAATGGAGTCAGACATGGATCGCGTTATTGCTGCACAGGTCTATAACCGGATATGTGAACTGGGAAGTTTAAGCGCCGCCTCGCGCTCGCTGGGCATTTCCCGCCCGATGGTCAGCCGCTATCTGGAACAGATGGAGAAGTGGGCCGGAACCCGGCTGGTTAACCGCTCGACGCGCAAGCTGACGCTGACCGCCGCCGGGGAAAAGGTATTGCTGAAAACACGCTCGCTCTCGCAGCTCTCTCAGGAGATAGAAGGACAGTCCGCGAGCGAATTGCCCTCGGGCACGCTGAGGGTCGCCTGCGCCCATTTTACCGCTATCCAGATCATCGCCCCGGTGCTGCCGGGATTGCTGTCGCGCTACCCGCAGCTCAGGATCGAGCTGGACGTGAATAATCATCCGGTAAGCCTGGTCGGGGAGCGTATCGACGTCGCTGTCCGCATCACCGATAACCCGGAGCCGGGGATGATTGCCCGCAGGCTTGGGGAGTGCCACTCGGTCCTCTGCGCCTCGCCGCAGTATCTTGCTACCCGGGGCACCCCAGAACGCGTGGAAGATCTGGCACAGCACAACTGTCTGCACTACAGCTTTTTTGCCGGGCAGTCCTGGCGCTTCATCACGCCTGAAGGCGAGAGCCTGAGCGTGGCGGTGAGCGGAAATCTGAGCGCGAGCATGTCTTCACTGCTGATGGATGCCGCTATTCAGCATTGCGGTATTGTGATGCTCCCGGAGCAGGAGGCCCGTTCCGCGCTGGAGCAGGGGCTGCTGGTTCCCGTTTTGCCCTCGCTCATTCCAAAATCGCTGGCGATTTACGGCATTTACCAGTCACGGGACTATCAACCGGCCTCAATCAGGATGTTTCTGGATGAGCTTGCTGGTCATCTGGGCTGATGAATACGCCAGCGATTCGCCAGGAATGTTCCGTCTTCCTTATCGCCTCAGACCAGCGGACTATACTTAATCCTTTGTAAGCCAAAAGGAGAGCAATAATGACTATTCATAAGCACGGTTCGGCACACTGGTCTGGCGACATTAAACACGGCAAAGGGACGGTTTCTACCGAGAGCGGCGTCCTGAATCAACAGCCTTACGGCTTCAACACCCGCTTCGAAGGGGCGAAGGGTACTAACCCGGAAGAGCTGATTGGCGCGGCGCACGCGGCCTGTTTCTCGATGGCGCTGTCCCTGATGCTGGGTGAGGCGGGCTATACCGCGGATTCCATCGACACTACCGCCGATGTCTCGCTGGACAAAAACGACGGTGGTTTTGCCATCACTAAAGTGGCGCTGCAAAGCAAAGTGACGGTGCCGGGTATCGATCCGCAGCAGTTTGACGGCATCATTCAGAAGGCGAAAGCCGGTTGTCCGGTGTCGCAGTTGCTGAAAGCTGAAATCACCCTCGACTACACCCTGAATTAAGCCGTTAAGCCGGGCACTCGCCCGGCTTCCCCTTCAATGCCGCAGGAAATACCTCGGCCAGCCACGCTATAAACACCCTCAAACGATGCGTCAGATGCCGGTTTTGCGGATAAACCACGTGAAACGGATAGGCTGCCGGGCGCCATGCCTTAAGGATCTCCGTCATCGTCCCGTCATTGACATGCGGCTTCACCGAATAGCAGAACGTCTGAATGATACCCAGGCCCGCCACAGAAGCGGCAAGATGGGCATTGCTTTCATTAACCCCCAGATAGTGCGGCACGCCGATCTCGCGCGTTTGGCCATTCTCCCGAAAGCGGAAGGGAAACGGTCGGCCCGTTACCGGTGAGAGGTAACTGATTAGCCGGTGCCCGTTACGCAGCTCGTCAGGGTACGCCGGAACGCCGTAGGCCTTCAGATAGCCCGGCGAGGCGCAGGTCACCATTTCTGCGTCACCAATATGGCGGGCGATGAGGCTTGAGTCAGTGAGCGGGCCGCCGCGGATCACGCAGTCTACGTTGCCGCTTATCAGATCAACGGGCCGGTCGGCAACGCCCAGATCGATGCGGATATCGGGATAGCGCTGCATAAAGTCCGGCAGCAGGGGGATTAACACATCCCGCGCCGTGGAGCCGCCCACGTCAATGCGCAAGTGGCCCTTCGGCGTGCCGCTGGTCACGCGAAACGAGGCGTCGATATCTTCAATGTCGATGAGCACCCGCAGGGCTTTCTCATAATAGGCTTCGCCTTCGGGCGTGGTCACTACCCGTCGCGTGGTGCGGTGCAGCAGGCGCACCTCCAGATGCGCCTCCAGGGATTTCACCAGCTTGCTCAACGTCGCGATGGGCATGTTCAGTGAATCCGCCGCCCGGGTAAAGCTCCCGGTTTCTGCCACCCGCGTAAACGCCCGCATTGCCATTAGCCGATCCACGTTGCCTCCTGATTATTTCCCTGAGGGAATAGTCATTTTCATTTTTGCTGGTTTTTCACTAATCGAGCCAACGCTACAGTATGTTCAACGCAAGCGAAAGCCCCTTCAACCGTTTTTGCTGGCATCTAAAACCACGTAACAGAAGGTAAAGAACATGAACAACACAACGCTTTCAGAAAAAATTGCTCTGGTCACCGGCGGGAGTACGGGTATCGGTCTGGCCACCGCGCAAGAGCTGGCCGTGCAGGGCGCGAAGGTATACATTACCGGACGCCGTCAGGCTGAGCTGGACGCCGCAGTGAACAGCATTGGGCCATCGGCGGTCGGTATCCGCGCGGATGTGTCTAAACTCTCCGACCTCGATCGGGTCTACGCGCAGATTGCAAAAGAAGAAGGGCGTCTGGACATTCTGTTTGCTAACGCTGGCGGCGGTGACATGCTGCCGATCGGGGCCATTACCGAAGAGCAGTTTGACCGCATCTTTGGCACAAACGTTCGCGGCGTGCTATTTACCGTGCAAAAGGCGCTGCCTCTGCTCTCGAGCGGGTCGTCCATTATTCTGACCGGCTCGACGGTCTCTGTTAAAGGGACGGCAAACTTCAGCGTGTACAGCGCCAGCAAGGCGGCGGTAAGAAACTTTGCCCGCTCCTGGGCGCTGGATCTGCAAGGCCGTGGGATCCGCGTGAACGTGGTAAGCCCGGGCCCCGTCAAAACGCCGGGCCTGGGGGATTTAGTGCCGGAAGAGCATCGCCAGGGATTGTACGACGCGCTGGCGGCCCAGGTGCCGTTGGGTCGTCTGGGCCAGCCTCAGGAAGTGGGTAAAGCGGTGGCGTTTTTAGCCTCGGATGCCGCAAGCTTTATCAACGCCGTCGAGCTGTTCGTGGACGGCGGTATGGCGCAAATCTGATCCGGATAACGCATTTTATAACCGCCGCGTAAGTGGCGGTTTTTTTATGGCTTCGGCGCAGACCGCAGCATATTTGTTAAGATAGAGGCATCGTAATAAAGGAAAGGAACACCGGCATGGCTAACCTGCCGTGGCGCATCAGCGCGCGTCTGATGATTATTGCCAGGAAAGTAGCGTTGATACTCGGGGTAGTGCTGTTGGTGCTGCTCGCCATTCGCATTTATGCCTCGCAGAAGGGGCCGCCTCTGCATGAGTGGCATAAGTGGACGGGTAACGAAATGTCCGCCCGTGAGATCGACCGCGCCAGCTTTGCCGACTATCTCGCCACAGAGGATGCCATTTTTCGCGATATGAAGCGTCAGGTGACTGACAAAACCGAAGAGAGCGAACGCACGCCGCTCAACCGCTTTTATCGTCAGAGCCTGGTCTGGCCGGGGCAATTTTCCCCTGACGGCAACCGCTCGTTTGTGCTGATGCCCGCGGGTAAACCGCGCGGTGCGGTGGTGCTGTTGCACGGACTGACGGACTCGCCCTACAGCGTGCGGCATCTGGCGGTGGATTATCAGCAGCACGGCTTTGTCGCCGTTGTGCCGCGCCTGCCGGGGCACGGTACCGCGCCCGGCGCGCTGACGGACGTGGAGTGGGAGTCCTGGCTTGCCGTAGCGCGTCTTGGCGTAAGAGAAGCCACGCGCCTGGCGGGCAACGCGGTGCCGCTGCATCTGGTGGGCTATTCAAACGGCGGGGCGCTGGCGATGAAGTATGCCCTCGACAGCCTGGACTCGCCGCAGCTGCGCAAACCGCAGCGGCTGATCCTGCTCTCGCCGATGATTGGCGTAACGTCGTTTGCGCGCTTCGCCGGGCTGGCGGGACTGCCCGCGATGCTGCCCGCGTTTGCCAAAGCGGCGTGGCTGAACATCAACCCGGAATACAATCCCTATAAGTACAATTCGTTTCCAGTTAACGCCGCGCGTCAGTCCTGGCTGCTGACCCGGGCGCTGCAAAAACAGCTCGGTCAGGATGAAACGGCAGGTAAGCTTGCTGCGCTGCCGCCGGTGCTGGCGTTCCAGTCGGTAATGGATTCCACGGTAAGTACCCGCGCGGTGGTCACCGATCTGTTCGACAAGCTGCCTGAGAACGGCAGCGAACTGGTGGTGTTTGATATCAATCAGGCCGCGATTTTCCGGCCGCTGTTTAAACCCGCCTCCTGGACGGCGGTCTCTGAACTGCTTCCTCCTGCGGTCAGGCGTTACAGTGTCACCGTTATTACGAATGCAACCCCGAAAACATTTGATACGGTCGCGAAAACCACCCCGGCGGGGAGCATGAACACCCAGGTTACGCCGCTTTCCACCCCGTACCCGCAGGACGTCTATTCGCTTTCACACGTGGCGGTGCCGTTCCCGCCGGAAGACGATCTGTACGGCAGCCGCCCTGAAGAGAAAAACCGCTACGGCGTGAGTCTGGGAACGGTGTCGCTGTGGGGGGAAACGTCGGTGCTCAGCGTGGGGAAAGACGCGCTGATGCGGGTGACGTCGAATCCGTTTTATAGCTGGATGCAGGCGCGAATCGACGGGCAAATAGAAGGGGATGAAAAACAGTGAATGCTGGAGGGCATTAATGGATCTGAATGATATTGTCCTGTAAGTAATATAAAACCCGGCATCGGGTCGATATAAATAGTCGGCAATGATGAAGTATGCTAAACAATAGCTTATAGGCGCTTTCAACATATCAGGAACAGTTTCTGTGCTGACCACACTCATTTATCGAAGCCAGTTAAATTCATCCTGTGAATCTACTCAGCTTACCGCACTGGTTAAGCAGGCGCGCCAGCGCAACGCGCTCATGAACATCACCGGGATTTTGCTGTTTAACGGCCATGAAATCCTGCAAATCCTCGAAGGGTCGGAAGAGAGCATCGTTAAGCTTTTCCACCGCATTCGCGATGATAAGCGGCACAGCGAAGTGGTCGAACTGATGCGGGACTACGGCCCGCGCCGGCGCTTCGAAGACGTGGGGATGCTGCTTTTCGATCTGCGCGTTGAATCCCCAAAAACCGTGCTGGAGTCGGTGCTGCGCTACAGCAAGCTTGAAAGCTATCTGACCTCTGATGACCGGGTATTTAAATTCATCCAGAGTTTTATTACCCGCAAGACGCCCGCGCACGTCACGTCCTCGGCGCTAAACCCTGAAAAGTGGACGCTTGCAAAAGAGTCTTCGCCGTTTGGTCATCACATCGACGGGCTTATCGCCGGGCAAACCTGCCAGTTCGCCTTACAGCCCATCGTTGAACCTAATGAAGGGAAAATTTCCTCGCTTGAGGCGCTTATTCGCGGCAACGATGGCGGCAGTCCGGAGCATTTTTTCCAGAGTATCGATCAGGACAAAATCTACGAAGTCGATCTGCAAACCAAAGCCTGGGCCTTTGCGCTGGCGGAGAAAATTGGCCTCGGCGGGCATAAAATTGCGGTGAATCTTCTGCCGATGTCCCTGGTGAACGTGCCCGGTGCGGTGGAGTTTCTGGTGGATCAAATTAAGCTCCACGGGCTGTTACCGGAGCAGGTCATTATCGAGGTCACGGAAAACGAGATGATTTCCGGCTTTAACCAGTTCAACAGCGCTATTAAGCAACTTCGTGCGGAAGGAATCGGCCTGGCGATTGATGACTTTGGGTCTGGCTATGCCGGACTGTCGCTGCTGACCCGGTTCCAGCCGGATAAGATCAAGATTGACCGTGAAATCGTCAGCAATATTCACCTGAGCGGCCCGAAGCAGGCCATCGTGAAATCGATCGTTAGCTGCTGTACCGATCTGGAAATCACGCTGGTGGCGGAAGGGATCGAGAAGATAGAGGAGTGGTGCTGGCTGGAATCCGCCGGGATAAGGCGTTTTCAGGGCTTTTTGTTTGCCCGACCCCAGCTCAACGGCGTTGGGGATATTCACTGGCCGCACACTCTATAGCCGCAACAGATTAGCCAGCATGAATAATAACGGTTATGCTGGCTCGTTGATTTTATTATCCGCATGATTTTACACTGCTTTTTGTTTGTTTTATTTACTTAACAATCCAGTAATTTTAATTAAATAAAGATCTGAATACGCCGATAACCATAGGGAATATTTATCCCTGAGGTATCTGTCTATGTCGTTGAAAAAATCATCACTTATTATTTTGTTCGCTTTATTATTTTTCTTTGTTGTCAGCACCCTCACCAGCGTCGGGCTGATCGTTAAAAGCAATACCTCCCTCGATAACGTCAATAAAGAGATTCAGGTCGTTCTGTCGATTATTGACCCCATCAACCATAGCCGGACGCTGCGGGTCAGGGTGATGGAGTACGTCAAGATGGTTGAAGCCGGTGACGCAACGGACCAGTCGGCGAAACTCTCAGCCGTAAAAGAGGCGCTGACGAAAGCCGATAACGCCTTTGCCGCCTTTATGGCTGCTCCGCGACTGGCGGACGAAGCGCCGCTGGTCAGCGCCTATCAGGACGCCTGGCAGAACTACCGCAATCAGGGGCTGGAGCCGCTGATAACTGCCGCGCAGGCGCACGGTGTCGCCAGATTTAACGCGCTCATCCCGGTGGTGTCTCAGCTCGATCGCCAGTACGAGAGGGTGCTCGACCAGGTGCTGAACGTGCATCAGAAATATGCCAAAAGCCTGAATGAGGATGCGCACAGCCACTTTGTCTCAGGGCTGGTTATTGTTGCCGCTATTGCCCTGCTGTTTGTGGTGGTGATTATTGTGGTCAGTATGCTGATGACGCGTCTGGTGTTTGCGCCGATCAACCTTGCGCGTGAGCATTGCAGCCAAATCGCGGCGGGTAAACTGAGTATTCCGGTTCCCGTAAAAGGCAGCGCCGGGAATGAGATTGACCACCTGATGGGATCGATGGAGCAGATGCGTCAGGCGCTGCTGTCGACCATCTCTCAGGTGCGGGATGCCAGCCATACGGTAACCCATGCGGCGCAGGAGATTGCCTCGGGCAATATCGATCTGGCTTCGCGTACCGAGCAGCAGGCCTCCGCGCTGACCCAGACCGCCGCCAGCATGGAAGAGCTGAGTGCGACCGTGGCGAATAACACTGATAACGTGCATCAGGCAGGCAAGCTTGTGCAGGACGCGGTGAAAAACGCCCATACCGGGGAAGCCGTGACGCGCGAAGTGATCGACACCATGAATACCATCGCCGCGAACTCGAAGCGTATCGAAGATATCACCAGCGTCATTAACAGCATCGCTTTCCAGACCAATATTCTGGCGCTGAACGCTGCCGTCGAAGCGGCCCGCGCCGGTACGCAGGGGCGTGGATTTGCGGTCGTCGCGAGCGAAGTGCGCACCCTGGCGCAGAAAAGCGCTGTAGCCGCGAAGGATATCGAAAACCTGATTGCCCAGTCCGTTATGAGCGTGAAAAACGGCGCCGAGCTGGTTAACCGTTCCGGGGATGTTATCAATGCGATCATCACTTCGGTGAATAAAGTGAATACGCTGATGGAGCAGATCTCGGTGGCCTCGGAAGAGCAAAGCCGCGGCATCGGCCAGGTTGGACAGGCGGTAACCGAGATGGATGGCGTGACGCAGCAGAACGCCGCCCTGGTGCAGCAGTCCGCCGCTGCGGCCGCCTCGCTGGAGGAACAGGCGCAGCATCTTACCCGGAGTATTTCGAGTTTTAGCCTGCCCGCCCGTGCGTAAAAAGTGAAAGGCTCCGCAAGGGGCCTTTTTTTCATTCATTCGTTTTAATGATATGGTCCGTCATGCGCTGAAAAATCAGGCCCCGCTCATTATGGAGATCAAGATGAAAAAATTACTGTTACTTTCCCTGTTGGCAATAGCGGGACGCGCGATATCGGCAGAGGCGGTGCCTGAAGTGATTAAGAATTTTGGCGAACAGCAGGGTATTAAGATCGTTAAGAAGATCGACGCGCCCGGCGGGGCCCCCGCATGGCTGGGACAGTATCAGGATATGGGCGTTACGCTGTTTCTAACGCCCGACGGCAAGCATGTGATTTCCGGCTATCTGTATGACGACAAGGGGAAGAACCTGAGCGAAGCGGTTTTCCAGAAAGAGATTTATATTCCGCTGGGCAGAGAGATGTGGAAATCGCTTAACGCCGCGCATCCGCTGAAAGAGGGCGCAGATAACGCGCCGCGCAAAGTGTTCGTTTTTGCCGATCCGTTCTGCCCGTACTGCAAAGCCTTCTGGTCCGAGGCGCAGCCCTGGGTTAAGGCCGGAAAAGTGCAGCTCAACACGCTGCTGGTGGCCTTCCTCAACCCGCAAAGCGGGCCCTATGCGTCGGCTATCCTGAACGCGAAAGATCCGGTCAGCGCCTGGCGGGAGTATGAGCTTTCCGGCGGTAAAACGCTGCCGAAAAACCCTGGCGATACGCCGCGCTCGACCTTCGCTATTTTGCAGCAGCATCAGAAGCTGATGGACTCGCTGGGGGCGAACGCCACGCCCGCGATCTATTATCTGAACGCGCAAAGCGAGCTTCAGCAGGTAGTAGGGAAACCGGACGAGAAACAGTTAACGGAGATGTTTGGGCCGAAACCCTGAGAAAAAAGGGCAGAAACAGTGCGTTTCTGCCCGTCTGTTTAGCTGCCCCAGCGGTTTCTGAGGTAGCTTACCGCGTCCTGCGTCTGCGGCTTATTGAGGTAATCTTCGCGGAAGAGGATGGTGCCGCTCACGCCAGGCAGGGACTCGTTTAAATCCAGCTGCTTTTTCAGCTCCGGCACGCCGCCGTTCATCGTCCAGTCCGGCTCCATTTTGGACGGCTCGCCCACCTTATAGAACGCAATGCCGATATACAGCCGCGTGTGCGTAGGCTTCACCACGTCAGCCCACCATTTTGTCAGCACGTCATAGCGCGCCGCGCTGCGGGAGAAGGGCCAGTAAATTTGTGGCGCAATGTAGTCCAGCAGGCCCTGCTGCACCCACTGACGCGTATCCGCGAAAGACTCGTCGTAAGCCGCTGCGCCGCGCGTGTCTGACCCGGCGGGATCAAACGAACGGTTTCGCCAGACGCCCGCCGGGCTGACGCCAAACTCAACGTTGGGTTTTTGCTGTTTGATCGCTTTAGAAACCTGCGCAATCAGCTGCTGCGTATTGTGTCTGCGCCAGTCAGCCTTAGAGGCAAACCCCGCGCCGTAACGCCGGAAGGTCTGGTTGTCGTTCAGCGCTGAACCGCGCGTTTCGGTATAGAAGTAGTCATCAAACTGGACGCCGTCTATCGCGTAGTTGGCGACGACCTCGGTCACGACCGCGGTTATCCAGTCGCGCACCTCCGGGATCCCCGGGTCGAGCACAAACCGATCGCCCGAGGTGCGTATCCATTCAGGGTGTTGCACATAGACGCTGGACGGGTGCTGGTAGAGCGTTCTGTTGAGCGCGGCGACGGTCGACGGCTTGATGTTGGTTGATACGCGGTAAGGGTTGAACCAGGCGTGAACCTTCATCCCGCGCCTGTGCGCTTCATCAAGCATAAATTGCAGCGGATCGTAACCCGGATATTCGCCAATCGTGCCCGTCATCATATCTGACCACGGCAGGATTTTAGACGCCCATAGCGCGGTAGCGTCGGGTTTGACCTGGAAGAAGACGGTGTTAATGCCGAGGCTTTTGAGATTATCGAGCTTGTCCTTCAGCGCCTGCTTTTGCAGGTTAATACGCACGTCAGGGCTGCTGACGTTCACGGATGACACGGGTGGCCAGTCGAGGCGCGAAACTGTCGCCAGCCAGATGCCGCGCATCGGTTCGTTAGTCTGCTGGCCGGGTTGACTCACCGGAGGCAGAGGGGTGACGAGTGATTTGGGTGGTTTTGAAGCGCAACTAACAAGTAAAAGCGCGCAGCCAACGAGCGCACCAGTCCTTTTTACGTGTCGTGACATTGATTTATTAGCTCTTAGTAAACCGACTATTTGCCCAGGGGTTAAAGGCGGGAACATCCGTTTCATCGGCGGCACTGTCTTCCAGAGAATCCAGATATAACGCTTCCACTTCTGCACGCGCCCAGGGAGTCCTGCGTAAGAATTTTAGACTCGATTTGACGCTTGGATCGTTTTTAAAGCAGTTAATCTTGATTCGCTTACTCAGTTCATCCCAGCCATAGCGGGCAACCAGCGCGTTGACTTGCATCTCCAGCGTTACGCCATGTAAAGGATCCTTAGAAGTATGTGCTGTCATGTTGCGTCCGGTTATCTCTTGTTTTTGGTAAGGATTAAGCGGTCAAAGGTTACAAGAAAGGCGGGAGGGCGGCAATGTAAATGCGCGTGTGTATCCATGCAGGGTAAAACAGTGATAAAGGGTAGTAGAAAATGGCTAACTACTGTGCTTTTATCAGCCGGAAAAATAAAAATATTAAGGCGTTAGCTATGAGTCGTTTTATTGGTATGCACGATCTACCCCCTTTATTACATGCAGCAAATCACTGGAAAAAAGCGTGTTTATTAAACAATGGGTCTGTATTTAGCGAACGCCAGCTATGGACGCCCAAAAACCTGACTCTCATCGAGAAGCTGTTTGTTAATAATCCTGATGAAGGAGATAATACTTTTTTTGAGAAACTTAAAGAACAGTTAGTTTTCAACTGCTTTTGAAACAAACGCCAGGTATTGCCTGGCGTAAACGCTTATTTATCCACGCCGAAGCCTTGCTTAAGCAGCGCAGGGAGGACGTCCGGGAAGTAGATGTGCTTGTAGTACCCGCTCACGCTTTCGCTCCAGGTCTCACCGTCGTTACGGTTGATGGATTGCCAGTGATCGGTCATCTGCTGATTGTAGTGCGCGATTTTCTCTTCCAGCCCATCCGCAACATAGGCTTCGTCGTGACGGAAGGTGTCGAGCGGAAGACGCGGTTTGTGATGGGAAGGAACATCAACGTGGCCAATCACCACGCCTGCGACCGGGAAGGTGTTTTCCGGCAGGTTGAGCAGTTCAATCATCGCCTCGGGATGTAAGCGAATACCGCCAATCGGCACGATCCCCAACCCTTCAGAGCGGGCTGCCGCCATCACCGAGCCAAGCGCGATACCCACGTCCGTCGCGCCCGCAACGATACTTTCGATGCTCTGGTGCGCGACCTGCTCGTTTCCGGCGAGCTTCATGCCCACCTGCGTTTTATACATATCCAGCACGAAGGTGATAAACACCGGTGCTTTGGCAATCCACGGCTGCCCGCCCGCGATTTGAGAAATCTGCGCACGTTTTTGTGCATCACGCGTAACAATAACCGAGACCTGCTGAGAATGGACAGAGGTCGGTGCGCGGTAGGCGGTACTGATAATTCGTTCAAGCGTAGCGTCATCAATGGCTTTATCGGTAAAGCTACGCTCGCTTTTATGGTCGTTGAAAAGATCAATGATAGTGTTCATGGCATCTCCGGTGTGAATCGTAAAATCCTGACAGGCCAGCGATTGTTTGTCATTAACACTCTTTGCGATATCTTTCGGGCTGCACGCTTTAGTATTTCAAAAATGAACGTCGCGCCGCCTCCAGGTCTGCTAGCGTATCGATATCCTGCGTAATCCCCCGATCCGCGAGCATGAGATCCTTAACCTCACCCCGATGCCGTGCGGCTTTCACAATATCGCGCGCGCCCGTGTCGCCGCTAAGCGCCTGTAACTTTTCACGATACTCCCGGCGAAACGCCACCGGATGCCCCTGCTGGTGGTCAAAACAGGGAACCACGACAGGATTTTCCGAAAGCGCGTCGGCTACGCGCTGCAAGGAGTGCGGCTGAACTAGCGGCAGATCGGCCGGGAGGACCAGCCATCCCGATGCGTCTGAGGTGGCGTGAACGCCAAGCGAGATTGACTCGCCCATTCCGCCCGTACCCCCCACGGGGTTGACCAGATGCCACGCCAGCCCGGCGCTATCGACGGCGTGAATAACGTGCTCCAGCACGCTCTTATCGCCAAGCCGGGCGGCCAACTTATGCGTTTTGCCGCCGGAGGCGAGGAACCGTTCTCCTCGTCCGGCGGCCAGAATCAGGACCACGGGGGAGGGCGTCATTCCTCCTGCTGCCTTAAACGCACGGCGGCGATATCGGCCAGCACCGACAGCGCCAGCGTCTTCGCATCCCGGGCTTTCGGAAAGATCCCGATCGGCGCTTTGATCTGGTCGATCTCGCTTTGCTGCCAGCCCAGTTCCCTGAGCTTTTCCTGACGTTTAGCGTGCGTGCGTTGGCTGCCCAGCGCGCCAATATAGAACGGTTGCGCACCGCGAGCGGCCTGAAGCACGGGCAATTCGCGGTTGAGGTCGTGACTCAGCAGCACTACCGCCGTGTCAGAGTCTATGTCTGGCGTGCTGGTCGCCGGAAAACCCTCGACGGTGTGAACGTCATACCCGGTGGCCGATGCCAGAGCGGCCGTGGCATGCGCTTCAATAGAACGCCCAAAGACGATAAGCCTGACGCAGGGCTGAAACATTACGTTAAAACACTCACGATCCCAGCCGGTCTTAAGGTTACCGGACAGGCAGGAGAGGGTCTTCGCCAGCGGATCGTAACGCAATACCGCCGATTTTCGCTGCTCAAGGCAGTTCAGCACGCTCAGCAACGGCTGGGGCGAATGCAGCCTGTGGAGCGCAAGAGTGATTCCGCCACCGCAGGGCAGGACGATATCGAACCACAGCGATCCTTCGCCGTATTTGATCTCGCGATCCTGACCTGACTCCATCACCGCCAGGGCTTCAAAGGAGGCGGCGGCTTCGACACAGCCGCCCGACACAAAACCGCAGTAGCGGCCATCATCGCGCACCGCCATCTGTGCCCCGAGCGGGCGCGACGCGCCGCCGCGGATCTCAACCAGCGTTACCAGAACCACCCCGTGACCGGACATCATCGCATCGGTGGCAAAGCGCAGTATTTCCCGGCTGTCGTCCGTGCAAAACGCCTGTTCCGGCATGCAAAGCTTTTCGTCAGACAGCTCCAGTAAAGAGTCGGCCATCGCTTCTCCTTAAACCACTTCCGGCAGCGCCGCGAGCAGCTTGTCCAGCGTGATGGGGTAATCCCTGACCCGGACGCCCGTGGCGTTGTATACCGCGTTGGCAATCGCGGCGCTGACCCCGCACAGGCCCAGCTCGCCGACGCCTTTGGCTTTCATCGGTGAGGAGATCGGATCGGTATCATCGAGGAAAATTACTTCCTGTTCGGGAATATCCGCATGAACCGGCACCTCGTAGCTCGCCATGTCGTGATTGACGAAATAGCCCAGACGAGTGTCAACGGCCAGCTCCTCCATCAGCGCGGCACCAATGCCCATCGTCATAGCGCCAATCACCTGGCTGCGTGCGGTTTTCGGGTTAAGAATACGTCCCGCCGCACACACCGCGAGCATACGTCGTATCCGAACTTCACCCGTCGCATGATGAACGCCCACTTCAATGAAGTGTCCGGCAAAGGTCGACTGCTGGTATTTCTCGCTGAGATCCCCGAACTCGATGCTGTCTTCTGCCGTGAGGGTGCCGTTTTTTGCCGCCTCGCCGATCGGCGCGCTGCGCGTGCCGTCGGTGATTTTGCCGTCGGTAAACTCAGCCTGATTAGCGTCAAACCCTAGCTGCGCGGCAATGCTTTCGCGCAGCTTGACGCACGCGGCGTAAACCCCGGCCGTGGACGTGTTCGCGCCCCACTGGCCACCGGAGCCGGCAGATACCGGGAACGTGGAATCACCGAGCCGCACGTCGACGTTTTCCAGCGGCAGGCCGAGCATTTCCGCCGCCGTCTGGGCAATAATGGTGTAGCTCCCGGTGCCGATATCGGTCATGTCCGTTTCAACAACCACGTTCCCGTTCACGTCGAGATGCACGCGCGCCCCGGATTTTTCGACGAGGTTATTACGAAAACCCGCCGCCACGCCGATACCCACAAGCCATTCGCCGTCCCGCACTTGCCCTGGTGTGGCGTTACGTTGTTTCCAGCCGAACTTATCGGCGCCGGTGCGCAGGCATTCAATCAGCTGGCGACGGGAGAAGGGGCGCTCCGGATTGGCCGGATCGACCTGAGTATCGTTGAGGATCCTGAACTCGACCGGGTCGATACCGGCTTTTTCCGCCAGTTCGTCAATGGCAATTTCCAGCACCATCAGCCCAGGCGCTTCACCTGGCGCGCGCATAGAATTTCCCTCAGGCAGATCGAGCGTTGCCAGCCGCACGCCGGTATGGCGATGTTCTCCCGCGTAGAGCAATTCTGATTGTTGCACCGCCGGTTCTGGCGTGCCGCCGGGCAGGTTGCCGGACCAGCTCTCATGGGAGATCGCGGTAATTTTCCCGCGCTTATCGGTGCCGATACGAACGTGCTGGAGCGTAGCCGGACGGTGGGTGGTGTTATTAGGGATAACAGGGCGGGGCAGCATCACTTTCACCGCGCGTTTGACGGCACGGGCGCCAAGGGCGGCCAGCAGCGCGTCGCTTCGTAAAAACAGCTTGCCGCCAAACCCGCCGCCGATATACGGCGAGATGATCCGCACGTTATCGGTGGGGATCTTGAGCGTTTTCGCCAGGTCTGTGCGACACCAGTCAATCATCTGATTTGACGTCCAGACGGTGACCTTTTCGCCTTCCCACATGGCCATCGAGGCGTGAGGCTCCATCGCCATATGGCTCTGGTCGGGCGTGGTGTAGGTCGCGTCCAGCTTGACCGCGGCGGCGGAGAAGGCCGCGTCAAAATCACCAACGTTCTTGTCAGGAGTATCCTCCGGCGGCTGATTAACCGTGGGCTTTTCCTCTTCCAGAGAATAAGCGCCTTGCTCGCGTCGATACTGTACCTGTACCAGCGACGCCGCCGCGCGGGCCTGCTCGAAGGTCTCGGCAACGACCAGCGCCACCGCCTGATGGTAGTGTTCAATCTCGGTGCCCGCTAATAATCTGGCGGTGTTCTTGTCACCTTTGCCCAGCGCCCCGGCATTCGCGGCGGTGATGACCGCCAGTACGCCCGGTGCTTTTTGCGCCGCCTCTGTTTCAATCGAGGTGATTCGACCTTTCGCGATGGCGGAACCCACCACATAGCCGTAGGCCACGTTCGGCGCGTTTTCATGCCATTCGTACGCGTAATGCGCTTTGCCCGTGGTCTTCAGCGGCCCGTCGACACGATCGTGTGGACGGCCAACAACCTTGAGCCGATCGATTGGGTTTTCACCTGCGGGTTTATCAAATTTCATGCCTCGGCCCTCGCTTCTGACAGTACGGAGGCAAGCGTTCGCTTCGCCAGGAGTAGTTTGAAACTGTTTTCGGGAGTAGGGTGCGCGTCGGCAAAGAGGGCGTCATAGACCGCCTGCGCGCCGTGCGGCACCTGCGCATCCGCGGCGTCGATTCGCCAGGGTTTGTGCGCCACGCCGCCCACCGCCACGCGGCCCGTACCGTCCGGCAGGACAATCGCGGCAACGGAGACCAGGGCAAACGCGTAAGAGGCGCGATCGCGAACCTTCCGATAAATGTGCGTCCCGCCGGTTGGTGCAGGCAGCGTTACGGCGACGATCAGTTCACCGGGCGTGAGAACGGTTTCAATGTGCGGAGTCTTGCCCGGGGCGCGATAGAAGTCGGCGAGGGGGATTTTGCGCTCTTTACCCTCGGGCGTGACGGTTTCGACGACCGCATCCAGCAGGCGCATCGCCACGGGCATGTCGCCCGGATGGGTAGCAATGCAGGCTTCGCTTGCGCCCACTACCGCCAGCTGGCGGCTATATCCCTCAAGCGCGGCACAGCCGCTGCCGGGCAGCCGTTTGTTGCAGGGCTGGTTGGTGTCGTAGAAGTAGGGGCAGCGGGTCCGCTGAAGCAGATTTCCTGCCGTGGTTGCCTGGTTGCGTAACTGGCCGGACGCACCGGCGAGAAGCGCGCGAGAAAGAACGGCATAATGGCGACGCACCCGCTCGTTGGCGGCTAAATCGGTGTTACGCACCAGCGCGCCGATACGCAGTCCGCCATCGTCGGTCTCTTCGATCTTATCCAGGCCCAGGCCGTTCACGTCAATAAGATGGGTGGGCGACTCGATTTCAAGCTTCATCAGGTCGAGCAAATTGGTGCCGCCCGCGATGAATTTTGCGCCCGGCGCGCGCTGGGCGCTGGCTGCCGCTTCGACGGGGGAGTTTACACGTTCGTAAGTAAACGCTTTCATGATTGCACATCCTCCGCGACGTCTTCGATAGCTGCCAGGATGTTGGCATAGGCGCCGCAGCGGCAGATGTTGCCGCTCATGCGTTCGCGGATCTCATTGGCATTCATTTCCGGCGAGGAAACGAGGTCAAGGGTGACGTGACTCGGGATACCGTCCTTTATTTCCTGCAACACGGCCACCGACGAGCAGATTTGCCCGGAGGTGCAGTAACCGCACTGGAAACCGTCGTGCTTGATAAAGGCGGCCTGCATCGGATGAAGGTTTTCAGGCGAGCCGAGTCCTTCAACCGTGGTGATGTCCGCGTCCTGATGCATTACGGCAAGCGTCAGGCAGGCGTTAAGCCGGCGACCGTCAACCAGCACCGTACAGGCGCCGCATTGACCATGATCGCAGCCTTTTTTTGTCCCGGTCAGATGCAGTTTTTCACGCAGCGCATCCAGTAGCGTGGTTCGGGTATCGACCTCAAGCTGACGGCTTTCGCCGTTAACCTTTAGCGTCAACGGCATCATTTCAGGGGCTGGCGTGGTAGCGTTTTCTCGTGCGGCCAGCGCCGATGAGTGAGGATAGATAGCGGCCGTCGCCGCAGTAGCCGCGCTCACTTTAATCAGATCGCGACGGGTCAGGCTTAAATCGTGCTGCTCGCCATGTCCGGCACGATCGTCCCGTGGGTATTCGCCTTGGTTGCTCATGCCAGGCCTCCAGTATTCAAAAGGGAAAATAAAAAGGATTTTGTGTAGGTGTTATCTGTTTTCCAGACACTAAGCATAGTCAGAGATGTCGATGTAATTATTCCGAAAAGACGGATGGGGCGCGGAGGCGGATTCAAGCGTGTGACAAAAGACGTGAACAGAGAGAGCGGTTTTCGAATACGAGCTATGGGAAAGGGAGTTTGAAGATGCTGATTTATAGAGGGTTTTATGTATGGGGTTATGTGGAGGCTGTATTAATTGCATTTAACATAATATACATTATGCGCACCGAAGTAAGAGATGCATAAATCTTGAGGATTCGTGTTGCCCAGTTTTGCTGATAAAAAATTGAATGGCGCTGCTGATTTGACTTCGGTCCGAGGAAACCTTTTACCGGAGAATATCATTTACGATCTGAATTAAGTTACTTTCCTGGTAATGTACGTTCGCTCAGGAGCAAACGTACGAGTTGGCTCAGTCAGGCGACCTGTTCTTCTGCTAATGCTTGACGACGATGTGCGCGGTAGCGCTCTTCAAGCACGATGACTACGCCTGGATAATACTTTTCACCCTCCGCATAATTTGGATTGCCCAACTGCGGAAAAACATACGCGAAGTCAGTTTCTTTGCCGGATGCACCAACAAACTCAGGTCGCTCGTGTAGCCAGCCTTTAATCGCAGTCTCGATTTTCTTTGAGCAGACTTTCTCAGAGCCTGCCTCATTAATCGACACTTCTCTCAGAGGTATCGATGGAACGATAAAAGTCACAGCAAAACGACGGTCTGCCTCTTGGTGACTCAAGTCACCGGAGTCATCCCAGGCTTTTTTCATTGCTCGCGCAATATAAGTGGAACCATCGGAGCGAGCCCCTATGGACTGTACCGTCTGCTTCGCTTCGATTGCAAAACTCGTATCGGGAGATTGTATGTAGAGATCGCAACGTCCTGATCGCAGCGCACCGCTATCGACACCCGGCTCAAGCGTACGAAAGCGTTTATATGTCGAAAATTCTTCCAGAGCATGCCAGTCCTTCAAAGTCCATGCTGCACCCGCTAATACACTTAGTGACGCCCTTTCATTATACCACCAGGGGTTATCGCGTTGGTTAGCAGACGTATAACGCACAATTGCCTTTACCCAGGCTTTCAGGAGGATCTCAAGCTCGACATCACCGCTTTGAATGTTAATACTTTTCAGGGATTTCACTTTGCTGACGGTCTTCACCAAATTGTAAAAATGCAATGTTACCAGTCGCTTAAAATTCCACAATGGCTTACATAACAGTAACCTACTTTTATTCGGTGCAGCCCCAGGGCCGACATCTTTGCTGCCATTCCGTTAATTCTTCACAAAAACCCCTGGATCTGCACGAAGTTGCACAATAATATCTATCAGCCTACTAAAACACGCAATTTCATGCATACACCAACACATCTGGAGCTCCCTATGACACAACTGATCCTCATCGCTGGCCCGTACCGCAGCGGAACTGACGGCGTACAGGCGCGTATCGATGCAAATCTTAAAAAGCTGGAAGAGGCTGCGCTGGCGGTTTACCAGCTCGGGCACGTGCCGGTGATTGGTGAATGGCTGGCACTGCCGCTGGCGCACGCGGCGGGGTCGAAAGCGGTCGGCGATGAAATTAGCGAAGCGATGCTCTATCCGGTGGCGCATCGCCTGATTACAAAGTGCGATGCGATTTACCGGATAGCGGGCGAATCCCGGGGCGCGGATATGGATATTGAGGTGGCGAAGAAACTGGGATTAACGGTGTATACCTCTCTCGACGCAATCCCTCAGGCGTGACGCATCAGGCAACCTGTCTGGATTTCAGACAGGTTGTCACAGAATCACCGTTCATATCCGTCATTCTCGTCCCGCGTAACCTCCGCCGCTGAAACCTGCACGTTTTTTAATATCAGCCCTTCGACGCCCGATATTTTGCCGAACTCACGGGCGTCGATGCTTACAGACTCCAGCGTCAGCGCGGAAATGGGCCGTTCAGGGTAGCCTTCGATAAAGAAAGCCCGGGAAAAAACGCCGTTGTCCGAGCGCTGCGCCGTGATATTTTCCAGACGCAGCTGGCTGACCCGCGTCAGGCCCGCCTCGCCTTCAACGCCCTCCGCCAGTTTTCGCCAGTGCTCAGGATGGCTGTCCAGGTTTGAACGATCGCCGTAGCTGTATTGCGGGAACCAGTTCAGCTGGATCATCACAGGAAAACGGACGTCGACAAGGTGCAGATGACGCACCGTTATATCGCGGATAAAGCCGCCGCGATTGCGGGCTGACTTAATTCGGAAACCGACGCCCGTACCGTTAAAGCGATTATGTTCAATCAACACGCGCTCGATACCGCCCGACGTTTCGCTGCCAATCGTGATCCCGGAACCGCTGTTCAGCGTACACTCGCGGATAACGATATCCCTAGCGCTGCGGGCTTTCACCGCTGCCTTCTGACCGCGTCCCGCCTTGATGCAGATATTATCGTCATTACAGGCGACCACGCAGCGCTCCACCCTCACCTGTTCACAGGAGTCGATGTCGATCCCGTCGGTGCTCGGCCCCGCTGAATTGGCGATCGTTACGCCCTCAACCACGACCCGGCGTGAATAGCAAAGATGAAGGTTCCAGAAGCCGGACTCCCGGCTGGTAAAGTCGCGCAGCGCAATGTTGTCACTCTCGAAGACCAGAATATTGCGCGGCCGCTGGCAGTCGTAATCCACCACCCAGCGCAGCCCTCTGGCGCTGTACTCCCCCAGAAGCCCGCTCTTCTCATCATCGCCCCAGAAGCGTTGCCACCAGACGCGCCCCTGACCATCAATAGTTCCGCTGCCGGTAATGCTGACGTCGTGACAGCCAACGATGTTGATAAGCGCGGCGGGCCAACGCATATCAATGCCGGCCACGCGGGTATCTATCAGCGGGTAATCAGTAAGCTGCTGGCTGCCCAAAAGCTGCGCGCCAGCGTGAAGATGCAGGGTCACGCCGCTTTTCAGGAAAATAGCGCCGGAAAGAAAACGACCCGCCGGGATCGCTACCGTTGTGCCAGGGGCCGCTTCGGTAATCGCCCGCTGAATCGCCTGCGTGGAGAGGCGCTGAGCCGTAGGATCGGCACCAAAATCACAGATATTAAGTTGCATCATGATTCTACCTGCGTGGGGAAAATCATGAGTATAGGGAACGACTTAGGCCAAAACCTTTGTCTCACTGACAGGCGTTGGACCGGAATGGCAGTGAAGCCGTTACTGGCTATCCGTATCCGACGCCATCACCACCGAAACGCCCTTCTCCCGCACCGCTTTCATCCAGGCGGCGTCCGTGTCGGGCTCAACCACCACCGTGTTGATAAGCGACAGATCGCCAATAACAAACGACGACGCAGTGTTAATTTTTTCCGGTGACGCCAGCACGATGGTTTCTGCCGCCCTGCCTGAAAATGCACGTTTGATGCACGCTTCCTCGTAATCGCCGGTGGTTAATCCGGCATCCGGGTGGATCCCGGTTACGCCCATAAAGAAAATGTCCGCATGAATCTTATCGATCCCCTCAATGGCCGCCGCGCCGACGGTCACAATCGAGTGTTTATACAGACGCCCGCCGATCAGAATGACCTCAATAGTCGGGTGTTCAACCAGCCCCAGCGCGATGCTCGGGCTGTGCGTCACCACGGTGATGCGCAGGTTTTTAGGCAAAAAGCTCAGCAGCTCCGTGGTAGTGGTTCCGCCGTCGACAATCACCACCTGGCCGTCAGAAATCAGCTTCGCGCCTTTGCGGGCAACGCTTTTCTTTGCGTCGATTTTAAGCGATTTGCGCTCGGCAAACGGGGCAATCGCGGAGGACGACGGCAGCGCGCCACCGTGAACGCGCTGCAAACGCCCTTCTGCCGCCAGCTCGCGCAGGTCGCGGCGAATGGTGTCTTCGGAAACGTCAAACTGCACGCTAAGCTCGCGGGAGAGCACCTGCCCCTGGGCGGCGAGCTGTTCAAGGATCAATTGCTTTCGCTGACTGGTAAGCATTCTGGTTTTTCCTGAGGTTGCATGTTTTATCTTGAAAATGCACGAATATGCTGATTATGATAACAGCTCTACGCGAGGAGATAAATTGTGCAAAGCAAACAGGCAGAAATACGCATCATCGACAGCACGATCCTGTCGGATAACTGGTACAACCTGAAAAAATACACCTTCGAGCTGCAACGCCAGGACGGGGAATGGCAGCGTCAGGAGCGCGAGGTCTATGACCGGGGCAACGGCGCGACGATCCTGCTTTACAATCGCGACAAAAAAACGGTCATTCTTACCCGTCAGTTCCGCTTTCCGGTGTTTATCAACGGCCACGACGGCTATCTCATCGAATCGGCGGCGGGCCTTCTGGACAACATGGATCCCGAAAGCCGCATTAAAGCTGAAGCTGAAGAAGAGACCGGCTTTCGCGTTTCGCACGTTCAGAAGGTGTTTGAAGCCTATATGAGCCCCGGTTCGGTGACGGAGAAACTCTATTTTTACCTGGCGGAATACCAGCCTCGCGACCGGGCCGGTCTGGGCGGCGGAATAAAAGCGGAAGGCGAAGATATTGAGGTTCTGGAGATGACGCTGGACGAGGCCCTGCGCGGTATCGAAACCGGGCTAATCGTCGACGGTAAAACCATCATGCTGCTCTATCACGTTGCCCTGAAAGGGATTTTGTAAATTATCGCATCAGATACCTGCCCCGGCGCAGGTATCTGCCTGTGCTATTCTTGCTGAACAGTGATAACAGGAGATGCGCAATATGGCCGACTGGAACCCTTCGCTTTATCTGCAATACGGGGCTGAACGCACTCGCCCCGCCGCTGAACTGCTCGCCCGTATTCCCCTTGATGAAGTGACGTCTATCGCCGATCTCGGCTGCGGGCCGGGCAACAGCACGGCGTTACTCCGCCACCGCTGGCCCTCGGCTGAGATAACCGGCGTTGATAATTCCCCGGCGATGCTGGACGAGGCGCGCGCGGCGCTGCCAGACTGCCAGTTTGTAGAATCGGATATCCGAAAATACAAACCCGCGCATCCCCTGAACCTGCTGTATGCAAACGCCTCGCTGCAATGGATCCCCGACCATTATGACCTGATGCCGCATCTGGCCTCGCTGCTCGGTCTGAACGGCGTGCTGGCGATACAGATGCCGGATAACTGGCTGGAGCCGACGCACGTGGCGATGCGTGAAGTGGCGTATGAGCAAGGCTATTCCGACCGGGGCCGCGAGCCGCTGCCCGGCGTTCATGCCTATTACGATATCCTGACCGACGCGGGCTGTGAGGTGGATATCTGGCGAACGACCTATTTCCATCAGATGCGTTCGCATCAGGCCATCATCGACTGGGTGAGCGCCACGGGGCTGCGCCCGTGGTTGCAGGATCTGAACGAGAGCGAACAGAAACATTATCTGACGCGTTATCACCAGCTCCTGGAAGAGCAGTATCCGCTTCAGGAGAACGGGCAGATACTGCTGGCCTTCCCGCGACTGTTTATCGTCGCGAAGCGCGTTCCTTAAGAGCGGGCTTCTTTCAGCAACTGCTGGATAACCTGCTCCTGTTTGGCGTAATTGCCTTCGCCAAAGGAGGTGTAACGCAGCTGGCCTTTGGCATCGAAATAATAATGTGCGGGCCAGTACTGGTTTCCGAAGGTATTCCAGATTTGATAGTTGTTGTCCGCCACCACGCGGTACGGCAGTTGCCATTTAGCGACCGCCTCTTTCACCGAGGAGAGCGGTTTTTCCCACGGATATTCCGGCGTGTGTACCCCGATTACCACCAGTCCTTGAGACTGATACTGGTTGGCCCACGCGCGCACGTAAGGCAGCGTGTGCTGGCAGTTAATGCAGTCCCACGTCCAGAAATCGATCAGCACCACTTTGCCCTTAAGCGACTCCGGCGTGACAGGGTCACCGTTTATCCATCCGGTGCCGCCGCTCAGTGAGGGCAACTGGCTGCGTGTGATGGGCTGTACAACGGGCTGTAATTTGACTGGCGATGATGCGGGTCGGGATAAACTCAGCAGTGA
The DNA here is from genome assembly GCF_053290175.1 of Enterobacter sp. 186315. Lineage (NCBI taxonomy): Bacteria > Pseudomonadati > Pseudomonadota > Gammaproteobacteria > Enterobacterales > Enterobacteriaceae > Enterobacter > Enterobacter sp. 186315. The sequence goes on along the minus strand of NZ_JBPTTK010000001.1, from coordinate 422,656 downwards.
GTTTTCCAGCTTATCGGCGATGCCGTTGGCACCTTGCAGCGCGGAGGTTAACCCCGTGGCATTGAACACCACCGCCCCTAACATCACCACGCCCGCTCCCTGACGCAGACGTTCCATCAGCGCCGACTTCGCCCGCAGCGGCGCCATGAGTTTGCCCCCTCCCAGCCCCAGTGCGCCAAGCATTACGGCGCATCCGCTTCCGTAGGCTGCCAGCAGCGCGCCGGTAGTTACCGCCGAATGCCCGGCGATGTTAATGCTAAAGATGGCTCCCAGTATGGGCCCGGCGCAGGGTGACCACAGCAGCCCGACCGCCAGCCCCGCCAGAAAGGCGGCAGGCACGCCGCGCGTTTGCACGCCGCGATTATTCAGGTGATTCCCCGCGCTGACCGCAGGCCCGGCAATACGCTGTGCAAATCGCGGGAAGATCAGCGCCAGCGCCGCTACGGCAAGAATAACCAGGGCAAGCCAGCGGCCGACCAGGGTTGCGTTGACTATCCAGTCGCTGGCGACCGTAACCAGCATCGCCACCGCCGTGAACATCACGATCATCCCCGCGAACAGCGCAACGATATGGCGGCGCTGCCCCTGAAATCCGGCGAACAGCAGCGGAATAACGGGCAGCGTACAGGGGCTAAGAAGGCTGACCATTCCGCCCAGAAAAGCGATTAACAAAAACATAATGACCTCACATGACAGAGTCTCTGCGACGTTGCAGTGAGGTCATTTCAGCGCGTGGATGTGTGCGGGAGATGTGCAAAAAGTCCGGTTTTGTGAGGCTCTGTATCTGCGCCCTGCCAGATACAAAGCCGTACAATTAATTGCGCGGCAAAGTGATTATCACCTTAAGGCCGCCTTCGGACGCGTTGACCAGTTGCAGCGTGCCCCCAAGCTGCGCCGTGAGCTGGGCGGCAATCGCCAGCCCCAGCCCGGTGCCGCCGGTGTCGCGATTACGCGAGGTCTCCACCCGGTAAAAGGGTTGCAGCACCGCGTCCAGCTCCGCATCAGGAATACCCGGCCCGTTATCGATAATGTGGATCGCAACGTGCTGCGCGTCCGGCTCGACAATCTCAACAGTCGCCCGGTCGCCAAACTTCAGTGCGTTATCCAGCAGGTTGGTCATCACGCGGCGCAGCGCCTGCGGACGCGTGGTCAGCGGCAGTCGCGTGGACAATGCCTGAAACTGCACGCTTTTACCGATGTCCTGATAATCACCCACAATGCTGTTGATCCAGGCGTTCAGCTCCAGCTTTAACGACGTCTCTTCAAGAGGTTCTGATGAACGGGCATAGGCAATCCCCTCCCGCACCAGGCGCGACATATTGTCTAAATCATTTAACAGCTTATCGCGCAGCTCAGGCTGTTCCGCCATCTCCACGCGCAGCTTCATGCGGGTGATCGGCGTCTGGAGATCGTGAGAGATAGAGGCCAGAATCTGCGTACGTTCCCGAAGATGCGTTTGAATGCGCGACTGCATGGCGTTAAAGGCGTGTGCGGCCCGGTGAACTTCAACCGGCCCCTGCTCGGGCATCGGGGTGTTCGCCGCCGGATCGAGGGAGTCGACCGCGCGGGTAAAGCGGGAAAACGGCTGCACCACCTGACGCACCGCTATCCACGAGCAGATCGCAACCAGCAGCAGTTGCAGAATAAGCACCACCGGCAGCCAGCTGGCCACGGGCGGCATTCGGGGGATCAGGTCGATGGTCAGCGGGGATCCGTCGCGCAGCTGCAAATGCGCCTGAATATGGGATATCGGCCCCGGAACGGCGGTGAACCGCAGCGGATAGTGCGGTTCAAGCGTGGCTTTCAGGGTGCGAATTGCATCTTTTGAGCGTTTATCCTGCGGGGGCGAACCCGCCTCGCCTGCGCCGAGAATATAACGATAATTGCCGCGATCGAGGCGGGAAAGCCACCCTTCGCGCTCGTTTGCCGGAAGTCGGTCGAGGATCGCCACGCTGGTGGCGACGTCGTATTCCAGATTACCCAGCATCACCGTTCGGGCGCTGCGCATTCGCTCAACCATAACCAGCGTCAGGCTGAGGGAATTCGCCAGTAACAGGCCGATAAGGACGATAATCAGCAGTCGCGCGAGCAGCGATCGCGGCCAGATCCTCATTCGTTGGCCTCAACGATGGTCACCGGCATCGTAAAGACATAGCCTTCGCTGCGCACGGTTTTGATATAGGCTGGCGTGCGGGCGTCTTCATTCAGACGCTGGCGAACGCGGCTGACCAGCAGATCGATAGAGCGTTCAAACAGCTCGGCATCGCGTCCCTGGGTCAAGTTAAGTAGCTGATCGCGCGTCAGCACCCGCTGTGGATGATCCAGAAACACGCGCAACAGCCGATACTCCGCCCCGCTTAACGCCACCACCAGGCCGTCGTTGTCGATCAGGTGGCGCGCGACGGTATCAAGCTGCCAGTCGCCGAACTCCACCCGACGCCCGGCTTCGGTCACCTGAAGATTGGGCGGCATGGTGCGAAAACGGCGCAAAATAGCTTTAATACGCGCCAGTAATTCACGGGCGACGAACGGTTTGACCACGTAATCGTCCGCCCCCATCTCCAGCCCGAGAATGCGATCGGTATCGTCGTTGCGGGCGGTGAGCATCAGGATCGGCAGATCTTTGTGCCTGCTGCTGCGCAGTTGGCGGCACAGAGTTAGCCCGTCGTCGCCGGGCATCATCACATCCAGCACCACCAGATCGACATGCTGCTTCTCAAGCACCTGACGCATCTCTTTGCCGTTCGCGGCACCCGAGGCGTGGTAGCCCGATTTCACAAGATAGTCGACAACCAACTCGCGAATATCCCTGTCGTCATCGACGACAAGGATATGATCAATATGCTCCACCGGTAGCTCCTGAAAGAGGGGTAACGTTCTGAAAATAGCACATTTCAGAGCTTATCAGCGTCGACGACGGCCTTCACGAAGTCCTGCGGGGCTTCTTGCGGCGGGTTGTGTCCGACGGTCGCGCCGAAGGTGCGGTGTTCATATTTACCGGTAAATTTCGCGGCATAGGCTTCAGGGGCCGGGTGCGGCGCGCCGTTGTTCCCGCCTTCAATGGTGATGGTCGGCACGCTGATGGTCGGCAGCGTCGCCAGTTTTTGCTCGTATCGATCGTACTGGCGTTCGCCTTTTTCCAGACCTAAACGCCAGCGGTAGTTGCTGAGCGTAACGGCGACATGGTCCGGGTTATCCAGCGATTTTGCGCTGGCGTTAAAGGTCGCATCGCTGAACCTCCAGTCAGGCGAGGCCTGGGACCAGATCAGACGGGCGAAATCGTGGGTGTTTTTCGCATACCCCTGCGCGCCGCGCTCGGTGGCAAAGTAAAACTGATACCACCACTGCTGTTCCGCTTTCGGCGGCAACGGCTGTTTGCCCAATGCCTGACTGCCGATCAGATACCCGCTGACGGAGACTAACGATTTGACGCGTTCTGGCCACAGCGCGGCGACGATATCCGCAGTACGGGCGCCCCAGTCGTACCCGGCAAAATCGGCCTGTTTAATATTCAGCGCATCCATCAGATTGACGATATCTTTCGCTAATGCCGAAGGCTGGCCGTTACGCGGGGTTTTGTCCGAGATAAAGCGCGTGGTGCCGTATCCGCGCAGAGAAGGCACGATCACCCGATACCCTTTTGCGGCAAGGGCCGGGGCTACTTCCGCGTAGCTGTGAATATCGTACGGCCAGCCGTGCAGCAGGATCACGGGTTGCCCATTTTTCGGGCCGATATCGACGTAGCCGACGTTTAGATCGCCCGCGTTGATTTGGTGGATCTGATTAAAGGCGGCGGTGAAGTCTTTGCCGGTAGCTTCCGCCTGGCAGGACATGACGCTACCAAGAGAAACGGTCAGCGCCAGGGTTGAATAAGCGAGTTTATTAAACATGTTGATATCTCCGGTTGAGTAAATTACGGGTCTATAACAACAGGTTTTTGTATTAGGGATGTTTGCGGAAAGGTCTTTTTTGCAAGCCTGTGTATGTATCTCGCGGACAGATACAGTGTGATACAAACACAGGCGATTTAACGGAGGCTGTTACAGCGAAATACGGTAGCGAACATAGTCATCGGCCTCGCCGAAGCGGTCGTAAAGCTTGCGCGCCGCGTTGTTTTGGCGGGTGACCCAGTAGAGTTTTGACCACCCTTCGCGTTTGCCTTCGTCCATCAGGGCGTCAATCAGCGCCTGCCCGATGCCCGCACCGCGCGCGTCGGCATCAACAAACAGATCTTCCAAATAGCAAATGGGTGCCGTTGACCAGGTGCCTTCATGCAACACGCACATGGCAAAACCCATTACCCGACCCTCTTTTTATGCCACCCGGCAAAACATCGATGACGACGGGCTAAGCGCCCTTTCCCAGGTTGCCGCCGTCACGGACTCCTCCAGCACGCAGTCATAAAAGTGCGTGTACCCGTCCCACAGCGGGCGCCACTGGTCATAATCCTCTTCGCGTAATGCCCTTACCGTTACCGCCATGTGTTCCTCTCTTTATAGATCTAACGTCATGTCAAAACAGCGCAGTTCCGCCCCGGCCATGCGCGACGAATGGTAATTTTCACCGAGCGTAATAAACCCGAGCTTTTGGTAAAACGACTGCGCGTTAGGCGTCGATGAAAGGGATAAACGGGTAATACCGCGCGAGCTCGCCTCTGCTTTTAAGGCATCGATAATTTGCGTCGCCAGCCCTTTTCCCGCCGCTGAGGGCAAGGTAAATATCGCTTCGATACAGTTGGTTTCAAGATCCAGATAGCCTGTCGCCGCGATAACGCCCTTCTCATCCTCAACCACGTAAAACGGGTTTTCCACCACCATCTGCCGGTAATGTTCGGGCATCTGCTCGGGCGTCCAGCGCGCAATAACGTCCTCGGGATAGCTGTTTTTGCAGCCAAAAAGGATCGCCTGATTGCGCACGTCCCAGAGTATTTCGGCCTCTTGCGGTTTTGCGTGTCTTAAGGTCATGATGGGCCCTCGAAGGTGTGATACTGATGAAAATACCAGAAGGCAAACAAAAGCATAACTGATAAAAATGGAGATCGGCCGATGACCATACCCACCTTAACCACCGAACGCTTACTGCTCCAACCGCTTACGTCCGAGGATGCCCCGCAGATCCAAAGATTATATCCTCGCTGGGAGATCGTGCGGTATATGGTGGCGACCGTGCCCTGGCCTTACCCGGAGAACGGCGCGGCGCATTACGTGAACAACGTGGCGTTGCCGGATATGGAAAAAGGTATCGCCTGGTTCTGGACGATTCGGCGGCGTGAAGCGCCTGACGAGTTGATGGGGTTAATCTGCCTGTACGACGTGGAGGATAACAACCGTGGATTCTGGCTGGCACCGGAGTGGCAAGGGCAAGGCTATATGCGTGAAGCGAGTATCGCCGCAACGGACTTTTGGTTTAACACGCTAAACAAGCCGGTGCTGCGCGCCCCAAAAGCGGCACAGAACAGCCGCTCTCAGCGTATTTCCGCGAGCAGCGGCATGAGGCTAATCAGAACCGAAAAGAAAGCCTACGTCAGCGGGCTGCTCGACTCCGAGCTGTGGGAGATCACCCGCGACGAATGGAACGCCCGTCAGGTCAGCTGATAATGCTTGTCCGGCATGATGCGTGCGGGAATGGTCTCTTCATCGTTCATCTGTAACAGGTCGCGCTCCATGGCGTTACAGATGGCGTCCAGCGGCAGGTCGTTATCTTCGGTGCCAAACGGATCTTCCAGCTCTTCCGCCAGCGTATCGAGCGAAATAAAGGTGTAGGAGATCAGCGCCGACACGAACGGTGTCATGTAGTGCAGATCCACAACCAGCGCGAACGGCAGCATGATGCAAAACAGGTAGACCGTGCGGTGCAAAATCAGCGTGTAGGCAAACGGCACGGGCGTGGTCGCAATGCGCTCGCAGCCCGACAGCACGATGGACATGTCGTTAAGACGATTATTAAGGCTGTGGAACAGAATATCGGACAGCTGCCCTTCCCGGCGTCGGACCGCGAGCCACTCGCCCATGATCAGCAGGATACGGTTGGCGGGTGACGTTGATTCAACCACTTTATGTAAATCCTGCGGTGACAAATACGACGCGAGGCGGTCTTCCAGCGGCACGCGACGCAGCGTCATGCGCAGGCAGTGGGCGAACGCGATTTGCAGACGCACAAACTCTCCCAGGTGCGGATCGTCAGGTAAGGTGTTTTTTACCTCGCGAAACAGCGAGCGTGCCGCTATCATCAGCTGTCCCCAAAGCTGGCGAGCTTCGACGTAGCGCGAATAGCAGGCGTTGTTTCTGAAACCGAGGAATATCGCGATGGCCACGCCCAGAATGCTGAACGGCGCGACGGTAAACTTGATGCCCAGCGAGGTATACCACGGCAGCATCAGGATTACGGCGATAGAAAGCAGGAAGTTAAGCAGCAGTCGGGTATAAATCTTTGGAAGAACCGAGCCGTGCCAGACGAAAATCAGTTGTAACCAGTGCTGTTGAGGACGAACGATCATAGTCAGTATCAGAAAGGGAAAGAGCGCGGTTATTAAACGTGATCCCTCTCACAGTTGCAAGCTTGTTAACAGAACATTGCCCTTTATGACCTGTTAAGCCTAAACCGCACGGTGCTGAACCTGTTTTTTAAAACAACGGCACATAGTATGTTGTAACTAATTAAGGTGTAAAAAACAGAGGAGAGCCTTGCGGCTTCTCCCCTTAGCGAGTTAGCAGAGCGGTTTTACCGCGTCGCGCATCCCTTTTTGCAGAATCGCATCGAGGTCTGCCGCAACCTGTTCTACCAATCCGTTCACCCGAGTAAGATCTTGCTCCCAGTGCTCGCTGACGCTCAGTACAGAACGCACTAAATCCTGGGTACTGATTTGCTTGTCGTGATGCTGCGTCCACAGCTGCTGGTAGCGCTCAAGCCAGTGCGCGTCGTCCTGAACCGGATAGCTTTCACCGTTACGTTCGGCGCGGTAGAACGCAATCAGCGCCGCCAGCGCGAAGGTCAGGCGCGCGGGCAGTTTACCGGTCGCCTTCTGCCCTGCCAGCAGCTGCGGAAGAATACGCGTGCGGAATTTGGTCATGCCGTTCAACGCTATCGACAGCAGCTGGTGCTTGATGTACGGGTTGCGGAAACGCCCGGTCACCGCGCTGGCAAAGGATTCAAGCTCGTCGCGCGGTAAATCGAGAACCGGGATAATCTCCTCGTAAATCGCCTTTTCAACGAACGCGCACACCTCGGTATCGTTCATGGCTTCACCAACGGTATCCAGCCCTGCCTGGTACGCCACCGGCACCAGCGCCGTGTGGGCACCGTTCAGAATTGCCACTTTACGCTCTTTGTACGGCTTGATGTCGTCGACGATCAGCACGTTGAGCGGGAGTTTATCCAGGCGCAGCTCGCTGGCGAGGGATTTAGGTCCCTGAATAACAAACAGGTAGAAGTGTTCAGCGGTATCGAGGAAGCCGTCGTGATAGCCCAGCTCCGTTTCCAGGGCCGCCACTTCATCACGCGGATAGCCGGTGACGATGCGGTCGACCAGCGTAGAGCAGAAGCTGTTGGCCTCGTTCAGCCACTGGGTAAAGGCCGCCGGAAGCGCCCACTCCTGCGCGTAGCGCAAGACCAGCTCGCGCAGCGCATCGCCGTTATAATCAATCAGTTCGCACGGAATGATGATCCAGCCCTTATCCGCCGCGCCATTAAAGTGGGTGAAACGCTCGAACAGCAGACGAGTCAGCTTCGCCGGGTAGCTCACCGCAGGCGCGTCGTCGAATTTGTCGCCCGCATGGTAGCTGATGCCTGCTTCGGTGGTGTTCGAGAAAACAAAACGCATCTCCGGGTTATGCGCCAGCTTCAGAAATTCGTCGTACTGGTCATAGACGCTGATTTCGCGGTTAACCGAGCGGATTAAACGCGCGTCGCTCACTGCTTCACCCTGCTCGTTCAGGCCGCGAATGATGGTGGTGTAAAGACCGTCCTGCGTGCTCAGCGACGGTGGGAAATCGCTCTTGATAGGACGAACAATCACCACGCCGGAATTGAGATCGGTATGTTCGTTCAGCAGGTCAATCTGCCAGTCCACGAACGCACGTAAAAAGTTGCCTTCACCAAACTGAATGATACGTTCTGGATAGAGAGCACCGGGGAAATCACGACGGTTGAGTGTGTTCACATTGGAGTCCTTTTTTGATTAGTCATACAGCCTGATAAGATTGGTGTAATAACTTACCAAAACTTTTCGACCAGGACCCCTGTTTTGATCAATTCATAACGTCATTGTGAAAAAAAATCACAAGAATTTATAGAACACCGAGGTGGCCGTTAACGCGCCGTCAGGCATAAGGGCGTAGCGCGGGATCTCCCCGGCTTTTTGCCAGCCCGCGCGCTGATAAAACATCTCCGCGCCGCTGCCGGTCGCGGTATCCAGAACCAGCACCGATTTGCCCTGTTTCCGGGCTTCCCCCTCCAGCGCTTCCATCAGCGCCATCGCTGCGCCTTTGCGCCGCGCTTTTTCATGCACCAGAAGCTTGGCGACGTCCGCACGGTGCGGCTGATTTTCCGGCTGGTCGGTGATGAGCTGTACCGTACCGATAAGTTCGCCCTGCTCGTCGGCGCAGGCCAGCACGGTACGCTCCTGGCGCCCCACGCTATCGGCGACGCTGAGCCAGAACGCACGGGCTTTTTCATGGCTGAAAGGAAGCATAAAGCTGACGGACGCGCCGCCGTTTACGCAGTTTTCGAGGATGTCGGAAAGCGCGTCAACGTGCGTCAGAATCGCTTCCCGGGAGAGAGTTTGCAGATGAAGTGAGGTTGTCATGGGATGTCCTTGTATAGAGTACCCTCACTTTGCATTTAACAATTATTTAACGCAATCACCGGGGTGATAGGATTTTACTATGTCAGCGTGCCAGGCCGTGCTGGCGCTTCATGTCATACATCCTCTCATCGGCCTCTTTCAGCCACTGCTGCTGGTCATTGCTGGCGTGATCGAACTCGCTGACGCCCCAGGAGAAGGCCAGCGACCAGGGATGAAGGCTGCGCGCGTTATACGCCGCGACCTGCTCCGCCAGATACTGCATGGCAATCCACGCGCCCTGCTCGTCCGTGTCGGCGAACAGCACCGCAAACTCATCCCCGCCGAAACGCACCAGCAGGTCCGCCTCGCGGAACGAACCGCGCATCAGGTCCGCCATCGTTTTAAGAGCCTTATCGCCCTCTTCATGGCCGAACCGGTCGTTTATCTGCTTAAACTTGTCGAGATCGATCCAGCCAAGCGTCAGCGGCTCGGCCCGGCGGCGAGCAACGGAAAGCGCAAAGTTCACAAACTGGTTAAACCCGCGACGGTTAAAGAGGCCCGTCAGATCGTCGGTGGTGGCGGCGCTGACGGCGGCAAATTCATCCTCCACCAGCGCACCGAGATCGGCTAATACCGCCAGATCCGCTTCTGAAAACTCGCGCGGGGCATAATCGATAAGACACAGCGAACCCACGCTCGCGCCGTCGCGTAAACGCAGCGGCATGCCGGCATAAAAACGGATGCCCTTCTGCCCGATAACCAGCGGGTTATCAACAAAACGCGCGTCCTGACGGGTATCGGAAATCACCAGCGGCGTGGACTGCAAAATGGTGTGGCCGCAGAACGAGATATTGCGCGGGTAAGTTGGGCTGGCCTCACCGTCAATCGATTTAGCGAAAAGCTCATGCTCGTCCAGCACGTTGACCATCACCAGCGGCACCTTAAAAAAACGTTTTGCCAGGCGGGTCAGCCGGTCAAACGCCGCGGAACCGTCGATGTCGAGCAAACCGGACTCTCGCAGAGAATTCAGGCGTTCCAGTTCGTTTGCAGGGAATTCAGGTGCTTTCATGCTGTCTCCTGACGCGGGGTTTCTTAAAAGCGTAGCCTAAACAGAGACATTGTCAGTGTGCGAAGATCCTGTTCTTGCCCTCTCGCTTAGCCCGGTAAAGCGCGTTATCCGCCGCCTGTAGCCAGTCGGTGACGTTTTCCATCTCGCGGGTGGCGCAGGCAATCCCGATACTGAGCGTACAGTGAACGGCCTCTTGGGCCACATCTTTCATCACCGCCGTGGCGTCCATTATGCGGGTGGCGACGATGTGGGCCTCGTCGAGCGTGGTTTCGGGAAGCAGGATCACAAACTCGTCGCCGCCAAGCCGCGCGGGGGTATCGGTCGGCCGCGTCGCAAGATGCAGGATTTGCGACACGGTTGCCAGCATCGCATCCCCCACCTTGTGCCCGAACCGATCGTTTACCTCTTTAAAATTATCGATATCGATAAACATCAGCGCCGATTCACGACGCGAGAGGCGCAGCTTTTTCAGTTCATGATCGATACGCTTTTCCAGCAGACGCCGGTTAGCAATATCCAGCAGCGGATCCATCATCGCAATACGTTCAAGCTCGCGACTTTTGACCCGCAGGCGAAGCGCAATGCTGTCGGTCAACACGCTCAGGGCGATGATATAAATCGCCACCAGCGGCAGCGTGGCAAACATGGTGCGCTGGGAGACAAACAGATCCACCGCCATCCCCTGCGTCAGCCAGGTGGCGAGAAACACCACCAGCATGGTGATGGCCGCCTTTCTCATCAGGACAACGCCGCCTGCCGCCAGCCGGTCGGCAAGCAGGATCGCGGCGATCGTCACCGACGGCAGCGGGCTGGCCGCCATCATCGCTATCCAGAAGCCCCCGGCCCCGGCGTCAATCACCAGATTTCGATGCTCTGTCGCCAGCGGTATGGCGGAGCTGCGCGCCCGAAGCCAGGCAAAGGTAGGCCAGACAAAGGCGTTCACCGCCAGCAAAACCATCAGCCAGACGGAACGCTGATGTTCAATCAGAACGGAGAGAATGGGAATAAAGCAGAGAAACGTACCCAGAATACGCATCAGGTACATACGTTTGACGAACCGACTTCCTGGTAAGCGAGCCTGTTTACTGAGTGAGTCAGTTCCGTTCATGCTAAGATTTTTCCGAAATGTTTCTTGCGGTATCTTATTGAGCTTAAAAATGTGTAGCAAGCAATTTATTAACGAAACCATCACATTGAGGGTGCATTCTTCCTTGAGTGGTTACGCTTACACCTGTTAAGCCCTGCGTTCGGGTTCTGCCACCAGTAAATCGTCTGCCAGACGGGCCGTCGTACGATTTCGACCTGCTTTTTTCGAACGATACAGATAGTCGTCGGCTTCGGCCATCAGCCTGTTAAAGACCTCGGTCAACTGCCTGGATTCTGCCTTACCGCTTCCCAGACCAATACTGACCGTCAGGAACAGGGTTCGATCGCGCCAGACGAACGGGTGGCTGGCGATCGACGTACGGATCCGCTCAGCAAGCTCAAAGCCCTGATGCGAATCGCCGGCGTTAACCACTACGGCAAACTCCTCCCCGCCCATGCGCGCAACCAGTCCGTCTTCGCCAACCACGTTTCGCACCTGTTGAGCAAAGGTGGCGAGAACTTTGTCGCCACACTCGTGACCGTAGTTATCGTTAATGCTTTTGAAGTAGTCGATATCCAGCAGCATCACCGTCAGGAAGCGGGAGTGACGATGCCCCTCTTCCTGCTTAAGCGCCTCGTACAGCCCGGAACGGGAGTAGACGTGGGTCAGGAAGTCGAAATCGGCACGCAGGGAGACCTGCTTGATCAGGGAGTTGATCGCCGCGACGCTCACGGAGACCATCACCGGACAAATCGCCATCGTGGCGATCCCCAGACGCGCGGAGAACATCATCGGCGTGGAAAGGGGTGCGGCAACGGCAATATTAATAATGGAGTTCGCCACCAGAACAATTTCCACCGCCCCGGTGACAAAGGTCAGCAGACAGGTGGCGGGCAGCGAATAGCGCACGGCACACCAGATCAGCGCAGGCAGCGGGAAGGCAAGGCTCCCGGCTCCGCCAATCACCACCGATGCCCCGACGGACACGATCAGCGCCAGCACCGGCAGCATCTTGTCGAGGCGCAGACGCTCCAGGGTTTCGTTACCGGGCATTTTGACCGTCAACATGCACGGCACAATCAGCACCCCGGTAGAGAACTGTTCGCTAAACCAGTCGGCAAACAGCGGCCAGAAGGTCTGACTGTCAATGCCCACCGAGCCAAACGCCCCCAGCAGCGCACACAGCACGGCGGCCACCAGGCAGTAGTTGAACAGCCGCAGCGCGTTGATGGGATCCGGTCTGCCCTTCAGGAGCCGTTTATCACGCACCACCAGCAGCGCCACGGTGACGATAAAGACCATATTCGACAGGTTGATGACCAGCGAGGCCACGCCCCAGCTGGTTGTCACCGCATCGTAAAGCAGCATCGCCACATAAGACACCGCGTAGTAGCGCAGGCGGTTAAGATACGCATAACGTGCAAACACCCCCGCCATCACGCCATTCAGCGGCCAGAAGAGAGATAAGGCTTCCACCAACCGCAGTTCCGCACCAATAAAATAAAACAGGGTGGTGAGAATAAAGATCCCCAGCGCGTTACGCAGGGGATTTTCTGGCTGGAAAATCGTGAACGATGAGAGAGCAGCAGGCATTAAATATCAATCCATATAATCGCTTATCGCAATTATTTGCGGGTGTCAGCATGTACCGGAATATCAGCCATGCATCTATAACACAAATACAGCAGGATAATAATCCGTCAATTCTGGCCGTTCATCTGCAACACCAGCCAGTGATGTATCACGCTGACGATATAATTTTGCTGCCTGTCATCCAGTGTTACACCTTGCGGGATATTGTGCCACTTCGCCAGACATCCCCGACAGCAGGTCGCCGTGGCGTGCTGGGCGATAAATACCGGATGGCCGCGCATGGGCGTCTGCTTCCCGTCGTTGACCGGGTGCGCGGGCGTGAGTCGCCTGGCAATGAAATCGGCGGCGTGCTGGTCAATGGTTTCGGCCCCTTTATCCCAGCAGTACTGCCGCTCTTTTGGGCCTAAACGAAAGCGCGAGCGGAAGGTTGAACGCGCCAGGCGAGAAAATAACGGATCGAGCGAAGACATCAGTAGACCGAGCGTCCAAGTCGTTGGGTAAGCCGCTCGAGCGCCGCCACACCCGCCAGTGAATTCCCGGTCTCGTCCAGCTCCGGGCTCCAGACGGCAATCGCCATCTCGTGCGGCACAATGGCAACCACCCCGCCGCCGACGCCGGATTTTGCCGGCAGACCCACGCGCCAGGCGAACTCCCCGGCATTTTGATACATCCCGCTGGTTGCCATCAGGGCGTTAATCTGCCGCGCCTGCATCGGGGACACCACCTCTTCCGACAGGTGCGGCGCAACGCCCTGGTGCGCGAGGAACAAAAAGGTCTGCGCCAGCTCGACGCAGCTCATTTTCAGCGCGCAGTAGTGGAAATAATTTTGCAGCACGGTGGCAACGTCGTTATGGAAATTTCCAAAGGATTTCATCAGCCAGGCGATCGCCGCGTTGCGCGCCGAGTGCTCGAACTCCGAGCGGGCGACAACCGGATCGTAGGCGATGTCCTGCACGCCGCTAAGCTGACGCACAATTTCCAGCATCCGCTGACGCGGCGCGCTCAGGCGGCTTTGCAGCATATCGCACACCACCAGCGCCCCGGCGTTGATAAAGGGGTTACGCGGTTTACCCTGTTCAATCTCAAGCTGAAGCAGCGAGTTAAACGGCTGGCCGGAGGGATCTTTACCCACGCGCTGCCAGATCTCCTGCTCCTCGTACTGACGCATAGCGGCCACCAGGCTCAGCACCTTGGAGATGGACTGAATCGAGAAGCGCTCGCCCGCGTCCCCGGCCTGAAAGCGCTGCCCGTCTACCGTGCAAATCGCGATACCAAGCTTGTTACCGCTTACCGACGCCAGCGCCGGAATGTAGTCGGCAACCTTCCCCTGTCCCAGTAATGGACGTACCTGCGCCAGAATCTCGTCCAGCATCTCATTATGGATGACCGCAGCCACACTTTGCTCCTTGCCCTCAGGCTAAAACGGGCTGCGAGTATAACAGAGGCTTATGTATCACGTCAGGCGGGAAGACGAAATCGGGACACGGCCTGAAGCAGCAGATCGGACTCCTGATGCAGCCGCTCCGAGGCCTGCGACGCGCCGGACACCAGCGCATCCGTCTGCCGCGACACCTGGTTCAGGGCGTGAAGCTGACGGGTCATCAGATGAATGCTCTCCCCCTGGCTCAGGGTGGCAACTGAGATATCATTCAGCAGGCTGCTCAGCGTGCCCACCAGTCCGGTAACCTGCTGCAAATTATCCTCTAAACGATTCACCGCTCTGGAGCCCTCGTCAATCCCCTGCAACGAGTGATTAATCAGCTGCTGAATGGTTTGCGTCGAGTGGCTGCTTTTACGGGCGAGTAACCCCACTTCCCGGGCCACCACAGCAAAACCGCGCCCCTGATTACCCGCATGGGCCGCTTCGATGGCCGCGTTGAGCGCCAGAATGTTGGTCTGGAACGCCACGTTGTCGATCATGGATACGATCCCGCGCATTTCGGACGATCGCTCGACGATCGCCTGCATCGAGGCGTTCACGGTAGACATCATCTGGTCGCCCCCCTCCGCCGCCTGCCGCGCTTCGTCCGCCCGCGAGCGGGCAAGCGTCGCATACCCGGTGTTGCCCTCAACGTGCGTTTCCAGCGTGGCGATATGGGCGGTGACGTCCTCAAGCTCTTTCGCCTGGCGAATCGACTGCTGATACAGCCTTTGATTCCCCTGCGCCAGTGCGCCAATGTTCTCAACCATCGAGGCGGTGGCGTCGTGAACCTGCGACACCAGCTGCTGCAACCCGCCCTGCATGGTTGAAATGCTGTCGCCAAGCTGGTTAATTTCCCGGTTAAAGCGCTTCACGCCCGGCGGTGGGGCTGAGAGATCCCCTGCCGCCAGCCTGTCGATATGCCCAATCAGCCGACGCAGCGGGGCGATCACCCACTTCACCATGCCAAACCAGACCAGCACGGCAATCGCCAGCAGCACCAGCGGCGCAAACAGGAACAGGGTTTGCAGCCCCGACAGGCGCTCCATCAACGACTGTCTCCCCTCTACGGCCTGCTGCTCGCTCGTCTGCTGATAGCGGGCATAGTTATCGTTGAAGTCGGTCTGAAACGCCTGGGCGGGTACGGCAAAGAAGCTGTCGATGGAGTGGGTTTTCACCAGACCTTCCGTCTGCTCCTTAATGGCGCCGAAGAAAAGCTGGTAGCTGTTGACCAGCGCCTCGTCCTTCGGCGGGTTTAGCGCAAGCCAGGCGTTCCATGCCTGCTGAGAGGCCGCCAGCGCCTGCTGCGCTTCATCCATCAGGCTGTGCCAGCTGCCTTCGGAGCCGGTCTCTTTATCCTGCATAAACCAGACGCCCGCGCGGTTAAGCAGATCGCTTGCCGCCAGCAGCGAAACGCGAGCCTGATCCAGCTTCCCCTGCTGCTGATAGGCCAGCTGATTATGGCGTTCGTTATGCTGTGCTTCCCGCAGGGAGGCGGTCAGCAGAAATGACGAGGAGAGCTGTAGCGCGGAGAACAGCCCGATAATACAAAAAATCCCCGCCAGCAGGCCAAACTGACGGGGCATGATGCGCTGCGCAATACGGCGAAAAATTTGCGTTAGGTTCATAATTTTCTTCTGTAAACAATGCGTTAGACGCGAGCGAGTCTACGAAACGAAAATGACAGAACCATTGCAATATCATGACAGCGCCAGGCGCGAACTACAGGCGATCCTTCCATACCGTCTGCACGTTACAGAACTCGTGCAAACCAAAGTGGGAAAGCTCACGGCCAAAACCGCTCTTCTTCACGCCGCCGAACGCCACGCGGGCATCGCTGGCGCTGTAGCCGTTGATAAACACCCCGCCGCACTCCAGATCGCGGGAGAACATCGCCGCCCTGGCTTCGCTTGCGGTAAAGACCGTTGCCGACAGGCCAAAATCGCTGTCGTTCGCCAGATGCAGCGCGTGGTCGGCATCCTTCGCCACGGTAATCGCCGCGACCGGGCCAAACAGCTCCTGACGAAACGCGGTCATCTCCGGGGTGACATTGCCCAGCACCGTCGGCGCGTAGTAGTTGCCCTCCCCGGCAAGCTTCTCGCCGCCCAGCAGCAGCGTCGCCCCTTCGGCCAGGGTCGCCTGCACCTGCTGATGCAGCTCGTCGCGCAGGTCAAAACGCGCCATCGGGCCGATATAGGTCTCTTCACTCTCCGGTGCGCCCATCTTCAGCGCTGCCGTCGCCTCGACAAAGCGTTGCGTAAAGCGCTCTGCGATCCCCTCTTCAACGATAAAGCGCTTCGCGGCGGCGCAGACCTGCCCGGTATTCTGATAGCGCCCGGCGACGGCGGCTTTCACGGCCAGATCCAGGTCGGCATCATTGAGCACGATAAAGGGATCGGAACCCCCAAGCTCCAGCACGCATTTTTTCAGCGCCGCCCCCGCCTGGGCACCAATCGCCGCCCCGGCGCGCACGCTGCCGGTGACGGTAATCGCCGCGATACGACGATCGTTAATCGCCTGGCTCACGCCCTCGTTGGTGGCATTGACCCAGCCAAACACCCCCTGCGGGAAGCGCGCGTCGGCAAAGATCTGCGCAATCAGCGACGCCGAGCCGAGGACGTTCGGCGCGTGTTTCAGCAGGTAACTGTTACCGGCGAGCAAAATCGGTACCGCGCCGCGCAGTACCTGCCACAGCGGGAAGTTCCACGGCATTACCGCAAGGATAGGCCCAAGCGGACGGTATTCAATCACCGCATTGTTATTCTCGACCTGGGTTGGCTCGGCGTTGAGCATTGACGGGCCGTGTTCGGCATACCAGTCGCACAGGTGAGCGGATTTAGCCACTTCGCCCCGCGCCTGGGCAATCGGCTTGCCCATCTCGCGGGACATCATCTGCGCCATCTCTTCCGCGCGATGGCGCAGCGCCGCGCCCAGATCGCGCAGCTTTTGCGCCCGGAATTCAACGCTCTCTTTGCGCCACGCGCGATACCCGGCATCGGCCTGGGCAATGGCGCGATCGACGTCGCCAGCGGTTGCCCACGGGTAGGCGTTAAGGGTTTCCCCGGTAGCGGGATTGACGGACAGGGCATGTGTTGCAGGTGAGTAAGTCATGATGTTCTCCATGCGGTAACGGTTGATTCATTGTGACCGACTCTGCTATTTCTTAAAAATGAATAATAATGACCACTTTGTTCACGAATCGAGAATGGTATGGATTTAACTCAGCTTGAAATGTTTAACGCCGTCGCCCAGACCGGGAGCATCACCCAGGCGGCGCAGAAGGTGCATCGGGTGCCGTCGAATCTCACCACCCGTATTCGTCAGCTGGAGGCGGATCTGGGCGTCGAGCTGTTTATTCGCGAGAATCAGCGGCTGCGCCTGTCCCCCGCCGGACATAACTTCCTGCGCTACAGCAGGCAGATCCTGGCGCTGGTGGACGAAGCGCGCATGGTGGTCGCCGGTGACGAGCCGCAGGGGCTGTTTGCGCTGGGGGCGCTGGAGAGTACCGCCGCGGTGCGCATTCCGGAAAGTCTGGCGCAGTTTAACCAACGTTACCCGCGCATTCAGTTTGCCCTGTCGACCGGGCCGTCCGGGACGATGATCGACGGCGTGCTGGAAGGTACGCTCAGCGCCGCCTTTGTCGACGGGCCGCTATCGCACCCGGAGCTGGAAGGGATGCCGGTTTACCGGGAAGAGATGATGCTGGTTGCCGCCGCCGGGCACCCGGAGGTGAACCGCGCGACGGAGGTCAGCGGCAGCGACGTGTACGCCTTTCGTGCCAACTGCTCGTACCGCCGCCATCTGGAAAGCTGGTTTCACGCCGACCGCGCCACGCCGGGGCGTATTCACGAGATGGAGTCCTATCACGGGATGCTGGCCTGCGTTATCGCGGGGGCAGGCATTGCGCTGATGCCCCGCTCGATGCTGGAAAGTATGCCGGGACACCACCAGGTCGCCGCCTGGCCGCTGGCGGAAAACTGGCGCTGGCTGACCACCTGGCTGGTGTGGCGGCGCGGGGCGATGACCCGCCAGCTGGAGGCCTTTATAGCGCTGCTAAACGAACGTCAGCCACCAGCGCCTTCTCCATAAACAGGCTTAACGGATCCTCCGCGTAAGGGGCAAAGGCCGGGCGAGTCTCGTAGCCGCAGCGTTCGTAAAGACGCACGGCGGCGTGCTGTTTAATGCCCGTTTCCAGGCGCAGGGTATGGCAGTTCCGGCTCAGGGCTTCATCTTCCAGCGCCGCCAGCAGCTTTTCGCCAAGATGCTGGCCGCGATGGGCCGGATCGATATAGACCCGCTTCATTTCGCCCGTTCCGTCGCCGTTAAGCACCACCGCGCCGCACCCCACCGCGTTCAGCTGCGGATCGCGGATAATCATCAGGATCAGAGTCTCCTGCGACAGCTCGCTGAGATCGAGCAGATGATTACTTTCGGCCGGGTAAAGCTCGCTCTGGTAGCGGTCAAGCGCCGCAATCAGATTCAGGATATCGGGATGGCGTGCAGATGCAGAGGAAATGGAATACATGGCGGGCTCCTTGTCTTTTTAATTCAAGGTTATAACGCAGCCGCGCGCGGGGCGTTCATAGTATTAACTTATAGAATCCTAAAGCCCGGTGACGGGTTAGCCCCGCCACCTTTACCCTTTTTAGCGCAGGTATATTTTACCTTTCAGGTAGAGCGTTGCCTGACCGCCAATCAGCACCCGGTCGCCCTTCAGCTCGCAGCGCAGATCGCCGCCGCGGTACGATACCTGGCGGGCGCTGAGCTGCGTTTTGCCGAGCTTTTCGCTCCAGTACGGAATTAACATGCTGTGGGTGGAGCCGGTCACCGGATCCTCCGGCACGCCTTCCCCCGGACAGAAAAAGCGGCTGACAAAATCATACTGCTCGCCGGGCGCCGTCACGCAGACCATTTTCTCCAGCGGGATCATCGCCGACGTGTCCGGTTTCAGGGCTTCCACCTGCTGCTGGCTCTCCAGCACCACCAGGTAGTCGCGCCCGACGCGCACCTCTTTGGCCTGGGTGATGCCCAGCGCGCTAAGCAGCAGCTCAGGAGGATTATCTACCGGCTCCGTAGACCACGCCGGGAAGTTTAAGGTCAGCCAGTCGCCGCTGCGCTTGACCGTCAGATCGCCGACAAAGCGCGTTGAGAAGACAATTTCCGTGTGCGGATAGTCGAGATACTCAAAGATAACGTGCGCCGCCGCGAGGGTGGCGTGTCCGCACAGGTTGATCTCATAGAGCGTGGTGAACCAGCGCAGCTCAAAGCCCTCGTCCGTGCGCACGAAGAACGCGGTTTCTGACTGGTTGTGCTGCTGCGCCATTTTGAGCAGCGTGTCGTCCGGCAGCCACTCTTCGAGCGGACAGACCGCCGCCGCGTTACCGCCGAAGTTTTTATCGCTGAAGGCATCGACCAGATAAAAATCAATTTCCTGCATTATCTCTTCCCCTGTTGTTAAAACGCCTTAGCGCAGAAATACGCTTCCTTTGAGATAGAGCGACGCCTTGCCGCTCATCAGCACGCGATTGCCTTTGACTTCGCAGCGCACGTCGCCGCCGCGCGCGGAAACCTGGCGGGCAAAGAGCGCGGTTTTATTCAGCTTCTCGCTCCAGTACGGGATCAGCATGGTGTGCGAAGACCCGGTCACCGGATCTTCCCAGACGGCCACGCCCGGCGAGAAGAAGCGGCTGACGAAATCGTAACCGTTGTCGCCCCGCGCGGTAACTGCGACTTTATGCTCGCCCGGCGTCATCGCCGAGATAGTGGGGCTTATGGCTTCCACCTGCTGCTGATTGTCCAGCACCACCACCCAGGCGCGGCCTTTACGGGCATCGACATAGTGGTCAACGCCCAGCGCCGCGAGCATCTCCGGCGGCGGGGTTTGTGCTTCGGTTGGACAGGCCGGGAAGTCGAGCGTCATCCACTCTCCCTCGCGGGTGACAGTCAAAATGCCGGACGCGGTTTCAAAATGGATGCGCGAGTCCGGGTAGCCCAGCTCGTTAAACAGAACGTATGCCGTGGCAAGCGTGGCGTGACCGCACAGGTTGACCTCCGTCAGCGTGGTAAACCAGCGCAGCTCGATGCCGCCCTTGTGGCAGACAAAGAACGCGGTTTCCGACTGGTTATGCTGCTGCGCCATTTTGAGCAGCGTTTCGTCCGGCAGCCACGCTTTAAGCGGGCAGACCGCCGCCGGATTACCGCCAAACGAGGTATCGCTGAACGCATCAACCAGATAAAAATCAATCTCCTGCATTGTCCTGTCGCCTGTTAATTTTTTGTTGTCCTTTATATTCAAGGAAAAAATGGCTCACCGCTACCGCTGGCATAAGGTAAATAATGAGATCTGCATCACATAATGATTGAGTTTTAGCCGTTTAACGCTTTAAGATCGCCTTCTCATCTTTCAAGCAACGAATCCCTGACGTTCCTATGACAACAAACACTGTTTCCCGCGAGGTCGCGTGGCTACGGGTGGTCACGCTGGCCATTGCCGCGTTTATCTTTAATACCACTGAATTTGTCCCCGTCGGGCTGCTGTCTGACATCGCCGACAGTTTCCATATGGAAACGGCGCAGGTGGGCATCATGCTCACCATCTACGCCTGGGTGGTGGGGCTGATGTCCCTGCCCTTTATGCTGCTGACCAGCCAGATGGAGCGGCGCAAGCTGCTGATCGGGCTGTTCGTGCTGTTTATCGCCAGCCACGTGCTGTCGTTTATGGCCTGGAACTTTACGGTGCTGGTGATTAGCCGTATCGGCATTGCCTTTGCCCACGCGGTGTTCTGGTCGATTACCGCCTCGTTAGCCATTCGTCTGGCCCCGGCGGGAAAACGTGCCCAGGCGTTGAGCCTGATTGCCACCGGCACGGCGCTGGCGATGGTGCTGGGCCTGCCGATTGGCCGCGTGGTGGGTCAGTATTTTGGCTGGCGCACCACCTTCTTCGCCATTGGCGCCGGGGCGCTGATCACGCTGGTGTGCCTGGTGAAGCTGCTGCCGACGCTGCCGAGCGAGCACTCCGGATCGCTGAAAAGCCTGCCGCTGCTGTTCCGTCGTCCGGCGCTGATGAGTATTTATCTGCTTACCGTGGTGGTAGTGACCGCGCACTACACGACCTACAGCTATATCGAACCTTTCGTCCAGACGGTTGCCGGGTTTAGCGCCAACTTCGCCACCGTTCTGCTGCTGGTGCTGGGCGGTGCGGGCATTATCGGCAGCGTGCTGTTTGGCAAGCTCGGCAATCAGCACGCCTCGCTGCTGGTCAGTAGCGCCATCGGCGTGCTGGTAGCAAGCTTAGTGCTGCTGATGCCTGCGGCCGGGAGCGAAATGCACCTGGCGGTGCTGAGCATCTTCTGGGGCGTGGCGATCATGATTATCGGTCTGGGAATGCAGGTGAAGGTCCTGGCGCTGGCCCCGGACGCCACCGACGTGGCAATGGCGCTGTTCTCAGGGATATTCAACATTGGGATTGGCGCGGGTGCGCTGGTGGGGAATCAGATCAGCCTGCACGTTTCTATGTCGTCGATTGGCTATATCGGGGCGATCCCGGCGCTGGCGGCCTTTATCTGGTCGGTGCTGATTTTCCGCAAGTGGCCGGTAGCGATGGAGGAGCAGGGTCAGCACGGGTGACCGTTTTGCGGGATTGTGCCGGGTGGCGCTACGCTTGCACGGGCCTACGGGTTTTGTAGGCCGGGTAAGCGCAGCGCCACCCGGCAACACACTCAATGGTAGGTCTTAATAATTTCCAGCACGCCGTTAATAATAAACTGCACGCCCATACAGACCAGTAAGAACCCCATCAGGCGGGAGATCGCTTCGATGCCGCCCTTGCCCACCCAGCGCATAATCGCGCCAGAACTGCGCAGCGAACCCCAGACGATCAGCGCGATGAGCGCAAAGATAATCGGCGGCGCCACCGTAATCACCCAGTCCGGGAAGGTCGAGCCGTCGCGCACCGTGGAGGCGGAACTGATGATCATCGCAATGGTTCCCGGCCCCGCCGTGCTCGGCATGGCTAAAGGCACAAAGGCGATATTGGCGGATGGCTCGGTTTCCAGCTCTTCGGACTTGCTTTTGGCCTCCGGCGATTCATGCGCCTTTTGCGCCGGGAATAGCATCCGGAAACCGATAAACGCCACGATCAGCCCGCCCGCGATACGCAGGCCCGGAATCGAAATCCCGAAGGTGTTCATCACCACCTGTCCGGCGTAATAGGCCACCATCATGATGGCAAAAACATAGACGGAGGCCATCATCGACTGCTGATTGCGCTCCTGGCTGTTCATGTTCCCTGCCAGCCCTAAAAACAGCGCCACCGTGGTTAACGGGTTCGCCAGCGGCAGCAGCACCACCAGACCCAGACTAATGGCTTTAATCAAATCCAACATAGTGCCTCGTTGTCCTTATCCATATTCAACACCGCAATTATAGGGGCAAACCGCCCCGTTCAGCCACGTACACAACGTAACCATTATTTTCACCCGGGTACGATAACGGTTCGTTATGTTTCTGATTTGAAAGCTGCAAAAAAAAGTTCATGAAACGTTTTAGCAATTCGTGGCATCGGCTGAGTCATTCAGTTGACTTATACTTGCCTGAGCAATAATATCTGCCGTGACTAAACTACTTGCCAGGGCAACCATTGTGAAAAACACCAGTGATCTCTTTAACGACATCATCCCACTGGGTCGTCTTATTCATATGGTTAACCAGAAAAAAGACCGCCTGCTTAACGACTACCTGTCTCCGCTTGATATCACCGCAACACAGTTCAAAGTGCTGTGTTCCATTCGCTGCGAAGTGTGTATCACCCCCGTTGAGCTGAAAAAGGTCCTTTCTGTCGATCTCGGCGCCCTGACGCGCATGTTGGATCGCCTCGTCTGCAAAGGTTGGATTGAAAGAAGCCCAAACCCTAACGACAAACGCGGCGTACTGGTGCAACTCACCAGCGACGGCGCGGCGATGTGCGAGCAATGTCACCAATTAGTAGGACAAACACTGCACCAGGAACTAACAAAAAACTTAACGGCAGATGAAGTGGCAACGCTTGAGCTTTTGCTTAAGAAAATACTGCCGTAAACAGAAAGAGGTATGACGATGTCCAGACGCAATACTGACGCTATCACCATTCATAGCATTTTGGACTGGATCGAAGATAACCTGGAATCGCCGCTCTCCCTTGAAAAGGTGTCTGAGCGTTCAGGTTACTCAAAATGGCACCTGCAACGGATGTTCAAAAAAGAGACCGGTCATTCATTAGGTCAATATATTCGCAGCCGTAAGCTGACGGAAATTGCCCAGAAGCTCAAAGAAAGTAATGAACCGATCCTTTATCTGGCGGAGCGCTACGGGTTTGAATCGCAACAGACCCTGACCCGCACGTTCAAGAACTATTTCGACGTGCCGCCGCATAAGTATCGCATTACCAGTATGCCTGGCGAATCCCGATACCTTTA
The DNA here is from genome assembly GCF_053290175.1 of Enterobacter sp. 186315. NCBI lineage: Bacteria > Pseudomonadati > Pseudomonadota > Gammaproteobacteria > Enterobacterales > Enterobacteriaceae > Enterobacter > Enterobacter sp. 186315. The sequence continues at coordinate 399,253 of NZ_JBPTTK010000001.1, read as the reverse complement.
TCCGTTAAAACACTGTAGTTAATCATCGCCTGTACAGACGTAACCGAGGAAATCATGAAATTTATCGCCTCCGCCGCCCTCACCTTACTGGTGCTGGTCTCCGGCCAGACTTTTGCGGAGCAAACTCCCGTTGCAGCGCAGCAGAACAATCGCGACGCGATGATCCTGCCCTCTGCAAACAACCAGACCCCCTTTGATTTTAACCACATGGGTGCTGGCAGCGACAAATCCGACGAATTAGGCGTGCCGTATTACAACCACGACCTGTGATTCGTTTTTGCCCCGCGGATGCGGGGCTTTTTTTAGCTTTAGTTTCTCACCTGCGCCGTCCGGCGAAAGCGTAACCCAAATACGTTGATATACAGCCCGGCCATGATCAGCACCGCGCCCAGCATCTGCAACACGCTTAAGGTTTCCCCCAGCAGCAGCGCCGCACTGGCGATACCCACTACCGGAACCAGCAGCGAGAGCGGCGCCACGCGCCAGGTTTCGTAGCGCCCGAGCAGCGAGCCCCAGATCCCGTAGCCCACAATCGTGGCGACAAACGCCAGGTAAACCAAAGACAGAATGGTCGTCAGATCGATATTCACCAGGCTTTGCACCATCTGCGCCGGGCCGTCAAAGATCAGCGAGGCCACCATAAACGGCACGATGGGGATCAGCGCGCTCCAGACCACTAGCGACATCACCGCCGGGCGGGCCTCGTGCTGCATAATCAGCTTGTTGAAGATGTTGCCGCAGGCCCAGCTCAGCCCCGCCGCCAGGGTCAGCATAAAGCCGAGCAGCGCCACGTGCTGCCCGTTAAGGCTGGCCTCCACCAGAACCAGCACGCCAAAGACCGCGAGCGTAATTCCCGCCAGCTGTTTGCCCTGCAAGCGTTCGCCAAAGACAAACGCGCCGAGAATAATGGTAAAGAAGGCCTGGGCCTGTAATACCAGCGACGCCAGTCCGGCCGGCATGCCAAATTTAATCGCGCAAAACAGAAAGGCGAACTGGCCGAAGCTGATGGTCAGGCCGTAGCCCAGCAGCAGACGAAACGGGATCTTAGGACGGGCGATAAAAAACAGCGCCGGGAAGGCCACCAGCATAAAACGCAGACCTGCCAGCATCAGCGGCGGCATATTGTGCAGGCCCATTTTGATGACCACAAAATTCAGTCCCCATACTATGACCACCAGCAGCGCCAGCAGTCCGTCTTTACGCGTCATACCCTGCCCTTAATTATTAAAAAATTGTAAACACTTCAAGGTAACAGAAATAATAGCGCCGCGAATAGATCATTAATTTTGGCAGTCAGGCGAAGCACTTACGGATAAAACAGGTGCTATACAAGACGCGTATGGCGTGATAATCCTGATAAGACATGACAAAAAATTACTGAGCATTCGTCGGATACCATTATGAAACCCTCTCTCAGGCGCTCAACCGCGGCGCTGCTGGCATCGTCATTGTTATTAACCATTGGTCGCGGGGCCACGCTGCCGTTTATGACCATCTATTTAACGCGCGTCTATAGCATGAGCGTTGAGAATATCGGTTATGCCCTGACGATCGCGCTGACCGTTGGCGTGGTGTTTAGCCTGGGATTCGGCATTCTCGCCGACAAGTTCGATAAAAAGCGCTACATGCTGATCGCCATCGCGGCCTTTATTCTGGGCTTCGCGGCGATCCCGCTGGTGGATAACGTCACCCTGGTGGTGCTGTTCTTCTCGCTGATTAACTGCGCCTACTCCGTCTTTTCCACCGTGCTGAAAGCCTGGTTCTCTGACGTATTAACGTCGAGCGAAAAGGCGCGCGTCTTCTCGCTGAACTACAGCTTTCTGAACATCGGCTGGACCGTCGGCCCGCCGATCGGCACCTGGCTGGTGATGTACAGCCTGCAACTGCCGTTCTGGCTGGCGGCCGTCTGCGCCGCGCTGCCGCTGGTGTTTATCCAGTTTTATGTACAAAAAAGCGTTGCCGCTGATAGCGCAGAGCAAGCGGCTCCGTGGCAACCGTCGATCCTGCTGAAAGACCGGGCGCTGTTCTGGTATACGCTGTCGGGCCTGCTCGCCTCCTACGTTGGGGGATCGTTTGCCACCTGTATTTCCCAGTACGTGCTGGCCGCAAACGCCGACAGCGATTTCGCACAGAAGGTGGTCGCCGTGGTGCTTCCGGTCAACGCCGCCGTGGTGGTGACGCTGCAATACGTCCTCGGACGCAAGATCTCAGCCACTAACATTCGCCCGCTGATGACGGCGGCAACCCTGTTTTTCATTATTGGCTTAGGCGGATTTATGGTGTCCGGTGAGAACCTGGTCTACTGGGGGATCGCCGCCGCGATCTTTACCCTCGGGGAGATTATTTACGCGCCGGGTGAGTACATGCTGATTGATAACATCGCCCCGCCGGGAATGAAAGCGAGCTATTTCTCCGCGCAGGCGCTGGGCTGGCTGGGTGCCGCCGCAAACCCGATGATCACCGGGATTATCCTGACCCACATGCCGCACTGGTCGCTGTTTGCCATCATGATGGCGGCAATCGTGGTGGCGTGGCTGATGATTTTACGCGGGATGAGCGTCAAGAATAGCTACAGCGTGTCGGGTGGCGCTACGCTTACCCGACCTACAAAACCCTAATTGCATCGTATTTAGCCAACGTTTGCCGGGTAAGCGCAGCGCCACCCGGCAAACGTAACCGCTTAGTGGTGCAGCATCTCCTCCACCACCTGCTCTTTAAACATCTCGTTTGGATAATAGGTCGGCCAGTTATCCATCTCTTTCAGCAGCGACTCGTGGGAGGTGTTGCCCATAAAGATGTGGAAATGCGAGGAGGCTTTTGGCCCGATGATATGGTCGCTGAATTGCACAAATTTCGGCGCCGTGCTGCTGGCGTCTTTACACTCAAACAGGTAGCGAACGCCCTTCTTGCCCGACGCGTAGGTCAGGATCTTATAGCCGCTGTAATCATACCGGCAGCTGCTCACCGCCTTGCCTTTGTGGAACTCCATCACGTTGTTTTCAATGCCGATGGAATCAACGTCGGTGGCGTAACCGGTGCGGTAATAGGCCTTCACCTCGTCAAACGTCTTGCTCTTGTCCTTTTCGGCTTTCTTTTTAAATACCGGATCCAGCGCGCCGTCGACCAGGAACGGGTAGACCGACTGCCAGGTCCCGTCCCAGTCGGACAGTTTTCGATCCTTGACGTCCTTATCATCAAACACGCCGTTCGCCGCTTTCTGCTCGGCCTCGGTCATCTGGTGACCGTGCGAGTGGGCGAACAGCTGGCCGCTGACCAGCAGCGCCCCCAGAGCCAGTGCAAATTTCCCAATATGTATAGCCAAAACAAAACCCTCATTCCGTTTTATAAGAATGAGGATGTTATAGTATAACATTTCAAATCGCAACCAGCCCGCGAACGCCCTCCTGCTCCATATTTTCACCGCGTCCGCGCTGGATAATGCTCCCGCGCGACATCAGCAGGTAGCTGTCCGCCAGCTCGGCGGCGAAGTCGTAAAACTGCTCCACCAGCAGAATCGCCATATCACCCCGGTTGGCAAGCTGGCGGATCACCAGCCCAATCTCTTTGATGACCGACGGCTGAATGCCCTCGGTGGGCTCGTCCAGAATGAGCAGCTGCGGACGGCTCGCCAGCGCGCGGCCAATCGCCAGCTGCTGCTGTTGCCCGCCGGAGAGATTGCCCCCGCGACGGTGCCTCATCTCTTTTAATACCGGGAAAAGCTGCCAGATCTCTTCCGGCACGCTTTTCGCCTCCCGCGCGGAAAACCGCGACAGCCCCAGCAGCAGGTTCTCTTCCACCGTCAGGCGCGGAAAGATCTCCCGCCCCTGCGGCACGTAGGCCACGCCGGACTGCACCCGCTGGTGCGGCCTGCTGTGGGTGATCTTCTTGCCCTGCCAGATCACCTCGCCCGTTTTCGCCGGGATCAGCCCCATCAGGCACTTCAGCAGCGTGGTTTTACCCACCCCGTTGCGCCCGAGCAGGCAGGTCACTTCCCCCGTCACCGCCTCGAAGCTCACGCCGCGCAGGATGTGGCTCCCGCCGTAATACTGATTCAGTTCGTTAACCTGTAGCATGTCGGCTCCTTTAGCGCCCCAGATAGACGTCAATCACCTGCTCGTTGGCCTGCACCTCGCGTAGCGATCCTTCCGCCAGCACGCGGCCCTGATGCAAAACGGTTACGCGATCGGCAATGGTTTCGACAAACCCCATGTCGTGCTCCACCACCATCAGCGAATGTTTGCCCGCCAGGGTGCGAAACAGCTCGGCGGTGTATTCAGTTTCCGCATCCGTCATCCCGGCGGCGGGCTCGTCGAGCAACAGCAGATGCGGGTCCTGCACCAGCAGCATCCCGATCTCCAGAAACTGCTTCTGGCCGTGGGAAAGCAGCCCGGCGCGGCGGTCGCGTTCCCCGCTCAGGCGCAGCAGAACCAGCATCTCGTCAATGCGGTCGGCCTGTTCCCCGGTCAGCTTTGCCCGCAGGCTGGCCCACACCGACTTATCGCACTTCATCGCCAGCTCAAGGTTTTCCCACACCGTCAGCGCTTCGAACACCGTCGGCTTCTGGAATTTGCGCCCGATCCCCTGACGGGCGATGGCGGCGGAGTCCAGCGCGGTTAAGTCAATAGACTGATCGTAAATCGCCCTTCCGCTCTGGGGCCGCGTCTTGCCGGTGATAACGTCCATCAGCGTGGTTTTCCCCGCGCCGTTAGGGCCAATCACGCAGCGCAGCTCCCCTACGCCGATATTGAGCGACAGATCCGTCAGCGCCTGAAAGCCGTCAAAATTCACGTTGATGGCGTCAAGCTGGAGCACCGGATCGGTTTGTTCCCGGTAGCGATCGCCCGGCAGCTGGCGGGTAAAAAGGCCTTCGGCTGGCTGCATTATTTCTCTCCCTTACGAAACAGACCGTAGACGCCGCGCGGTAAAAACAGCGTGACGGCGATAAAAATCAGCCCCAGAAACAGCTGCCAGTACTCCGGCATCGCCACGGTAAAGAGGCTTTTCGCGCCGTTGACCAGCGCCGCGCCAATCACCGGGCCGACGAGCGTGCCGCGACCGCCCAGCGCCACCCAGATCGCCGCTTCAATGGAGTTGGTCGGCGACATTTCGCCGGGGTTGATAATCCCCACCTGCGGGACATACAGCGCCCCCGCCAGCCCGCACAGCACGGCGGAGAGCGTCCAGACCAGCAGCTTAAAGCCGCGCGGATCGTAGCCGCAGAAGGTCAGGCGGTTTTCCGCATCGCGCACCGCCGTCAGAATGCGGCCAAACTTGCTTTTCGCCAGCGCAAAGCCGATCCCCAGCGCCAGCAACAGCAGCATCACGGTGGCGACAAACAGCGCGATGCGCGTGGTGGTGGCGGTCACCGAAAAGCCCAGCAGCGTGGTAAAGCCGGTAAAACCGTTGTTGCCGCCAAAGCCGGTTTCGTTACGAAAGAACAGCAGCATTCCCGCGTAGGTCAGCGCCTGGGTCATGATGGAGAAGTAGACCCCTTTGATTTTTGAGCGAAACGCAAACCAGCCGAACGCCAGCGCCAGCAGGCCGGGAACGGCGACGATCAGCACCAGCGCCCAGGCGAAGTGCTGCGTGCCCCACCAGAACCACGGTAGCTCGCTCCAGGAGAGAAACGACATAAACGCAGGCAGGCCGTCGCCCGCCGCCTGACGCATCAGGTACATCCCCATCGCATAGCCGCCGAGGGCAAAAAATATCCCGTGGCCGAGCGACAGCATTCCGGCGTAGCCCCAGACCAGATCCAGCGCCACGGCAACGATGGCGTAGCAGAGGATCTTGCCGATAAGGGTCAACATCCAGGTTGAGAGCGCCAGCGGATGGGTGGCGGGCAACAGCGCCATAAACGGCAGCACCAGCAGGAAGGCAACCAGCAGGCTGCCGACAATCCGGGTGGTTCGCGGCGCTTTACGCGCCAGCGTTAAGGTAAGCGGCTGGCTCATCAGTCAATAACCCTCCCTTTCAGGGCGAACAGCCCCTGCGGACGCTTCTGAATAAACAGAATGATCGCCACCAGAATCAGGATTTTGCCGAGAACGGCCCCCATCTGCGGCTCCAGAATTTTGTTGAAAATGCCCAGCCCAAAGGCCGCCGCCACGCTGCCCGCCAGCTGCCCGACGCCGCCGAGCACCACCACCAGGAACGAGTCGATGATATAACCCTGTCCCAGCTCCGGGCCGACGTTGCCCAGCTGCGAGAGCGCCACGCCGCCCAGCCCGGCAATCCCCGATCCCAGCCCAAAGGCCAGCATGTCCACGCGCCCGGTCGGCACGCCGCAGCAGGCCGCCATGCTGCGGTTTTGCGTCACCGCACGCACGTTCAGCCCCAGACGGGTTTTGTTCAAAATAAGCCAGGTGAAGAACAGCACCAGCAGGACAAAGCCCAGCACCACGATGCGGTTCCAGGGCAGCGTCAGGTTGGCGAACACCTGCACCCCGCCGGAGAGCCAGGCCGGGTTAGCCACCTCCAGGTTTTGCGCGCCAAAGGTCATGCGCACCAGCTGAATAATCATCAGGCTGATCCCCCAGGTGGCGAGGAGGGTTTCCAGCGGACGGCCGTAGAGATGGCGGATCACCGTGCGCTCCAGCACCATCCCCACCGACGCGGTCAGCATAAAGGCCACCGGCAGCGCCACCACCGGATAGAGCGCCAGCCACTGCGGGGTAAACTGCGCCATCGCCTGCTGCACCATCCAGGTTGCATATGCCCCGAGCATCAGCATCTCCCCGTGCGCCATATTGATCACCCCAAGCAGCCCGTAGGTGATCGCCAGCCCGAGCGCCGCCAGCAGCAGCACGGAGCCCAGCGACATCCCCATAAAGGCCTGGCCGAGCAGATCCCCCCACATCAGACGATGCTGAATGCCGTCGAGGCTCTCCTGCGCGGCGGCGCGCACGCCGGCATCCGGCTCGGTTTGCGGCTGCGTAAACGGCGTGAGCGTTGACTGCACGTCCGGATCGTCAGACTGCCCCAACAGCGTCACGGCGCTGCGGCGAACCTCCGCCTGCGGGCTGGCGAGTTGCAGGGCCGCCAGCGCCAGCTTCAGCGACTGGCGCGCCACGTCGTCCGTTTCGCTGTTCAGGCGCGTTTGCAGAAAATCGGCCATATCCGGCCGCACGTCGCGCTGGATCTGGCGGGCGGCGGCGCGCCTTTCGGTGACACTGTCACTCACCAGCTGATGCGTTGCCAGCGCGGTGGCGGATATTACCCGCAGCCGGTTGGTCAGGCGGACGGCTTTGGTCTGGCCCTGTGCGGCAGCGGCATCACCGAGCGGCACGAACTTGTCCTTATTGCGCACGAAGGCGTGTTTTTGGCTATCGAGAAACAGGCTCTCTTTTTGCAGGGCCCGCAACAGCGGCAGGCGTGCCGGGTCGGGCGACGCGGCCCACTGCTCCAGCATCGCAGCCTGCTGGCTGCGGCTGGCGGCAACAAAGTTATCGGCATCCGATGCCTGCGCCATCCCTGGCAGCAGTCCGGCAAGCCATACAAGTGCGACGATAATGCGCATGGCGTTCATGGCTTTCTCCCGGCGTGGCTTAGTTGCTGGCGGTTTTCATCGGCTGGTCAGGCTTTTTGTCATTCCCGGCGATGAACGGGCTCCACGGCTGGGCGCGCACCGGCTCTTCGGTCTGCCACACCACGTTGAACTGCCCGTTGCCCTCGATTTCGCCGATCATCACCGGCTTGTGCAGGTGGTGGTTAGTCGCGTCCATGGTGAGCGTAAAGCCCGACGGCGCCTTAAAGGACTGCCCCGCCATCGCCGCACGCACTTTGTCTACGTCGGCGGTGCCCGCTTTTTCTACCGCCTGCGCCCACATATGAATGCCCACGTAGGTGGCCTCCATTGGGTCGTTGGTGACGACCGAGTCAGCGTTCGGCAGCTTGTGCGCTTTGGCGTAGGCTTTGTAATCCGCCACGAAGGCCTGGTTGGTCGGGTTATCAACGGACTCAAAGTAGTTCCACGCCGCCAGGTTGCCCACCAGCGGTTTGGTGTCGATCCCGCGCAGCTCCTCTTCGCCTACCGAGAAGGCCACCACCGGCACGTCGGTCGCCTTCAGCCCCTGGTTTGCCAGCTCTTTATAGAACGGCACGTTGGAATCGCCGTTGATGGTCGACACCACCGCCGTTTTTCCGCCCGCCGAGAATTTTTTGATGTTGGCAACGATGGTCTGGTAATCGCTGTGGCCAAACGGGGTGTAGACCTCCTCGATATCTTTATCCTCGACGCCTTTTGAGTGCAGGAAGGCGCGGAGGATCTTGTTGGTGGTGCGCGGATAAACGTAGTCGGTACCGAGCAGGAAGAAGCGCTTCGCGCTGCCGCCGTCCTCGCTCATCAGGTACTCCACCGCCGGGATCGCCTGCTGGTTAGGCGCCGCCCCGGTGTAGAAGACGTTTGGCGACATCTCTTCCCCTTCGTACTGAACCGGATAGAACAGCAGCCCATTCAGCTCCTCAAACACCGGCAGCACCGATTTGCGCGACACCGACGTCCAGCAGCCGAAGACCACCGCCACTTTATCCTGGCTCAGAAGCTGACGGGCTTTTTCGGCAAACAGCGGCCAGTTAGAGGCGGGATCCACCACCACCGGCTCCAGCTTTTTCCCCAGCACGCCGCCTTTGGCGTTGATCTCATCGATGGTCATCAGCGCAACGTCTTTCAGGGGCGTTTCGGAAATCGCCATCGTGCCGGAGAGCGAGTGCATGATCCCCACTTTGATGGTGTCGGCAGCCTGTACGCCAAAACTCATTCCCATTGCAACCACGCTGGCCGACAGTGCAAAAGCTTTTAACAAGGTACGACGATGCATATTTTCACTCCTGAAAAGAAAGCTGTGCGAAAACGTCCGTTACGGCGTGGACGCAGAAAAAGGTGTCAGCTTAGACAGAGCAAAAAGGATGCCAGGATGAAGACGGTGGATTTGCAGGGATGAAGAAACGGCGTGGCGGGAAAACGACTCACAATGAGTCAGCGCTGCACTTTTATAATGCAGCGCTGCTTACTCCTTACCAGACTTCGCTGGCGATCTGCGTCACCAGACGCACCTTGTCCCACTGCTGGGTTTCGCTCAGGGTGTTGCCCTCTTCGGTCGAGGCAAAGCCGCACTGCGGGCTTAAGCAGATTTGCTCTTTCGCCACGTACTTCGCCGCCTCCTCCAGACGCGCTTTAACCCCCTGCGGGTTCTCCAGCTCGCCGTTTTTGGTGGTGATCAGGCCGAGCACCACCTGCTGCTTGCCGGGGCGCACGAAGCGCAGTGGCGCAAAGTCGCCGCTGCGGTCGTTGTCGTACTCCAGGAAGAACGCATCAACGTTGACCGTGCCAAACAGCACTTCGGCCACCGGCTCGTAGCCGCCTTCGGAAATCCAGGTCGAGCGGAAGTTGCCGCGGCAGACGTGCAGCCCGACGGTGAGATCCTCCGGCTTGCCTTCCAGCGCTTTATTCAGCACGCGGGCATAGGTTCGCGCAAGTTCGTCTGCATCATCCCCGCGTTCGCGGATCTGGCGGCGCTGATCGTCAGAGCAAAGGTACGCCCAGACGGTATCGTCCAGCTGCAAATAACGGCAGCCTGCGGCGTAAAAGGCCTGAATCGCGTCGCGCCAGGTGGTCGCCAGATCGTCGAAATAGGCGTCAAGATCCGGGTAGACGGTGGCGTCGATATCTTTGCGGCCGCCGCGGAAGTGCAGCACGCTCGGGCTTGGAATGGTCATCTTCGGCTGGGCATTGCCGCTGATGCTTTTCAGATAGCGGAAATCTTCCAGCATCGGGTGATCGCCAAAGCCGAGTTTGCCCGTCACGCGCACGCCGTGCGCTTTGGTCTGCACGCCGTTGAACTGGATCCCCTGATTTGCGTCGTAGCGCTCCACGCCCTGCAAGCCGTCGAAGAAGTCAAAATGCCACCAGGCGCGACGAAACTCGCCGTCGGTGACAACGTGCAGGCCGCAGGCGCACTGCTGTTCGACAACGTGGCGGATAGCCTCGTCCTCTACGGCGCGAAGCTGCCCCGCATCAATTTCACCGCTGGCAAACTGCTGGCGAGCCTGCTTGATGGCATCCGGGCGTAAAAAGCTGCCTACTACATCGGCGCGGTACGGGGCGTGTTGTCGTTGCATGGAAATCTCCTCTGTCTGCTGGCGGTAGTTGCCAGCAGTGATAATTCATTATTTGAATCTTTAGACTTCTGGATGTCTAAATGTCCAAAAAAGATGTCATATCCGCCCCGTCAGGACAAACGAGAAAATTTCATCTGTGTTGAAAAAAATTCATGATCCCTGCGTAGCGGTTTCGCTTTCACCCGCAAAGGCAAACTTTTCATCTTCCCAGCCGGTGATGCCGCCGAGCATGATTTTGACCGGCAGCCCCAGGCGGGCCAGCTTCAGCGCGGCGCGGTCGGCACCGTTGCAGTGCGGCCCGGCGCAGTACACCACGAACAGCGTATCGGCTGGCCACTGCGCCATGCGCTCTGCGGCGATCTGGCTCCAGGGCAGATGCAGCGCTCCCGGCACGTGGCGACGGGCAAACTGTTCTGCTTTCCCTACCACGTGCAGTAAAACGAAGTCCTGCTGCTGGTTTTCGAGGGCGTGATGCACGTCGGCGCAGTCGGTCTCGACGCTCAGGCGGCGTAAAAAATGGGTGACCGCCTCCTGCGGCTCTGCGGCAGGAAATTCAGTGACATAGCTCATGACTCTTTCTCCGGTTTGGCGTTTGTGTTAACACTACTCTATTCACAAATTCATCTACTGAATGCATCCGCTCATGCCAGAAAACCGCAAAATGATGACAAACTTACGACAGCCTGCCCGCCCGCGCGCGGTGGTGCTGGCGTATGACGGACTATGCACCTTCGAGTTTGGCGTTGCGGTCGAGATCTTCGGTCTTCCCCGCCCGGAAATGGGCGATGACTGGTATCGTTTCGCCGTGGCGGCGGTGGATGATGGCGAGCTGCGGGCGACGGGCGGCATACGTATTCTGGCCGACGGCGACCTGAGCCTGCTGGACGACGCGGATCTGGTGGTGGTGCCCGGCTGGCGCGGACTGGACGCCCCGGTTCCGGACGCGCTGTGCGGGGCGCTGCGCCGGGCCAATAGCAGAGGCTGCCGGGTGTTGTCGATTTGCTCCGGCGTGTTTGTGCTCGCGGCCTCCGGCCTGCTGGACGGACGACGCGCCACCACCCACTGGCGCTATACCGACGCTCTCCGGCAGCGCTTTCCTGCCATAAAGGTGGTGGAAGATGTGCTCTATCAGGACGAGGGGGACATTCTGACCTCGGCGGGCAGCGCCGCCGGAATTGACCTCTGTTTACACGTGATCCGCCGGGACTACGGCACCGAGGCGGCTAACCGCGTGGCGCGTCGGCTGGTGATCCCTCCGCACCGTGACGGCTCGCAGACGCAGCAGCTCAGCCGCCCGGTAGCGCAGCTTCGGGAAAGCCAGCGTATGGGGCAACTGTTCGATTTTCTGCACCAGAATCTGGCACAGCCGCACAGCGTTGAGCGCCTCGCCAGCCGTGTGGGAATGAGCCAGCGCACCTTTTTACGCCGCTTTCAGGATGCCACGGGCACCACGCCGGCCCGCTGGTTGCTCAACGAACGTCTGCTGCGGGTGAAAGATTATCTGGAAAACAGCCGCCTTAGCGTCGACAGCATTGCCGAGCAGACCGGTTTTGGCCATTCCGCCACCCTGCGCCACCATTTCCGCCAGCAATTTTCACTCTCTCCGGCCCAGTACCGCAAACAACATTCCCTTTTCGGCTCTCCCGCCGGGGCGGGATCTGGACAAAAAAATACCGCCATATAATGGCGGTAAATGCTTGCATGGATAGATTTGTATTTTAGTATCTACGTCCCCGTCATTCCCTGACAGGATGTGGACTAAAAGTACCCTACCATTGCGTATCTCAACGAAGGCTAAACAATTCTGTTAACCCCATTAATTATCAGGACTGCGTTGCGCCGGCCTGGGTATTAATTTGCAGATAGCGCATTAATCCCTGATCCGCGCTCTGCTTCGCGTCTTCGTTAATCGCTTCGAGATAGAAAGAGCGCGACACTTCATAAGGGGCATGTTCCGCTGAATAAACCGCGAACTGGAACTTTTTCCCTTGTCTCGGATTCAGGCAGTCGAGCTCCCAGCGTTGCTCATTAATTTTGGTGCTGGTGCAGGCAACCTTACCGTAATCGCTGGTCAAGTATGATCCCACCCGCGACTCCGCAGACTCCATAAATTCAGGCTTATCGCTGTAGGCATAGTTGACGCAGGCCGTCGCCGCCAGAGCTATCACCGCAACCGCCCCTGCTATTTTTCTTTTCATTTAGATGATCCCAATCCTTAGCCAGAAAAGTCTCATTATATAAGAATAATCTCTTAATCCCATTTATCTTTGCTTACTTATTTTGGGTGGAAATAAAGCCTTGCTTTACGCTTCCTTTACTCTATTGACTTTACATTGCATATATCCGTCATATGACGCGGTTTTGGGACATTGACCGATGTCATTTTAAGAATAATCTCAATCAGACCCGGTGATTATTCCTGGCGCAGTGCGCACAGAAACTGACACTCTCTTTTCGCGAATTTGAATTATTGAATAATAACTAAAAGAAATTATCCGCATCATTGCCGGGAATATTCAGCAGGGGCGACGGAATGATTAAACAGGGGTTATCTGGCGTGCTGCTTATCTGCGCGCTCTTTTCAGGGCAGCTGATGGCGGGACACAAGGGGCATGAATTTTTGTGGGTGAAGAACGTCGACCATCAGCTTCGTCATGAAGCCGACAGCGACGAACTGCGCAGTCGGGCGGAGGATGCAGCAGACGGTTTGCGCGAGCACCACCACTGGCAGAAGTCGCGCAAACCGGAGACTCATTTTCGCTGATTAGCTGTCCTTGCGTTTTGGCAGGGTTTTCATCAGCTCTTCAGGGCTGACCGAGGCCACCACGCTGCCCGGCTGCGGCATTTTGAAGATGTGGTTTTTCATCTTGCCGATGACGTGCATTTCACACGGACGGCAGTCGAATTTCAGGGTCAGCACTTCATCGCCGTTCACCAGCTGCATCGGCGTCGCTTTCCAGCTCTTGATGTTGCCTTTGGCCTGTTTCGGACACAGGTTGAAGGCAAAACGCAGACAGTGCTTGGTGATCATCACCGGCACGTCGCCCTTCTCTTCATGCGCTTCATAGGCCGCGTCAATCAGCTGCACGCCATAGCGATGATAAAACGCGCGCGCCTTATGGTTATAGACGTTCGCCAGGAAGGACAAATGCGTATCCGGGTAGACCGGCGCAGGCACGGAAACGGCCTTACGGCTACCGCGCGGGTAGTTCGCCAGGCGTGCGGCGTCCAGCATCTCTGCCGTTTCACGGCGGAACTGGTTCAGCAGGCTGTTTGGCACGAACAGCGCGTCGGGCAGATTCACCTCAATGCGGTTCGCGTAATAAATGGTCTGGCCGAGCTTCGCCACGCCGTCCTTCAGGCTGTTCATCGCTTTTTCAGCGTTGTTTGCCACCTCAAACTGACCGTCCAGGGTGTGCGTGACGCTGGTGCCGTCTTCGCTGGTCATGGTCAGGATCAGCTGTTCTTCCCAGCCGCCCAGTTCGATATCCACCGCAATGCGGCGCTCGCTGGAGGTTTTCAGCAGCGCCTGCTGCCAGTTGTGGTCGAGGTTACGGTTCAGCGCCGCGTTAGGACGGGCTTTGTAGAGATCCGCGGGCATCTCGTTTGGCCAGACGCGATAGCGATTTTCACCGATTTTCTCTACCGTGTTTGCGCGGAAACCCACCACTTCACGCTTGATCATTACGTTCAGGCCATCGCCGTTCGCCAGCGGCTCGGTCACTTCCACGTCGAGGTGATCTTTCGCCACTTTCAGCACTTCACCCACCGGCAGCCCGATAAACTTCGGCGAGTCGAACGCGCCGATATCGCCCTTACGCGCGTTGACGAAGTAATCGGTGCTGCCGCGATGGAAGGTTTTGTCGGTCGACGGAATAAAGAAGTGCTCGGTACGCCCGGCCGACGCGCGCGCCAGGTCGCCGCGATCGTCAATGATGGCATCCAGCATCTGACGGTAGTGCGAAGTGATATTTTTCACGTAGCTCATGTCTTTGTAACGCCCTTCAATCTTGAAGGAGCGCACGCCCGCGTCAATCAGCGCGCCCAGATTGGCGGTCTGATCGTTGTCCTTCATCGACAGCAGGTGTTTTTCAAAGGCCACCACGCGGCCCTGGTCGTCTTTCAGGGTGTACGGCAGACGACACGCCTGCGAACAGTCGCCACGGTTGGCGCTGCGCCCGGTCTGGGCGTGGGAAATGTTGCACTGCCCGGAATAGGCCACGCACAGCGCGCCGTGAATAAAGAACTCGATGGTGGCGTCGGTGGCCTGGTGAATATCGCGGATCTGGTTCAGGTTCAGCTCGCGCGCCAGCACAATCTGCGAGAAGCCCACGGCCGAGAGAAACTTCGCCTTTTCCACGGTGCGGATATCGCACTGGGTGCTGGCGTGCAGTTCAATTGGCGGGATATCCAGCTCCAGAACGCCCATGTCCTGAACGATCAGGGCGTCTACGCCGGTCTGGTAGAGATCGGTAATCAGACGCTGCGCGGGCTCCAGCTCATCATCGTGAAGGATGGTGTTCAGGGTCACGAACACTTTCGCCCCGTAGCGATGGGCGAACGGCACCAGCTCGGCGATATCGCTCAGGCTGTTGCTGGCGTTATGGCGGGCACCGAAGCCAGGGCCGCCAATGTAGACCGCATCGGCACCGTGAAGAATTGCTTCACGGGCAATGGCGGCGTCGCGGGCCGGGCTTAAAAGTTCAAGATGATGGGATTGCAGGCGCATACGTCGTCGTTATCCGTTATGGTCAAAATGGCGGCTATTGTAGTCAGAAGTCTGCGCCAGCGAAACAGTTTTGCGTAGCGTCAGCGGGCTTCGAGTTAACCGTAAATGTATTCCCATAAAGCGGTGAGAATTATTTATAGAGATAAAGATGTTACAGCGACGCCATAGTCCGGCTGAAAATCGCCGAAGCGTTTCCTGTAGGCCGGGGCGAGGCGCAGGGATGCGCCGAGAGGGCGCGTTTTACAGGGACGTTGCATCGCGCCCGACCCGAAAGCCGAAAGGAATAAGCTGAGGGTCACCGCGAAGCGGCGATTTTCTTGCCGGGAGCCCGGGTGGTCAGGGCGGTGGCGGTGAACCGCCCTGACACGTTCACAAGTAGTGTGGTAACAGAGAAGCAAGGAACCTAAGGTGAACGGAATGACCACCTGAGCCGTATGTTCCCCTCACCCTCACCCTCTCCCCAAAGGGGCGAGGGAATGGTTTCGTGCCCCATATTTTTTGGAGATCTCTCTCGTCAGCGGGGATAATGGATCAGTGAATGAAAGTGCACCGTCCGGGCGCTACGGTTGCGGTAGGCGTGGGGTTTATCGCCTGCAAATCTCACCCCGGAATCCGCCGCAATGGTTCGCCATTCGCCGTCGATTTGCATCTCCAGCTCGCCGCTTATCACCACCACATGTTCAATCACCCCTTTCTCGTGCGGCGTGGATTCGCTCAGCGCGCCGGGGGCCAGCGTTATCGAGAAATGATCGAACTTCAGCGCCTCGTCCCAGGGGAATAGCGGCTTAACGACCATCGCCTGCTGCTGCGGATCAAACACCGCTTCCGGGCTGGCGTCAGGGGTAATGAACGCCGAGAACGGGACGTTAAGCCCGGTGGCGATTTTCCACAGCGTCGAGACCGTCGGGCTGGATTCGTTGCGCTCGATTTGCCCGAGCATCGCCTTCGACACGCCCGTTTCGTCGGCAAGCTTCGACAGGCTCCACCCGCGCGCCTGACGCAGGGCTTTCAGCGTGGATGCAAGATGTTGCGTGATGTCCATGATATTCCTCCCGTTGGGGCAAAGTGTACCACTTGTACGCTATAACGCACAGTGATACATTACCGCGGACGTTATAACGCACGATGGAGTTTTCATGCGCAGTTCAACACCGCTTTTTCCCGCCGTCCTGGCCGGGTTTGTCGCCGTCCTTGTCGGTTATGCCAGCTCGGCGGCCATCATCTGGCAGGCCGCCGCGGCCGCAGGCGCTAACCCGCAGCAGATTGCCGGCTGGATGACCGCGCTCGGCCTGGGGATGGGCGTCAGTACGCTGGCGCTCTCATGGTGGTACAAAGCCCCTGTCCTCACCGCCTGGTCAACGCCCGGCGCCGCGCTGCTCGCCACCAGCCTGCACGACGTAACCCTCGCGGAAACCATTGGCGTTTTCGTCTTTGCCAACGCGCTGATATTGCTGTGCGGCGTAACCGGGCTGTTTGCCCGGCTGATGAAGCTTATCCCGCACTCTCTTGCCGCCGCGATGCTGGCAGGCGTCTTGCTGCGCTTTGGCCTACAGGCGTTCAGCCACCTCGACGGGCATTTCCTGCTGTGCGGCAGCATGTTCGCCGCCTGGCTGATGGCTAAAGCGTTTGCCCCGCGCTACGCCATCGTCGCCACGCTGCTGGTGGGCACCATCGTCGCCTGGGCGGGCGGTGACGTTGTCACGGATAAACTCACGTTCTCCGTGGTGATGCCGCAGTTTATTGCCCCGGAATTCAGCTTCGCGAGCCTGGTAAGCATCGGGCTGCCCTTCTTCCTGGTAACGATGGCGTCGCAGAACGCGCCGGGGTTTGCCACCATGAAGGCCTCGGGCTATCCGCTGGCGGTGTCGCCGTTAATGATCGTAACCGGCGGGTTAGCGCTGCTCTTTTCCCCCTTCGGCGTCTTCTCCATCTGCATTGCGGCGATCACCGCCGCCATCTGCCAAAGCCCGGACGCGCATCAGGATGCGGACAAGCGCTGGATTGCAGCGGCGGCGGCAGGCATTTTTTATCTGCTGGCGGGGATTTTTGGCGGGTCGATCGCCGGGCTGATGGCCGCCCTGCCGCTCAGCTGGATCCAGACGCTGGCCGGGCTGGCGCTGCTTGGCACCATCGGCGGCAGCCTGTATCAGGCGTTAAATCATGAAGCAGAGCGGGACGCGGCGATCGTCACCTTCCTGATGACCGCCAGCGGGGTTACGATTCTGGGTATTGGTTCAGCATTCTGGGGGCTGGTTGGCGGCGGGATGTGTTACGCCCTGCTGTCACGCGCTCGCCGCGCGTAGCTGCGAAGGCGTTACGCCCGTCACGCTGCGAAAGCGGTTGCTGAAGTGGCTGGCCGAGTTAAACCCGCAGGCCAGCGCGATATCGGTCAGCGGCTGTTGGGTGTGCATCACCAGGGTTTTGGCTTTTTCCATCCGGCGCTGCATCACGTACTGGTGCGGCGCCAGCTGCATCGACTGGCGGAACATGCGCGCGAAGTGATATTCGCTCAGCGCGGCCTGCGCCGCCAGTTCTGCAAGGGTCAGCGGCTGTGCGAGGTTCTCTTCGATAAACGCCAGCACGTTGCGCAGGACAAACGGCGATAATCCCCCGGTCACCACCGGCAGCTTCCACTGCACGTTGGAGTAGTTTTGCAGCAGGTGGGTCAGCAGCAGCGTGGAGGCGGTGCTCAGGGTCAGCTGATTGGCCTTTTGCTGCCAGTCGCAGCCGAGCAAAAACTGACGGTACAGGGCGGTGATTTTCGGATCGCTGCCGAAGATTTTTTCATCCAGCGTCAGCGACAGCGGGCGGCGATCCCAGATCTTCTCCCCCACGTCCCGCAGATGTTCATCGGTGCAGTAGAGATGCACAAACGACAGGTCGTCGCGGATATCCCACGTCGATTCGCTCTCTTTTGGCATCAGGCAGAAACGGTCCGGCCCGCCGCCGTTTTTCCAGCCGCCCGGCGTTTTTTGATAGCTCTCGTAGCCGTCGGCCACGTACAGGCTCAGGGTGTGGTGGTTGCTTTTAACGGTGATGGTGTCGTGCTTGTTGTACCACGCCGCCAGCTGAATGCCGGAGTTGAGCGCCACGGTCTCCCGCAGCACGGCGTTCTGTTGGCTAAGCGTTTCGAAGGTGTCGTAAGCGTGAGACATAACCGTTAACACGTTATTGATAAGGAGTCTCAGTCTAAGAAGTGTTGCCCTCGGTTGCCAGTAGGCTCGCGAGAAAAAAGCGCAAGAATTTGCAAGTGGCGCGCAAGTCTGTGACAGCGCGGCTTCGCCTCTGGCGACACAATGCGGGTTTCCGACGCTTGAGAAGAGAGAAAACATGAACGCATTGTTATACGGACTGGTGGTGGTGATTTGGGGAACCACCTGGATTGCGATTTTCCTGCAACAGGGGCCCGTCGCGGCGCCGGTCTCCATTTTCTGGCGCTTCGCCGTGGCCTGCGCCATCATGATGATCGCCCTGATCGCCCTGCGCCGCCTGCGCAAGCTGGCCCTGCGCGACCACCTGTTCTGCATGGTGCAGGGCTGCTGCGTCTTCTGCTTCAACTTCTGGTGCTTTTACACCGCCGCGTCGCACATTAACACCGGGCTGGAGTCGGTGATTTTCAGCATGGCGGTGCTGTATAACGCCATCAACAGCTTTATCTTCTTCGGACAACGCCCGCCTGCCCGCTTCTGGACGGCGGCGGCGCTGGGGTTAATCGGCATCATCACCCTCTTCTGGGACGATTTGCTCGCCAGCGGCTGGAGCGCGTCGCTCTTGACGGGCATTGGCCTGTCCGCGCTCGGCACCTACGGGTTCTCGCTGGGCAATATGATCAGCCTCCGCCACCAGCGTAACGGGCTGGAAACCATGACCACCAACGCCTGGGCGATGCTGTACGGGACGCTGGTGATGGGCTGTATCGCGCTGTTCCGGGGCGATAGCTTTATGCCGGAGTGGACGGTGAGCTATATCGGCGCGCTGCTCTATCTGGCGCTGTTTGGCTCTGTAATTGCGTTTGGCGCTTACTTCACGCTGGTAGGACGCATTGGCGCAGGGAAAGCGGCCTACAGCACCCTGCTGTTCCCGCTGGTGGCGCTGTCTATTTCAACGGTGTACGAAGGGTATGTCTGGCATATCAACGGAATTGTTGGGCTGGTGCTGATTCTGGGGGGGAATATGGTGATGTTTATGAAGCCGGAGACCTGGTTCAGAAGAGTCAGGATGGCGTAATGCGATAAAGAAGCCGGGTGTCAGAGCCGTTTGTAGGCCGGGTAAGCGTAAGCGCCACCCGGCTTTTTACTTACTTCGCGGTCTGATGCACATCAAACATGGTGGCATCGGTCGCCATGTCATCAACAACCTGCTTCAGCGTCGCAAAGCCCATCGGCGTATTTTCATTTGCCAGCTCTTTGCCTTCACCCTTACGCACGACCTTCATGACCGGCTTGTTGGTCGCCGAATCAATCAGCTCGCCTTCAAAGAACAGGTGCGTGTCCATCGTACGATGACCGGTCGCCATCTGCGTACCTGCGACAACCAGCGCAACGGGAACCACTTCATAGAACTGGAGCCCCTCTTTCTGCGAGCTGACACCCGTAATAGCGCCACGGAAGATCAGGCTGTGTTTGCCCGGCGTACTCACCACCGGTTTACGCTGGCCAATAGCCGTTTTCATTTTGGTATTGGTATAGTTCAGAAGCTCATCCAGCGTTTTTTGACCAATCTGTGTGGTTGGTTTTGGCGCTGGATAATAGGTGATTGGCGTCCACAGGATACTGTCGTAATTCGCTTCGTTATAGGAAGGATCTACCCAGCGCAGCGTAGGTTTGCCCGTCGCTGAGGTGGTTTGCTGCAAGCCAGAATAATCTTTTAAAAAGCCTGAGTACTGTTCAGGCGCGGCGACTTTTGAAGAACAACCCGCTAACGCCAACAGACCAGAAAGCACTGCAACTTTAAATAAAGTTTGAGTACGCATGATGGTATTCCATGTTATCTGCAAGTATGCAGTTGAAGTTATAGCAAAAGATCGTCGTCGCGAGTGTGACAAAAAATGGCGTAGAGAGCACAAATTGCGAAAAAGTTGCCCGACTCACGCCGGGCAGAAGAAATTACTCTTTGATATCCACCTGCCAGAACAGATGTTTGCCGAACGGATCAATTTCGTAACCCGTTACCTCTTTGCGCACCGGTTCGAAAATGGTCGAGTGGGCGATCATCACCGCAGGCATTTGATCGTGCATCATCTGCTGCGCCTCTTTGTACAGCGCCACGCGCTTATCGCGATCGGTTATTGATTTCGCCTCAGCGATGATTTTATCGAACGGTTTATAGCACCATTTCGCCGAGTTTGACCCGCCGTTCGCGGAGGTACAGGTAAACAGCGGACCGAAGAAGTTATCCGGATCGCCCGTGGCCGTGGTCCAGCCCATCAGCGCCGCCTGGTGTTCGCCCCCCTTCACCCGCTTGAGATACTCGCCCCACTCGTAGGTGACGATTTTGGTCTGCACGCCGATTTTCGCCCAGTCCGCCTGAATCATCTCCGCCATGCGTTTTGCATTCGGGTTATACGGACGCTGCACCGGCATCGCCCACAGCTCGATAGTCACACCGTTGGCGAATCCCGCCTCTTTGAGCAGCGCTTTGGCCTTCTCCGGCGTGTAGTCGTAATCTTTCAGCTCGCTGTCCGCGCTCCAGACGCCCGGCGGCAGCAGGTTTTTCGCCGCCGTGCCCGTACCGTGGAACACCGCATCGATAATCGCCGGTTTATTGATCGCCATCGCCAGCGCCTGACGCACCTTCACGTTGTCCAGCGGCGGTTTTTGCGTGTTGAAGGCCAGGAATCCGGTGTTCAGCCCCGCTTTGCTCATCAGGTTGATATCTTTATTGGCCTTCATACGCGGCAGATCGGCCGGGTTCGGGAACGGCATTACCTGACATTCGTTTTTCTCGACCTTCGCAAAGCGCACCGACGCGTCCGGGGTAATGGTAAACACCAGACGATCCAGCTTCGATTTGCCCTGCCAGTACTCCGGGAAGGCGGTAAACAGAATGCGGGAATCCTTCTGATACTGCGCCAGCCTGAACGGCCCGGTACCGATGGGCTCCATATCCACCTTCTCCGGCGTACCGGCCTTGAGCATCGCGTCGGCATACTCCGCCGAGAGGATCGAGGCGAAATACCATGCCAGATCGGCCACAAACGGCGCCTCCGGGTGCGCAAGCGTGAAGCGTACCGTATGGTCGTCCACCTTATCGATAGCGGTAATCAGGCTGCCAAACTCCAGGCTTTCGAAGTTGGAATAGCTGCCGTTGGAGACATTGTGGTACGGATGATTGACGTCTTTCTGGCGCATAAACGAGAAAATCACGTCGTCGGCGTTAAAGTCGCGCGTGGGTTTGAAGATCTTGTTGCTCTGGAACTTCACCCCTTTGCGCAGATGGAAGGTATAGACCTTGCCATCCTCGCTCACGTCCCAGCTTTCTGCCAGGCTCGGCACCAGCTCGGTCGTTCCGGGTTTGAAATCCACCAGCCGGTTATAGACCGGCACCGCGCTGGCGTCCACGCTGGTCCCGGAGGTATATAACTGAGGATTGAAGTTCTCCGGCGATCCCTCGGAGCAATACACCAGCGTTTTGGCACTCACGGCAGAACTGACCGTCAGCGCCGCCATCGCCAGCGTGAATGTTGTGAGTTTGCTTTTCATTTTTTTATTCCTGTCTTTTTAATTCGACGGCTAATTAAATATTGTTGCCAACCCATAAATAACATTAAAGTGATATCGCAAACACCTGATAAAACGAATAAAGAAGGAATCACTATGGCTTCAGATCTTTCCAGACAATTAACCCAACGCTTTTTCCGCTACCTCGCCATCACCAGCCAGAGCGATCCTAAAGTGAAAACCCTGCCCTCTACGCCGGGCCAGCACGACATGGCGCGAGAGCTGGCACAGGAGCTGTCGCAGCTGGGTTTAGACGATATCGTGATTGATGAATTTGCGACGGTGACGGCGGTAAAAAAAGGGAATGTGCCGGGCGCGCCGAGGATTGGATTTATTACCCATATTGATACCGTCGACGTGGGTTTATCACCGGATATTCATCCACAAATATTAACGTTTGCCGGAGAAGACCTCTGTCTTAATAAAGAACAGGACGTCTGGTTACGCGTAAAAGAGCACCCGGAAATTTTGGCTTATCCCAATGAAGAGATTATTTTCAGCGACGGAACCAGCGTATTAGGCGCAGATAATAAAGCGGCGGTGACCGTGGTCATGACGGTGCTGGAAAACCTCACCGCAGCGCACCAGCACGGGGACATTGTGGTGGCCTTTGTGCCTGATGAAGAGATCGGCCTGAACGGGGCAAAAGCGCTGGATCTTAAGCGCTTCGACGTCGACTTTGCCTGGACCATCGACTGCTGCGAGCTGGGCGAAATCGTCTACGAGAACTTTAACGCGGCGGCGGCGGAAATCCGCTTTACCGGGGTGACCGCACACCCGATGTCGGCCAAAGGGGTACTGGTGAATCCGCTGCTGATGGCAACCGACTTTATAGGCCATTTCGATCGCCAGCAAACGCCGGAATGCACCGAAGGCCGCGAGGGGTATGTCTGGTTTAACGGCATGCAGGCCGGGCAAAACGAGGCCGTGCTGAAGGTCAATATCCGCGACTTTGACAAAGTTAGCTTTGCCGCCCGTAAGCAGCAGATCGCCGACGTGGCGAAAAAGATAGCCGACCAGCATCCGACGGCCAGCGTTGCGTTCCACATCGAAGATACCTACAGCAATATCAGCAACGCGATTGGGGAAGATCGCCGCGCCATCGATTTGATGTTCACGGCAATGGAATCCTTAGGCATCACGCCGAAACCGACCCCGATGCGCGGCGGTACGGACGGTGCAGCCCTGTCTGCTAAAGGGCTGCTGACCCCGAACTTCTTTACCGGCGCGCACAACTTCCACTCGAAGTTTGAGTTTTTACCGCTGTCGTCGTTCGAGGCCTCTTACAACACCGCCCTGCAACTCTGCCTGCTGGCGGCGCGTTAGGCCGGTTTACGGGCCAGCATGGTGGCGAAACGCAGCTTAATGCGGTTGCCGTTGGCGTCGGTGCGGTGCAGCTCACCGACCTCTTCGTTGTACTTGAGCAGCTCCCAGCCTTCATAGTAGTGGCTCAGTTCGCCCTGTTTGAAGGCAAACGGGAAGCCCACCGTACACGGGTAATCCGGGGTATCCATCGCCGCCACAATCAGGTTGTAGCCGCCCGGCTTCGTGCAGCGCTGCATATTGGCGATAAGTCCAGGGATGGTTTTCGCCTCCAGGAACATCAGCACCACGGTAGAGAGAATAAAATCGTACTCCCCGTCAAAGCTCAGGCTGTTAAGATCTTTTATTGCCGCCTGGAGGTTTTCGATCCCTTCCGCCGCCTTGATGCGCTCGATATTGTCGATGCTCATCGGGTTTTTATCCCACGCGGTCACGTCAAAGCCGTTCGCCGCTAAATAGAGGCTGTTACGGCCATTGCCGCACCCCAGATCCAGCGTTTTGCCCGGCTTAACGATCCCGGCGCTGTACAGCACCTCAGAGTGGGTGCGGGTCAGGCCATATTTATCAGTGAAGTAGTTCTCATCAACGGTCATTGTTTTTCCTCAGGAAGCATAAGCAGCGCCTTATCCGTGCGAACCAGCAGTTTGCCCTGCATCAGCAGGACAGCGGTTCGCACCAGCAGCAGCGCAATGATGATATTGGTAAAAATAAACAGCGGAATGGCGATCGCGTGAAAGAAGCCCGACGGGCTGCTGTGCCCCAGATGCAGGCCGGTGGTCGCCAGCGCGGAAACCCCGAACGAGAAGCTCCAGAACGAGGCGTTAAACGGCTGCGACAGATACCACGGCATCAGGCGCAGCATAAACAGCAGCTGAAGCAGGCCGTAGCCAAAGAGCATTTTGGCGAAGGTGTCCGCCTCGCCGCCGTTGACGCTAAACCAGGCGCTACAGGCCACCAGCGCGGGGGCGAGCTGGATCCCAAGCGAGGTGCGCAGCGCGGACGGCAGCTCCCCGGCGCTGCGCAGGCGCTGCAAAATCACCGGTTCGAGACTCAGCCACGAGAAAACGCCCGCCCCTAAAAACACCAGCCCGGCATCGGTAAACCCCAGCGCGCCGCAGGCCATCGCGCTGATGAAATTATTCGCCACCGTCGGCAGATAGAGCCCCGGCGTGGTCGCCTCCTGCGGGTGTTTACCCCGCCACAGCCCGGCGCTCTGCCAGGCCGCATAGCCAAGCTGCATCACCACGCCTGCGGCAAACAGCACCAGCGATAGCGGGCGACACCAGGGAACAAAACCAATCGACACCAGCAGGGTGGTGGCGGGAAACAGGCTCACAAAACTGCTCATCACCGGATGGCGCATCTCCGCCAGCACGCTGCGCGGGAAGCGGATCGCGCGCGTAATAAAGGCCAGGGTAAGTAAAAACCAGATAGCGACCGCCAGCGCGACCAGAATATCGCCCGGCCAGCGCGTCACCGGCCAGAGCGTGCTGGCGTAGCGCCAGGCAAACCCCATCCCGATAGTCCCCAGCACCATACCGAAGTAGCCAGAGGGCAAGTTGAGGGCCTGTTCGCTTTTGTTAAGTTTGTGCATTTATTTGATATTTTAAAATGTATTTTAAATGCCATTTTAAGAGGTTTCCGCCACGAGCGCCAGCGTTTCGAAAAGCCAAAAGTTTGCTACGTTTAGTGAAGACGCTTATCAGAGAAAACGTGATGAAAAAGTATCGACTCGGGGATGAAACCCGCCTGTGGCACTGGCAAAACGGTGAAGAAAAGCACACTACCGCGCTGCGGCAAATTATCGCCACTGCGGATTTTAGCGATGTCAGCAGCGGAACTAAAGGCGGCTGGGTTGACGACGAAAGCGTCCTTTCCCAGGAAGGCAACTGTTGGATCTACGACGAGAACAGCGTGGCGTTCGCCCTCGCCCGGGTGCAGGGCAACGCGCGGATCACCCAGCCCTGCGTGATAAGCCATCATGCCTCGATCGGCGGCGAATGCTGGATTGACGGGTCGGACATCAGCCACGGCGCACGAATAAGTGACAACGTCACAGTCCAGCATTCCACGGTGCGCGGTGAGTGCCATATTTTCGGCAACGCCCGCGTGCTCCATAATTCTCAGGTGATCGCCGCTAAGGGACTCACGCCGGATCGCGAACAGATTTTGCAGATATACGGTAACGCCACCGTAAGCCAGTCGCGGGTGGTGCACCAGGCGCAAATCTACGGCGACGCGCTGGTGAATTTCGCCTTTATTGAGCACCGCGCCGAGGTCTTCGATCGCGCGATTCTGGAAGGCAACGACCTGAACAACGTCTGGGTGTGCGACTGCGCAAAAGTCTACGGCAGCGCCCGGCTGATTGCCGGAAAAGAGGACGATGCCATCCCCACCCTGCGCTACAGCTCGCAGGTGGCGGAAAATGCGGTTGTCGAGGGCAACTGCGTGATCAAACATCACGTCCTGATTGGCGGCCAGGCGTGGCTGCGCGGCGGGCCGATTATGGTTGATGACCGGGTGGTCATACAGGGGCGCGCGCGCATCAGCGGGGATGTGCTGATCGAGCATCGAATTGAAATTACCGACGATGCGGTTATCGAGGCCTTTGACGGCGAGAATATCCACCTGCGCGGTGAAAAGGTGATTAACGGCAATCAGCGGGTGATCCGCACCCCGCTGCTCGGCGCGCTATAGGCTGAAAATTCTGGCGTAGAGATTTACGTCGTCAAAACGGCCGTTAAGGTACTCCGCCTCGCGCAAGCACCCTTCCAGCGTAAAGCCGTTGCGCACCGCCACCCGGTTGCTGCTGGCGTTGTGCATCCGGCATTTGATCACGAAGCGACGAACGATCCCGGCGTCCACGTAGTAGCGCATAAAGGCCTGGAGCGACCGGGAAATAATCCCCTTGCCCTGCTGTTCTTCGTCCAGCCAGTAGCCGATGTAGCCCGTTTTATTCGCGGGTTCGATGGCGTTAAAGGACAGCACGCCGACCAGGCTTTCATCCTGAAATATCAGAAACATTTTCGAGTAACCGCGCTGGTGCAGCATCTGGTTGCTCTGAATATTGCGCCGGGTGTCGTCCTCTGTACCAACGTGCTGGATCCAGTCGAACGCGGTTTGCAGCCAGGCTTTGTTTTTAATGACCAGATTATGCAGGTCGGCGGTATAGCGCTCATCCACGGCGCGTAGTTCGATAGCGTCAGATACCGGGATTATTTCGGATTTTGCTGCGGTCATTGCCTTTCACCCTAACCCTCTCCCTAAGGGAGAGGGTCTCGATCGTTAGCGCATTATGCGGTCGTCAACGTAGTTACGTTTATCCGGCGCTGGCGGGAAATACTGATACAGCCAGGTTTCGCTGATGGCATCCCCCTGACAGCGCAGGAACATACGCATGTCCACCGGCTCCGTGGAGTCCGAGGTCGGATACCAGTCAAACTGGATGCGGTAACCGTCAAACGGCTCGACGTAGAGGATCTCAACCTGCTTCGCCTCCCCGCTGGACAGGGTGATCACCGGCTCAATGCCCTTCGGTGCCGCCGCTTTCAGATCGCCGCCCACAAAATCAATGGCAAAACGACGCGCCCAGACTTTCGGATAGTTTTCTCCCGGCGCCCAGCCTTCCGGGAAGCCGCCCATGCCGGTGCGGGTCGCGTAGACGTTGGCCAGCGGTGAACGCACCGGCGGCTGCGCGCTCCAGTAGAGGCGGTATTTGAACTCCAGCTCGTCGCCCGCTTCAACCGGCTTTTCGGGCTGCCAGAAGCAGACCACGTTATCCAGGGTTTCACCCGTGGTCGGGATCTCCATCAGGCTGACTGCCCCTTTGCCCCAGTTATTGCGCGGCTCGACCCACAGGCTCGGGCGTTTGTTGTACCAGCCCATAATGTCCTGATAGTGCGAGAAGTCGCGGTCAAGCTGCAACAGCCCAAAGCCTTTCGGGTTTTTGTCCTGATACGCGTTGAACTGCAACTTCTGCGGGTTGTTCAGCGGACGGCAGATCCACTCCCCGTTGCCGCGCCACATGGCCAGACGGTCGGAGTCGTGGATCTGCGGGTGGATGGTGTCGCACATGCGGCGTTCGTTGTTGCCGCAGCTGAACATACTGGTCATCGGCGAAATGCCCAGCTGTTTGATGTTCTTACGCGCGTAAAGATGGTTTTCCACCTCCATGATCACCTGGCTCTTCTCGCAGTGGATCACAAACTTGTAGGCGCCCGTAATGCTCGGGCTGTCCAGCAGCGTGTAGACAGTAAAGGTGGTATCGCCCGGCCTGACGGTCTCAAACCAGAACGCGGTGAAGTCCGGGAACTCTTCCGGCGTGTCGGTGAAGGTATCTACCGCCAGACCGCGAGCGGACAGGCCGTACTGATAGGTGTCGTCCACCGCGCGGAAATAGCTCGCGCCGAGGAAAGAGACAATATCGCGACGCGCCAGCTCTGGGGCTTTGAAAACGCGGAAGCCCGCAAACCCAAGATCGCTTTGCCCTTCCAGCTGTTTAGTATCGACGTTAGTTTCGCCATAGCTGAACAGCTCCGGGCGGAAGTGAATTTCACGCGCCTGGGAGGTGGCCGAATCCAGCGAGAACATGCGCACGCGGCGGCGGAACCCCATCCCCATATGGAAGAACTGCACGTCCAGCTGACGGTCTTCAACGTTGTTCCACAGGGACTGTTTTTCATCGTAGCGAATGGCGTTGTAGGCCTGCGGCGTCATGGTCGCCAGCGTGTCCGGCAGAGGACGCGGCGCGCCGCCCCACGGGGTTTTCGCCAGGTCATGGGCCATCGATTGCAGTACGCTGAAGTCAAAACGACGGCTCTGACCGTCAGCGATATCGGAATCAGCAGCGAATGCTGCCTGGGAAAACAGGGAAGCAAGGCCAGAAGTGCCGCTCAGGGCTGCCATTGCCAGCGAGCCTTTTAGAAAACGTCTGCGATTCATGCCTGGAAAAACGTCCTTATGGTCGTGTGAATGAGTTTCGCGCGCAGCGAAATGACGGCAAGAAAGAACGCACAGCCTAAACAAAAACGGTTAAGAATCCAATTGTTGGCGGGTGATAATCTGAACAAACCGAGAAATATTTTCTGTCGACCGGAACGGACTGAAAATGGTGTAAAGATAGGTATAAAAGAGCCCCAGCACATCAATCACCGGGGCTAACAAGGCGGTTATTTTACGCTGACATCGATACCCGGGAAGTACTTATCAGCGAGTTTAGCGATCGTGCCGTCGGCACGTACTTTATCAATAGCGGCATCAAGCTGCTTTTTGGTGGCCTCATCCCCTTTGCGCAGCCCAAAACCGATACCGCTGCCGAGGATCGTGTCGTCAGACACCGGTTTGCCAATAAAGCCAAACCCTTTCCCCTGCGGCTTGCTGAGGAACCCTGCCTGCCCGGCCGCGGACATCACCAGCGAGGCGTCGATACGGCCATTCAGCAGGTCACCCCACGCCATATTCTGATCTTTATACGACACCACGGTGACACCGTGCTTTTCCCAGTGCTCTTTGGCGTAGGTTTCCTGAATAGAGCCCTGCAACACGCCGATGGTTTTCCCCTTCAGTCCTTCAGGCGTGGCCTCGACCGCACTGCCCGCTTTTCCCACCAGCTGCGACGGAATGCGGTAGATCGGCTGGGTAAAGTCGATGCTCTTGCTGCGCTGTTCAGTGATGTTCATCGCCGAGTTGATCGCATCAAACTTCTTCGCCACCAGCCCCGGGATGAGTGCATCAAACGAGGTTTCAACCCAGCTGCATTTCAGCTCGGCGGCTTTGCAAATCGCATTGCCCAGCTCAATGTCGAACCCTTCCAGCTCGCCCGAGGCATTGCGGCTTTCAAACGGTGGATATTCGGCTTCAACGCCGTAACGCAGTTCCGTGGCCGCAAAAGAGGAAAACGTAGACAGCAATCCCAGGCCGACAATTAACGCGCGTAATTTCATGTTTTGCTCCTTAGCGTGGCTTAACCTGGCAGAGGGCCTGAGCACCTGCCCGTAACGTCGCTTCATCTTTCGCAAAAGAGAGGCGAATCAATTTATTATCCGTGCCGTCGGCGTAAAAGGCCGACAGCGGAATGGTGGCAACGCCGCACTCGGTAATCAACCGTTTCACCATCTCACTGTCGCTTTCGTCACTGAAATGGCTGTAATCGGCGAGCAGGAAGAACGAACCGGCGCTCGGCAACAGGCGGAACGGCGACTCTGCCAGCAGCGTTTGCAGCAGGTCGCGCTTGCGCTGATAAAATGCCGCCAGCGAAAGCCAGGTTTGCGGATCGGTCATGTGCTCTGCAAACGCGTGCTGCATAGGGGTATCGGCAGAAAACATTAAAAACTGATGCACTTTGCAGATCTCATCCATCAGCATTGCCGGAGCAACACAGTAGCCTACGCGCCAGCCGGTGACGTGATAGGTTTTTCCGAAGGATGAAATAATGACGCTACGCTCCGCCAGCTGCGGATGCGTCGCCATTCCGTGATGCGGCTGACCGTCAAAAACGACGTGTTCGTACACTTCGTCAGACAAAATAATGATATCGGTATTGCGGGTCAGCGCCGCGAGCTGCTGTAAATCGTCTGCGGAGAAGACCTGCCCACTGGGGTTATGCGGCGTATTGACGATGATCATCCTCGTTTTCGGCGTGATGGCGGCGCGCACTTCTTCCCAGTTCACCGCAAAATCCGGCACCGTCAGCTTGATGGCGATCGGCGTGGCGCCCTGCAAGCGCACGATGGGCGCGTAGCTATCAAACGAGGGTTCAAAGTAGATCACTTCATCACCCGGATGCACCAGCCCGCTGATGGCGGTGTACAGCCCTTCGCTGGCGCTGGCGGTCACCAGCACTTCGCTACCGGGATCGTAATGGGTGCCGTAAAGGGTCGCGATTTTCTCGGCAATGCGCTCTTTCAGGGTCTGCAACCCGGTCATTGAGGCATACTGGTTATGCCCGGCCTCCATTGCGCGGGTCACGCCCGCCACAAGCGCGGGATCGCAGGAAAAGTTCGGCGCGCCCTGAGAAAGGTTGATGGCGTTATGCTGGGCTGAAAGCTGGCCAATAACGGTAAAAATGGTCGTACCCACGTCAGGCAGTTTTGAACGGGTGTGAACCGGAGTTCTCAAGGTCATCGTTTTTCCCTTCTCATGAAGAATGCATAACTATTCAAACAATAAGTCGATTGTGGCGACAAACGAATTGTTGTCATAATAGCCATGAGAAAAACGCATACCTGAGGTGTTTCGATGTCGCGCCGTTCCTTTCCGCTCAATGCCGTTGACGCTTTTTTGATAACCGCCCGTCACCTGAATCTGACCCATGCGGCGAAAGAGCTGTGTCTTACTCAGGGCGCGGTGAGCCGCAAGATCGCCGCGCTGGAAAACTGGTTCGGCTTCCCGCTTTTTGAGCGACACGCGCGCGGGCTGCGGCTTTCGCCTCAGGGCAGCGCCCTGCTTCCCGAGCTGCAATCCGCCTTTGAACATCTGCTGACGGTGGCCGAACAGGGCCGCGCCCAGCAAACGGTGGTGCGTCTGAAAGCGCCCACCTGCGCGATGCGCTGGCTGATCCCGCGCCTGCTGGAGATTGAGCGACAGCTGCCCGATCTGCAAATCGCGCTGACCACCACCACCGATCACAACGTCAATTTCAAAACCGAATCCTACGACGCGGCCATCGTCTTTGGCACCCATATGAGCGCCGGTGATCTGCTGTTCGAAGAGGCGCTAACCCCCGTAGTGAGCCCGCTACGTGCGGGCTGTGTGCCGGAGTCGTTGACCTTCCTGCACCCGACGCGCGACAAAACCGACTGGTCCCTGTGGCTGACCCAAAAACCGCTGTCGCCCGAAGCCATGCTCAAAAATCAACACTTCGATACGATGGATCTGGCGATCACCGCCGCCATTCAGGGGCTGGGGATCGCCATCGCGGACGAAACGCTGGTAGAAGAAGATATTCGTACCGGAAGGCTGATGCGCCCTTATGACGCCAGCATTAAGACCGGGGCCAGCTACCGCCTGGTGATGCGCGAATCGCACCCTCAGGACAGCGGGCTGGCGGCGTTTCGCGCCTGTCTGCTCAGTCGAGACTGACGTGGTGCTTCATCACCCGTTTAAACAGGCTCATCCGGGCGCGCATAAAGCGGTTTTCGAGCCGGAAACCTGCATGTTTATTCACTCCCAGACGTAACAACACGTCCCGCCCCTTGCGGCAGGCGGGCCACTTTGTCGGCCCCTTAAGCACGTCGCGGTCGCTGCTGGCGTGACGCGCGAAATTTACCCAGTAATCCGCCACCTGCGCGGCAAAGGCCAGGTCGCGTTCGTTGACGTACTGGCGTGAAGGCTCCACCTGCCCCAGCGTATCAAACACGTAAGGCACCTCGTTGCCGTGCCACGCTCCGTTAACATAGGTGGCATGTTCCGCCTCGGCAACGTAGTCGAACCAGTAGCGCCAGCACGGCGCACCCGCTCTCTGCTGCGCCTGCATTACCACAAACCCCATGGTGGTGAACGCCATATCGCGGCACACCTGTCTGCCCAGCTCCTCGTCCCCTTTCACGCCGGGATAGAGCAGCTTGATCAGCCCCAGGCCGAAGCGGCGTTCGCGGCGCAGCTTCTGAATTTGCCCGGCCAGATCGATACCAAACACCGCCATCACGCTCGCCTCAT
The DNA here is from genome assembly GCF_053290175.1 of Enterobacter sp. 186315. Taxonomy (NCBI): domain Bacteria; kingdom Pseudomonadati; phylum Pseudomonadota; class Gammaproteobacteria; order Enterobacterales; family Enterobacteriaceae; genus Enterobacter; species Enterobacter sp. 186315. The sequence continues at coordinate 367,708 of NZ_JBPTTK010000001.1, read as the reverse complement.
CGCTGTTCGAGCCAATCATGATCGGCACGGGATGCTGGCGGGCGGCAAAGAAGACGTCGAGCATGGCCTCGGGCAGCACGCAGTCGCCCACAATCGGCGCGGGGGCAATATTCAGCGGCGCCTCCAGCGGCCAGAAGGACTCCGGCGGGATGGCGCGAAGCTGTTCAGCGGTGGCGTGCTTAAGCCCAAAGTGGCTCGCCAGCGCCTCGCCCTTTTTTAGCGCCTGTTCGCGCGGGGTATCCGGCAAGGTATAGCCGCTCTGGACGATGGCCTTATGGAATAGCCCGCCCGCCAGAGGCGAAGCCAGCAGTGAGAGAACGCTGCGCGCCCCGGCGGATTCGCCAAACAGGGTGATGTTATCCGGATCGCCGCCGAATGCCGCGATGTTCTCCTGAACCCAGCGCAGCGCGGCAATCTGATCCAGCAGCGCAAAGTTATGCACCACCCGATCCTCTTCCCCTTCAAGGGCCGGATGGGCGAAAAAGCCGAGATGGCCCAGGCGGTAGTTGAGGGTAACCACCACCACATCCCGCCGGGCCAGCGGCGCGCCGTTGTAGGGCGGCAGCCCGCCTGCGCCGATAGTGAATCCTCCGCCGTGCAGCCAGACCATTACCGGCAGCGGAGCCGTGCGCGTACTAGGGGACCAGACGTTGAGATAGAGACAATCTTCGGAGAACTGGCCGGGATCGCCGCCGCCCAGCTCCTGACAATATTCGCTGCTTTGCCAGCTTGAGGCGGAACAGGCGGTCGCCGGGCGCAGCCCTTCCCAGGGTTCCGGCGGGCGCGGAGAGCGCCAGCGCCACTGCCCGACGGGCGGCGCGGCATAGGGAATGCCGCACCAGGCGTCGACGTTATCTTGCGTAAAACCGATCAGTTTGCCCTGGCGCGTTTCTACCACAGGGGCGGTGGGATTTTGCATTACAGCCTTCCTTTTCCATCACACCCCCGCAGAGTACCGCTTTCAGAGCAAACCGCAACGCTGTTTGCTGCGCATTTCCGCCTCCTCGTACAGCGCGAACTCGTCATACACCGTGCAGCCGAGCGCGGCTTCAAAGGCGTCGCGGCTGGCGTTGCCGTGGGTGCGCGCCTGCGTTTCGTTACCGAGATTGGACTGGAAAATTCCCGCCGCGCTCACGGGTAGAAAGTCTTCGTAGGTGATCGGCTGCGCCACCACCCAGCCGCGTTCTATCAGCGGCTGCGGATCGTCGCCCGGGCGAAATGCCTGACGATGTGCTTCACCCGCCGGCGTCAGACGGTAACGGAAATAGCCCAGCCCCTGGCGGCGCAGGAACATGTCGCTATCCGGGAAGGCGCTGAACACCCCGGACAGGTGCAGCTGATGGGTCAGGTTGTCTTTGCCCGTCCCCGCCTCGCCGAGCAGCCTGTCGTACAGCTCGCGTCCTTTCGGCGTCAGCGCCACGCCGCGCTGTTCGATCTCGCCAAAACGGGCGGTATGGGTGCCGAGATTTTCCCCGGCAAAGAGCACCGGCTCCTCCAGCGCCTTAAAGCTGGTCTGGCGCAGCAGGATCGGCACCTCGCGGCGCGGCGGCCCTTCGATCAGAATTTTCGGTTCAATGCCGTATTTCGGCATCAGCGCCTGCGCCCGGTCGATATCCAGCGTGCGCGGGGTCAGGTGGTTAATGTGACAGCCCGGGAAGCAGACCACGTCGGCAATCAGGCGGTGCTCGTCTGCCAGCGCCAGATAGGTTTCCCGATCGACCGTGGCATGGCGATGCCAGCGGAAGGTTTCGAGCGCTTCCTGAACAAACTCGCGCGCCTGAGCGTCAGTAAACTGCCCCTCGTGCTCGTAGAGGTCGATAAGTTCCAGGCAGCGCGGGGTAAAAATAGAACGACGCGCGAGGATCGCCGCCGCCTTCTCGCGCAGGGCCGCGTTTTCAATCAGCTCCAGGCGCAGCAGCGAGGTAAAAATACGAAACGGATTTCGGCACAGCGCCGCATCGTCAATCGGGCGAAAGGCCGTGGAGTGAACGGGCACGCCCGCCTGGGAGAGATCGTAATAGCTGACCGGGAACATCCCCATGATGGCGAACATGCGGCGCAGGGTCGACAGCTCCAGCGCTGTGCCCACGCGGATCGCGCCGTGACGCTCAACGTTCAGCCGCGCCAGTTCGTCGGCGTTCGCCAGCTGTTCATGTAACGCCGGGTTATTTTCCAGAACGGCCAGGTTAACGTCTGCGACCAGCTCCAGTAAGGTGCCGTACTGCGGAACTTCCTGCTGGTACATCGCCGACATAGCCTGCGAAAAGTGTTCCCTAATATCATTAGCCGTGATGGTGTTCGCCATGATGTCATGCCTCCAGTGAATATTACCTGGAGTGTAGAGAAGCTCTTTTCCCCCGGCAGGAAGAATTTTCGAATTGTGATCTGACAGGGCGAGTGGTTAAAGGCTGTGCTTTAAGAAAGGAATGCTTTAACAAGGATGCAGTGACGCAGACCGCATTTCGAAAAAATTCTTGTAACTCAAACAGATCAAATGTTAAAAATATTTTGCTATCAGGTTATCAAAATTAAACAACTTAACTTGTCACCCACACCGCTCTGTTTTTAACATCGCCTATGGAAAAAAATGGTCTGTTCAGTCAGCGCATACGCTTGCGCCATTTACATACATTTGTGGCCGTCGCTCAACAGGGAACGCTGGGGCGAGCGGCTGAAACCCTTAATCTGAGCCAGCCCGCGCTGTCTAAAACGCTAAACGAGCTGGAACAACTTACCGGAACCCGCCTGTTCGACCGAGGACGCCTGGGCGCACAGCTGACGCTGGTGGGCGAACAGTTCCTTACCCACGCCGTGAAGGTGCTGGATGCCCTGAACACCGCAGGCCAGGCGCTTAACCGCAAAGAAGAACACGCCACCGAGATCGTACGCGTCGGCGCCCTGCCCACCGCGGCGCTCGGCATTCTCCCTGCGGTTATCGGCCAGTTTCACCGCCACCAAAAGCACACCACCATTCAGGTGGCGACCATGAATAACACCATGCTGCTGGCGGGGCTGAAATCCGGCGAGCTTGATTTGGGAATTGGCAGAATGTCCGATCCCGAGCTGATGACCGGGCTTAACTATGAACTTCTGTTCCTGGAATCGCTCAAACTGGTGGTTCGCCCCGGACATCCGCTGTTGCAGGATACCGTCACCTTAAGCCGGGTGATGGAGTGGCCGGTGGTCGTGTCACCAAAAGGTACGGTGCCGCGCCAGAATGCCGAAGCCCTGCTGCAACTCCAGGGCTGTACGCTACCCTCCGGGTGCATTGAAACGCTGTCGGCCTCCCTTTCCCGCCAGCTGACGGTGGATTTTGACTACGTCTGGTTTGTCCCGTCGGGCGCGGTAAAAGATGATTTGCGCCACGGGAATCTCACCTCACTTCCGGTGACCTCGCCGGGCGCCGGGGAACCGATCGGCATTCTGACCCGCGTCGATACGCCGCTTTCGACCGGCGCGCAGACCCTGCTAAGCGCTATCCGCAAATCAATGCCAGGCTGATCTCAGCGCATCCTTTCTTCCGACAACCCGCCCGCTGGCGGGTTTTCTATCGCCCTTAATCAAATAATGCGAAATCATTCATTAACAATTGCGCAAAACAATTTAACAGATTTATCATAGCGACGAATTCACCAAATGGTTCATTACATCATTCCTCAGGTGGATTCCAACGCTATTAAATCGATTTTTACCCTGTATATCATCATTATCCTCGTCTTTACTGACCCATTTGGTACAGATGCCGCACAGCACAGACCTGAAAGACGAGGAATTAAGGAGACAGAAATGGCTTTTGGCAGCGCGCCGCGCGGAATACCTCGTATTTTGCAGTGGCTCCTGGCCGGACTGATGGCAATCATCGGGCTGGCCGTTGGCGGGTTGGGCTTTAAGCTCGCCACCGTCGGTGGAACCTGGTACTTCCTGATCATGGGCGTGGCGATGGTGGTGGCCGCCATCCTCATTTTCACCAACCGTACCAGCGGGATTGTGCTCTACGCTATCGCGTTTATCGCCTCTCTCTTCTGGGCGGTCAGCGATGCGGGCTGGGACTTCTGGCCGCTCTTCTCACGCCTGTTCACCTTCGCGGTGCTGGCCTTCCTGTGTGCCCTAGTATGGCCCTTCCTGCGCGCGGCAAACGCCGGAGCCCCCGTTAATAAGGCCCCTGCCTTTGGCATCGCGGCCGTGCTGGCGGTATTGATGCTGGTAAGCTTCGGCTGGATGTTTAAGCCGCAAACGCTGGTCGCGGCCAATGAGCCGGTTCCGGTTAAACCCGTCGCACCGGGCGAGCAGCAGAAAAACTGGGAACACTGGGGTAATACCACGCACGGCGACCGCTTCGCCGCGCTCGATCAGATTAACAAGCAGAACGTCGGCGATCTGAAGGTGGCCTGGGTGGCACATACGGGTGATATCCCGCAGAGCAACGGCTCCGGCGCGGAAGATCAGAACACCCCGTTACAGATTGGCGACACGCTGTATGTCTGTACGCCGTACAGCAAAGTGCTGGCGCTGGACGTGGATTCCGGGAAAGAGAAATGGCGCTACGATTCCAAAGCGACCGCGCCAAACTGGCAGCGCTGCCGGGGTCTGGGCTATTTTGAAGACCACGCGAACGTGACAACGTCACAGCAAAAAACCCAGCCTGCGGCCTGCTCCCGCCGTCTGTTCCTGCCAACCACCGACGCGCGTCTGATTGCCATCAACGCGGATAACGGCAAGGTCTGCGAAGACTTTGGCGATCGCGGGACTGTCGATCTGAGCGTAGGCATGGGCGAAATCAAGCCGGGCTATTACCAGCAGACCTCTACGCCGCTGGTGGCGGGAAATGTGGTGGTCGTCGGTGGACGCGTGGCGGACAACTTCTCCACGGGCGAACCGCCGGGCGTGGTACGCGCGTATGACGTTCACACCGGGAAACTGGCCTGGGCGTGGGATCCGGGTAATCCGAACCTGACCGGCCTGCCGCCGGAAGGCCAGACCTACACGCGCGGCACGCCGAACGTCTGGTCGGCGATGTCCTACGACGCTAAGCTGAACCTGATTTATCTGCCAACCGGTAACGCCACGCCAGATTTCTTCGCGGGCGAGCGCACCGCGCTGGACGACAAATACAGCTCGTCTATCGTCGCGGTCGATGCCGCCACCGGTCAGGTGCGCTGGCACTTCCAGACCACCCACCACGATCTGTGGGACTTTGACCTGCCATCCCAGCCGCTGCTCTACGATCTGCCGGACGGTAAAGGCGGTTCGACGCCTGTTCTGGTCCAGACCAGCAAGCAGGGGATGATCTTCATGCTGAACCGCGAAACGGGTAAACCGGTCGCGAAGGTTGAAGAACGCCCGGTTCCGGCCGGAAACGTGCAGGGCGAGCGCTACTCGCCAACCCAGCCGTACTCCGTGGGAATGCCGATGATTGGCAACCAGACCCTGACGGAATCCGACATGTGGGGCGCAACTCCGGTCGATATGCTGCTGTGCCGCATCCAGTTTAAAGAGATGCGCCATCAGGGCGTCTTCACCCCGCCGGGTCTGGATCGTTCCCTGCAATTCCCTGGCTCCCTCGGCGGCATGAACTGGGGCAGCGTGTCGGTTGACCCGAACAACAGCCTGATGTTCGTCAACGATATGCGTCTGGGGCTGGCAAACTACATGGTTCCGCGCGCAAACGTGGCGAAAAACGCCAGCGGCATCGAGATGGGTATCGTCCCAATGGACGGCACGCCTTACGGCGCGATGCGCGAGCGTTTCCTCTCTCCGCTGGGCATTCCGTGCCAGAAACCGCCGTTTGGCACCATGTCCGCCGTGGATCTGAAAACCGGCAAGCTGGTGTGGCAGGTTCCGGTCGGCACCGTGGAAGATACCGGCCCGCTCGGTATTCGTATGCATATGCCGATCCCAATCGGAATGCCAACGCTGGGCGCTTCGCTCTCTACCCAGTCTGGCCTGCTGTTCTTTGCGGGCACTCAGGACTTCTACCTGCGCGCGTTTGATACCGCCACAGGGAAAGAGATCTGGAAAGACCGTCTGCCGGTGGGCAGCCAGTCCGGCCCGATGACCTACGTGTCGCCGAAGACCGGCAAGCAGTACATCATCATTAACGCGGGTGGCGCACGCCAGTCGCCGGATCGCGGTGATTACGTGATTGCCTATGCGTTGCCGGATAAGAAGTAACCATTGAAAAAGGGACCCGAAAGGGTCCTTTTTTTTGCCCGGTGGCGCTTCGCTTACGCGGGCCTACACGCCTCATCTGTAGGTCGGGTAAGCGAAGCGCCACCCGACACAACCCGCCACTCAGAACGTTTCCCAGTTATCCCCGGACACCGCTACCGCCGGACGTAACGGCGCGCTCGCCGCAGGTGCTGACGCCACCGGACGGCCTGTCGTCGTCCCGTTCAGGCGAAACGCCCCTACCGCCTCGGTCAGACGCGCGCCCTGCTCTTCAAGGGATGCCGCCGCCGCTGAGGCTTCTTCCACCAGCGAGGCGTTCTGCTGGGTCACTTTGTCCATCTCCGAAATCGCCTGGCTCACCTGCACAATGCCACGGCTCTGCTCGTCAGACGCCGCCGCGATCTCCAGCATGATATCGGTGACGCGCTTCACCGCCTCGACAATCTCATTCATGGTGTTGCCCGCCGCAACCACCTCGCCAGAGCCCTGGTCAATCAGCGTCACCGATTCGTTAATCAGGCTTTCGATCTCTTTCGCGGCGTTCGCGCTTCGGCTTGCCAGCGTGCGCACTTCGCTTGCCACGACCGCAAAACCGCGCCCCTGCTCGCCCGCACGGGCGGCTTCAACGGCGGCGTTCAGCGCCAGAATGTTGGTCTGGAACGCGATGCTGTTAATGACGGCGGTAATTTCCGAAATTTTCTTCGAGCTTGTCGAGATATTGCCCATGGTTTTCACCACGCCGGAGACCATCTGGCCGCCGCGGCTGGCCTTGCCGGAGGCATCTTCCGCCAGCTTGCTGGCGTGATGGGCGTTGTCGGCGTTCTGCTTCACGGTTGCCGTCAGCTGCTCCATGCTGGCCGCCGTCTGCTCAATGGCCGCCGCCTGCTGTTCGGTACGGGATGACAGGTCGGTATTGCCCGCCGAGATCTCGCTGGTGCCGCGATAGATCTCTTCCGCCCCCTGGCGCACGGTGCCGACCGTCGTCACCAGCGAGTGCTGCATGGTTTGCAGATCGCGCGTCAGACGGCCAATTTCGCTGCGCCCGGTCGCGTCGTCCGCCATCGTCAGGTCGCCCTTCGCGATCTTCTCGATGCGGGTCGCCGCGCGTTGCAGCGGATGGATCACCGTGCGGCGCAGCACCACGAAGGTAATCACGGTCAGTACCAGCGCCAGCGCAAAGGCGCCGATCATAAACATCAGGCCAAGCTGGGTACGGGTGTGGGCCTGGGCAGTCAGGGCGTTCGCGCGATCGGTGCGGATTTTGATCGCCTTGAGCAGCACAGCGTTATAGGCATCATCCAGCGGGCGCGCTGACTCGTTTTCATGGTTAATAATGGCTTCGAACATGCCGTTTTTGGCATATTTCAGCATCGGCTGAAGCCCGGCGATGTAGGCGTCATAGCGGGCCTTCAGATCGGCGTCCAGCGCTTCGTCCGCAGGAGTGCGCACCGAGCGGCTCATGTAGGAGGCGAATCCGTCCTGAGACTGTTTGATGCGCGTTTCGGCTTCGGCGATGTTCTGCTTCATCGCGTCCATTTCGGCGATACGGCTCGCGGCACCGGCGTGGATCATGTTGATTCGGGCGGTACGCAGATGGTTGGAGCTATTGGATAGCCCGGTACGCACCTGAATTTCAGCAGTGACGTCCTGCTGGTCGGTATCGGCCTTCAGCAGGAAATACCCTGCCAGACCGGAGCTCAAGGCAAACAGAAGAATAATGCCACCGAGAATGGAGGAAAACAGCGGAACCAGCCTGATGTGATGCAAGAAGCTCAGCTTGCGCTGCGCCTGCATCGAAGTTGTGTTGTCCATGACCGTCGACTCTCTTATAGGTAAGATGCGTAAAAACACGCCTGTAAAATAGTCATCGGCACGGCGGGAAATTAGCTTACGGTTAAAAGCGCCAGCCAGGTCACACTTTAGAGAAGATTATTAAAAAAACGCCAGCGGCAAAAACCGCTGGCAGAATAATTAGTTGTCGCCGAAATGTATGACGGTACGAATGGATTTACCTTCGTGCATCAGATCGAAGGCTTCATTGATCCGATCCAGCGGCAGACGGTGGGTGATGAACGGGTCGAGCTGGATTTTTCCGGCCATCGCGTCTTCAACCATACCCGGCAGCTGGGTGCGCCCTTTTACGCCACCGAACGCCGAACCGCGCCACACGCGCCCGGTCACCAGCTGGAACGGACGGGTTTTGATCTCCTGACCCGCCCCCGCCACGCCGATGATCACGCTTTCGCCCCAGCCTTTATGGCAGCACTCAAGCGCGGAACGCATCACGTTAACGTTGCCGATACATTCGAAGCTGAAGTCCACGCCGCCGTCGGTCAGCTCAACGATCACGTCCTGAACCGGCTTGTCGTAGTCTTTCGGGTTAACGAAATCGGTCGCACCCATTTCACCCGCCAGCTTGAATTTTTCCGGGTTGGTATCCACCGCAATGATACGTCCGGCTTTCGCCTGTACCGCGCCCTGGATAACAGCCAGACCAATTCCGCCCAGACCGAACACCGCCACGGTGTCGCCTTCTTTTACTTTCGCGGTGTTGTGAACCGCGCCGATACCGGTGGTCACGCCGCAGCCCAGCAGACAAACTTTATCCAGCGGCGCCTGCTCGTTGACCTTCGCCAGCGAGATCTCCGCGCAAACGGTGTATTCGCTGAAGGTGCTGGTGCCCATATAGTGATAAATCGGCTCGCCGTTATAAGAGAAACGGGTGGTGCCGTCCGGCATCAGCCCTTTACCCTGGGTGGCGCGTACCGCCTGGCAGAGGTTGGTTTTACCGGATTTACAGAACTTGCACTCGCCGCACTCGGCGGTGTACAGCGGGATAACGTGATCGCCCGGCTTCAGGCTGGTGACGCCCTCGCCCACTTCCACCACGATCCCGCCGCCTTCATGGCCCAGTACCGCCGGGAACACGCCTTCCGGATCGTCACCGGACAGGGTAAAGGCATCCGTATGGCACACGCCGGTGTGGGTGATTTTAACCAGCACTTCGCCTTTTTTTGGCGGCGCGACGTCGATTTCAACGATCTTCAGCGGCTGGCCAGGGCCAAATGCAACAGCAGCACGAGATTTCATAATGACTTCCCTTTTTGTGAGGTCTTGTGGAGTTATTTTAGATAAGAGCGCAGCAAATGGCCGACTTCCGCCATGCGAACTGCCCGCTGATCCGGGGTTGTCTCCCCCGTGACCAGCTCATCTTTGAGGTGAATTTCGACCATTTCGCCCATCAGGCCATTCGCCGCACCGCGAACGGCGGCGATTTGTTGCAGGATGGCAAGACAGGGATCGCCCGCCTCAAGCGCGCGCTCAAGGGCATCGACCTGCCCCCGGATACGCCGGACGCGGGTCAGGATTCGTTTTTTATCAGCGGGTGAATGCGGCATGTTGGCTCCGGGATTGATACTATAGGGGGGTATGGTATAGAAACAGTAGCGCTCCGTAAACCCCAGATCTCCCTCCATAAAGATATATCTTAAAAAGCATTACCCCCTCGCTAGAGTGACTATCATTAAAGTATCAACAAAGGAGGTAGTAATGTCTGACTTCAACACTGATAAAAATGCAGAATACGCAGGTGATAAAGCCAAGAATAAACTGGATGAACTGGCTGGCTCAGCGCAGCAGCAGTTTGGTGATATCGTTGATTCACCAAAACATCAGGTTAAAGGCGCAGCGAAGAAATATGCTGCCCAGGCCAGCGATGTGGTTTCTGACGTCACAGATACGGTTCGTAATAATCCGCTGACGGGCGTGATCGCAGCGGGTGCAGTGGGTATCGTGCTGGGGCTGTTGCTCGGCCGCAAATAATCGTTACCTATAAAATTAAGGTCCTTCGGGGCCTTATTTTTTTGTGCCGCAGAGAATATATTCTTCTATCCCGCCTGGCTCGAACTTAATCTACCGGACAATACCACCGCTTCGTCCGACGTACATATCTCTATATCCTCCCCCATTAAATGCCAGACGCCGCGTGACGTCCCGCCGCTTTCAACATCGGTAATCAGCATGTCTGTATAACGAGCCTGCTGCACAATTCCGCGGAATTTAATCCAGTAGTAACCGTCTTGCATGGCATACCCTCCTTTTTGGCATGGTTAAAGTATTGCAGAGATCTGAAAAAGGGGTAGCGGAGCGGCAGAATGTTTTTTTATAAAACTTGTACACTTTCTCTGTACAGATTTGTACAGATGGTATAGATTCATTCTCAACGATGTTACTAAAAAGTTTTTAAATGGTGGGATTAGATGAAACGTAACCGTGCCCCCTCTTCAACGGATAGTGCTATTGCATTGATTTACAATAAAAATAGCATTCCAACTCAGCAAGAAACGCTGGGGTTAATCGTTGGTGAAATCCTGAAAGAAAACGTACAGCTCAGCAGAATGACAATTTGTACAAAACTGTTGCGCCGTATTGAAGAGGCCTCCGGCGAGGAAGAAATCGCCCACTACAACGGCCTTATCGCCCTCTTTTTTGAGCGATGAAGTGAATTTTGATTTTTAACTTACTGACTGCGCCTTTTCAGGTAGCGGGGTGAGAAAACGTTATGCATAGAACTTTATTTGAACGACTTAAAGATGACTTATTAGGCGAGGCCGTATTGTCCATTCTAAAAGAGGAAGGCCCGATCACGTTTGTCGCTCTGGCCGATCGGTTACTGAGTATGGCGGAAGTCGAAACAAATGACGAGCGTAAGGATGCGTTGATCGCCGCTGAAAAAGAGGTTCGTCAGAAAGTGACGCGCGTTTCGCCAGACAGAGGCACCATTATTGGTGATTACGACGTCGGCAGAATTCGCTCTCTGTTCAAAAAAGACAGTCTTTCTACCCCGAACAAAAAACATTAATTTCCACAGCAACGGTGACTACGATGAGTAAAGCAATGAGGCAGCAGACTTATAATTTCGACGCACTGCACGACAAATTACTGGCGGACCATTTCATTAATGCAGGCGCACACCTGAATGATGAAGTTGAAGTGTTGGGTTCAGCTATTCGCTGTATTTTGCTGACCGGCGATAACCTCTCTAATAAAGAGATTATCCTGCAACTTATTCACGCTCTGGAAATTACCCAGGAGCCTGAAGCGTGCGACGTTATTCGCAATACGCTGGAAATTGTTGTGGGCTTCACCCGCGACGACGTCTGAGATCTCCTGCCTGCACTGACTCCCCCTCATCCACTCTCGTTTCTCGCTGTCGCGAGAGGGATGCCTTTACCTGCAAAATGCTGTAATATGCGAATTATTGCAACATTTTGCAGGATTAACGCCTCATGCATAAAACTGCCAGACAGAAATACCTGCTTGATATTCTTACCGAAAAAGGCCAGGCCAGCATCAACGAGCTTGCTGAAAAGTTGCAGGTTTCTGCGGACACCGTTCGTCGTGATTTAACCGATCTTGAAAATCAGGGCCTGGCGCAGAAGAATCACGGTGGCGCTATCGCTCTCGATCTCTCCGCTATGAATCGCCAGAGCAGAAGCGCACTTCTGCCAAAAACCAAACAGCAGCTGGGTAAAAAAGTCGCGGAAAACGTTCCTGCGGGATCAACCCTGTTTCTGGATGCGGGCAGCACGGTGATGGCGGTAGCCACCTTACTTCAGGGACCGCTGACGATCATCACCACGTCGCTGGATATCGCTCAGCACTTTAGCGACCGGGCCGAGATCGACCTGATCCTGCTCGGCGGAAAATGGGATCAAAAGCAGCGCCTGTTTGCCGGCAGCGCCACCCTTTCCCTGCTGTCGCGCTATCGCGCGGATATCGCCATTCTTGGTGCCTGCGCCATTCATCCGCAGCTGGGCTTAAGCGCCAGTAAAGAGGCCGATGCCGAAGTCAAACGGGCCATGCTGGCGGCAAGCCATGAGCACTGGATCGTGGCCGACCATCTTAAGCTCAACCACTGCGAGCCTTACCTGGTTGCCGGGTTATCCGACATTCATCAACTGTATTTAGATCGTCCCTGGGCCGAGCTTGGGGATAACGGCGCGCTGCAAGTCATCATTGCGGACGCTTAATAACGTGGAGAGGGTCATGAAAAACGATAAGACAATCAATGTAGCGCTGATCGGCTATGGGTTTGTGGGTAAGACCTTTCACGCCCCGCTGATCCAGTCCGTCGAGGGACTGAAGCTGGCGGTCGTTTCTTCCAGTGATGAAGAGAAGGTGAAACGCGATCTCCCGGACGTGGCCGTGGTCGCCACGCCGGAGGAGGCCATTCAGCATCCGGATATTGACCTGGTGGTGATCGCCTCCCCTAACGCCACCCACGCCCCGCTGGCGACCCTTGCCCTGAACTCGGGCAAGAACGTTGTCGTCGATAAGCCCTTTACCCTGGACATGCAGGAAGCGCGCGAGCTGATTGCGCTGGCCGAAGATAAACAGCTGCTGCTTTCGGTATTCCATAACCGCCGCTGGGACAGCGATTTCCTCGGCATTAAACAGGTTATCGAACAGGGCCAGATTGGCAACGTGAAGCATTTTGAGTCGCACATTGACCGCTTCCGCCCGGAAGTGCGCGTGCGCTGGAGAGAGCAAAACGTGCCGGGCAGCGGTTTGTGGTTCGATCTCGGCCCACACATGATCGACCAGACGCTCCAGCTGTTTGGCCTGCCGCAGTCCGTTCAGGGAAATATCGCCACCCTGCGCGACGGCGCGGAGATCAACGACTGGGCGCATGTGGTATTAAATTATCCGCAGCATAAGGTCGTTTTGCATTGCAGTATGCTGGTTGCCGGGGGCGTGTCGCGCTTTACCGTCCACGGGGATAAGGCCAGCGTGGTGAAAGCCCGTATCGATCAGCAGGAAGCACAGCTGCTGGCAGGCGTTGTCCCGGGAAGCGAAACCTGGGGTGAAGACAGCGACAGCATGGTGCTGTTCAACGCCAGCGGCGAGCCGCAAACCATCACGACGCCGAAAGGCGATCAGCGTCAGTATTACATTAACGTGCGCGATGCGCTGAACGGCAAGATTGAGAATCCGGTTCACCCGGTCGAAGCGCTGGCGGTGATGGCGGTGCTGGAAGCGGCGGTAACGTCATCTGAAACAGGGTCAACTCAGACGCTGGAATTAACGGCTGAAGAGCGGTCTCAGCTGCGTTAAAAAACAGGCCGGGTAGCGATGCGCTTGCCCGGCCTGCAATTCAGTACCCCGAAGGGCAATTACGTCCGCTACGTCCGTTTTTTCGGCATCATGCGCAGCAGGGTGTTGTCTTTCCAGTAGTAGTGATGCATCAGCGCCGCCAGGGCGTGCAGGCCAATCACGAAATAGCCCAGATTCGCCAGGGTGACGTGCCACTCTTTTAGCATATCAACCAGGTCGAAATTCGACTCCGCCGCGTGTGGCATCACCATGCCAAAGGCAAACCAGTCGTTTCCACGGTTGTACATCATCACAATGCCGATCAGCGGCAGCGCAATAAACAGCAGATAAACGATTAAATGCCCCAGGTGAGACATCCCGGTGATCATCGCCTTCGGCTTAGGCTGGATCGGCGGTGCCGGGTATTTCAGACGCACCAGCAGGCGCGCCACCATCAGCACCAGAATAGAGATCCCGCAGGACACGTGGATCATGTTGATGAGCGGACGGTCAGCGCGCGGGAAAAAGCCCCTGAACTCCATGGCGCAGTACGCCACGATGACCAGCAGAAACACCAGCCAGTGAATGCCAATTTGCAGGCCCGTATATTTAGTTCGCATATGATTTCCCGAGAAAAAACGTTTATCGCGTCAACATAACCAGCTTTCCTTAAAAATTCATTAACTTTTCTGTATGGATTTTCAAATGCTTCCCGACGCATGACGTACTTCAATTGCCTCTCTCTATCTGATGGTCTAAGCCTGGATGAGTTAACTCTGTCGCACCGACAGCCAACCAGGAGATAACCATGAGTAAAATTGGTATTAACGGATTTGGACGCATTGGACGCCTTGTACTGCGCCGTCTTCTTGAAACCCAGGACAGCAATACCGTGGTCGCCATCAACGACCTCACCTCTCCCAAAGTGCTGGCCTATTTGCTCAAGCACGACTCTAACTACGGCGGTTTCCCGTGGAGCGTGGATTTCACCGAGGATTCGCTGATTGTCGACGGCAAATCGATTTCGGTGTACGCCGAAAAAGAGGCCAAACATATCCCGTGGAAAGCGGCAGGCGTGGATATCGTCGTGGAATGCACCGGTTTTTATACCTCTGAAGAGAAATCTAAGGCCCACCTGGAGGCGGGAGCCAAAAAAGTGCTGATTTCTGCCCCTGCGGGTGAGATGAAAACCATTGTGTTCAACGTTAACGACGACACCATCGAGGCCAGCGATACCATTATTTCCGTGGCCTCCTGCACCACCAACTGCCTGGCTCCGCTGGCAAAAGCGCTACACGACGCCTTTGGCATCAAAGTCGGCACCATGACCACCATCCACGCCTACACCGGCACCCAGGCGCTGGTCGACGGGCCGCGCGGTAAAGATCTACGCGCCTCTCGCGCGGCGGCGGAAAATATCATTCCGCACACCACCGGGGCGGCAAAGGCCATTGGGCTGGTGATCCCGGCGCTGAGCGGCAAGCTCAAAGGCCACGCCCAGCGCGTGCCGGTCAAAACCGGATCGGTAACTGAACTGGTGTCGATTCTGGATAAAAAGGTGACCGTCGAAGAGATCCACCAGGCGCTGAAGCAGGCCACGGCGAATAACGAATCATTCGGCTATACCGAAGAGGAAATTGTCTCGTCTGACGTGATCGGCTCGCACTTCGGCTCGGTGTTTGATGCCACCCAGACGGAAGTGACCGACGCGGGCGATGTGCAGCTGGTGAAGACCGTTGCCTGGTACGACAACGAATATGGCTTTGTGACGCAGCTGGTGCGCACGCTGGATAAATACGCGGCGCTGTAAAAAAATGCCCCCTCGCTGGCCGGAGGGGGCGTTCGCCTATGACTGCAAATAGACCACCTGGGTTTGCAGGTATTCATTCAGGCCGTGCTTGCCGTCCGCTCCGCCAATCCCCGATTTGCGCCAGCCCGCGTGGAAGCCCTGCATCGCTTCAAAGTTCTCGCGGTTGATGTAGGTTTCCCCGAACTTCAGCCCTTTGATTGCCTTCATCGCCACGTTCAGATTTTGCGTGTAAATCGACGAGGTTAAGCCGTAGTCGCTGTCGTTCGCCATCTTAATGGCCTCTTCCAGCGTATCAAACACCACCACCGGCAGCACCGGGCCGAAGGTCTCTTCGTGCATGATGGCCATATCCTGACGCACGTCCAGCAGCAGGGTCGGCGGATAGTAATACCCTTTTCCGTCGACCGCTTTACCGCCGAGCACTACCTTCGCCCCTTCCTGCACCGCGCGCGCCACCTTCTGCTCCACGCGCTCCAGCGCGGCGGCGTTGATCAGCGGCCCCATGGCGATATCGCTGCGCTCCGCCGGGTTACCGAACTGCACCGCCTTCATCGCCTCGCCCAGACGGTTAACGAAGCGGTCGTAGATGCCTTTTTGCACATACACGCGCTCGGCGCAGTTGCAGACCTGCCCGGTGTTGATGACGCGGGAGTCGACAATCGCCTTCACCGCCAGCTCAAGATCCGCGTCGTCCATCACAATCGCAGGCGCTTTGCCGCCGAGCTCAAGCCCCACTTTGGTGATGTTCTTCGCGGCGGCGGCCATGATTTTTTCCCCGGCGCCGACGCTGCCGGTCATGCTGACCATCGCCACTTTCGGGTTGCCCGCCAGCTCCTGTCCGACGGTTTCACCGCGTCCGAGCACCAGGTTAAACACCCCTTTCGGCAGACCGATCTCATCGACGATTTTCGCAAACGCGATGGCGTTGTTGGGGGTAAATTCGCTCGGTTTGATCACGATGGTGTTCCCGGTCAGCAGCGCGGGAGCAAGCTTGCGGGCAATCAGGAAGAACGGGAAGTTCCACGGCAGGATCCCTGTGGTGACGCCAAGCGCACGCTTAAAGACCAGAATGTTCTCGCCCGGACGGTCGCTCTGAATGATTTCGCCCTCGTAGCGGCGCGCCCACTCGGCCATGTAGTCGATGTAATCGGCGGTGAAGGCCACTTCAACCTCCGCGAGCTGATGGATTTTGCCGCCCTCGGCGACGATCAGCGCGCTGATTTCGCTGGCGCGTTCGCGGATCCCGGCAGAAATTTTGCGTAACCACCCCGCTCGTTCGATAGCCGGCAGCGCTTCCCAGGCTTCCTGCGCACGATCAGCGGCGTCGATAGCCTTGCGCGCATCTTCAGCACGACCGTCGGGAATACGGGAAATGACCTCTTCGGTCGCCGGGTTGACCACATCAATCCAGGCATCACCCTGCCAGGTAACAAACTGACCATCGATATACATAGGATGTTGTACGGGTACTGTCATGACCTGCTCCTGTAGTTACACTGTTTTTAACAAGTAAATTTATTGTTAAAAACTACAGTCACACGTCCGCTTGCCTACTCTATCGCGCTGTTTTTGTGAGATATCTCAAAAAAGAATCGGGTCAGCTACGGGAAATTATTACATTCCAGCAACACAAATTGCCCGTTTGCGTGAACAGCGGCGCAAACGGGCAGCGGGCTAAATAAGAGAGCGGCTGGTCAGGGCATCGGTGAGAATGGCGTCCCGGCGTAAGATCTCCCACGCCGTCAGCACGTCGCCGGGGAACGCGACGTGCTCAATAAAATCGCGCCCGGCGGGGCCGTAGCCGTTGACGTCATCGTACAGGCGCGGCAGTTCACCCAGCACCAGCGACAGATAGCGATCGACAGGCCACAGCCCGTCACCGCCGCCGCTGAACGCCAGGCCCTTATCGCTGTTTTCCAGCAGAGGGAGCACGCCGGGATGGGCAATCCAGAGAGGCGACACGGGCTCATCCCGGCACACCCGCGCAAAGGTTGCCATCGTGCGGCGCTGCATGGTCGGGTCCTGCACCACCAGCACCTTTTCAGCCTGTAGGCTATGGCGTTTCATCATGTCCCAGCTAAAGCGGGCATTTTCCCCGCAGTTGGTGGACTGATCGTCAATCAGGATCTGCGCCTGCGGGATCTGCCAGAACTGCTGTGCCACGTCCGCCAGAATGCTGGCTTCCGCCCGCCCGGCGGTGGCGAGTCTGTGATAACGAGGATGATGCGCGATGGCGGCATAGAGGAAGGCGGTGGAGTGACCGATACCGCCGCTTATCAACAGCGGGACTTGATGGTCGGCTGCAAAGCGGCAGGCGGCGTCGATGGTTGGGATCACCGCATTTCCGGCCAGCACCACTCTGTCGATACGCTGCGCCGGTGCGTTCGTCCCGATATCATCCTGGGCCAGCCATTGACCGACGGTATTGACGGCCGCCAGGGTGACGTCCGGCAAATTAGGAAAATTAGCCTGGGTCATGATGTTCTCCTTCGCTCAACTCTTTTCAGGGTAGTTCGTTTTCCCTGACGAACCAGAGGAGACCTCCGAAAGCCAGGAGACAAAATTAAGCGCCATTTGTCATTTTTCTGAAATAACCAGAAACATCCAAAAATCGCCGGGTTGCACCTGCATTTTATGCTTTTAATCGTGAGCCGTACAAAACATCCTGCCAGCCATGCCGTCTACAAAAGCACCCATTGCTGCTTATTTCAGCGTGATCTGACCAGTCACGCCCGCACCCCGCTTGCCAAATACAACATCCAACCCTAAGTTGCTTAACAATTTCACAACCTTTTACTTTCCTGAGGTTGCACCTGAAGCGCGCCAGGTGACACCTCTTTCATCCTCTACGTGGCGGGGTTAGATGTCATGGCACAACAAGAAAGCACAACGACGGTATTACGCAAAAATAAGAAGGTGTTGATCGCAAGCCTGACCGGCAGCGCAATTGAATGGTTTGACTATTTTCTCTACGGCACGGCCGCCGCGCTGGTGTTTAACAAGATTTTCTTTCCAATGGTCGACCCGGTTATCGGGCTGATCCTCTCCTATCTTTCGTTCTCGCTAACCTTTTTTATCCGTCCTATCGGCGGCGTGCTTTTCGCCCACATCGGGGATCGTATCGGGCGCAAAAAAACGCTGGTGCTTACGCTTTCGCTAATGGGCGGTGCAACCGTCATGATTGGCCTGCTCCCGACCTACGACATGATTGGCATGTGGGCACCCGCCTTGCTGATCCTGATGCGCGTAATTCAGGGAATGGGCATCGGCGGCGAATGGGGCGGCGCGCTGCTGCTGGCCTATGAATATGCGCCGGAAAAGCGTAAAGGCTTCTTCGGCAGTATTCCGCAGGCCGGGGTCACCATCGGGATGCTGATGGCGACCTTTATCGTGTCGCTGATGACGCTGTTCAGCGAAGAGGATTTCCTCTCCTGGGGCTGGCGTATTCCGTTCCTGTTAAGCTCGGTTCTGGTGCTGCTCGGCCTGTGGATCCGCAAAGATATCGACGAAACGCCCGAGTTTAAAAAGGTGAAAACCGCCGGCCAGGTGGCAAAAGCGCCGCTGCGCGATACCCTGAAGCACCACTGGCGCGAAGTGCTGATCGCCGCCGGGCTGAAGGTGGTCGAAACCGCACCTTTTTACATCTTCTCGACCTTTGTCGTGAGTTACGCCACCACTACCCTGACCTACCAGAAATCCCAGGCGCTGGAGGCGGTCACGCTAGGCGCGCTGGTGGCCACTGTGATGATCCCGCTGATGGGCCTGCTGTCCGATAAAATCGGTCGCCAGCGGATGTACGCCGTAAGCGTGTTCATCCTCGGCCTGTTTATCGTGCCGTGGTTTATGCTGCTCAATACCGGCACCACCTGGGGGATTGTCCTTGCCACGGTGATCGCCTTTGGCGTGCTGTGGGCGCCGGTCACCGCCGTGCTGGGCACGCTCTGTTCGGAAATTTTCAGCGCTAACGTGCGCTACACGGGCATCACGCTCGGTTACCAGCTTGGCGCAGCGCTGGCGGGCGGTACGGCGCCGCTTATCGCCACCGGACTGCTGGCAAAATACGACGGCGACTGGGTGCCGGTGGCCTGGTATCTGGCCGTCACCATCGCTATCTCGCTGATTGCTATCTTCTGCGCCAGCCGGGTGAAACGCGCGCCCGCGATTCAGGCTCAGCCCAACGAGCTGTGATCCTCACGCGACCCGTTCCCGGGTCGCGCTTTTGCCTTATTCTCTCTCAATACATATGATTATCATGCGATAATCACATTCGCTTGAATTATCATTTGCGTCAGACATAGAATCATTAGCCCACTAACTATTCCATTTTTACAAAGGTAAACGACGTTATGCGCCTGCCTCAACGCGATCCTTATGCTCCTCGCGAGTGGCAGCCACACGAGAAACCGGCCCTGCTGGGCTCGCCCTCAACGCCTGTCCACAGCACGCCAAAGCGCGTCGCCTATGGCGTGGTCGGGTTACTGGTCTGCCTGACCGGGGCATTGGGCAATGCGCTCGTCGCCGCCAACCTGCAAAATTTACAGGGTACCTTTGCCGCCTGGTCCACCGAAATCGCCTGGCTGCCTGCCGTATACGTGATGACCAACGTGTCCATCAACCTGCTGCTGGTGAAATTTCGTCAGCAGTACGGGCTGCGCGCCTTTACCGAAGGGTTTCTGGTGCTGTATGTGCTGGTGACCTTCTTCCACCTGTTTGTGAACGATCTCAGCTCCGCCCTGATGGTGCGCGCCGCCCACGGCATGGTGGCGGCGGCGCTGAGCTCGCTGGGCATTTACTATCAAATCCAGGCCTGGCCCGCGAAGCACCGCCTGAAGGCGCTGACCATCGGCATCACCGGTTCGTCGCTGGCGATCCCCATCGCCCGCCTCTTCTCTTCTGAACTGCTTCAGCTCGACGAGTGGCGCGGGCTGTACTTTTTTGAGCTGGGTCTGGCGCTGGTGTCGCTGGCCTGCGTAATAGCGCTGAAGCTCCCGCCCGGCGACCGACGCAAAGTTTTTGAGAAGAAAGATTTCGTCACCTTTATTCTGCTCGCGCCGGGGATGGCCCTGCTGTGCGGAGTGCTGTCGTTAGGCCGCCTCGACTGGTGGTTTGAAGCGCCGTGGATCGGCTGGTCGCTGGCGCTCTCGCTGGTTTTGATTGTCACCGCGATTGTCTTTGAGCATAACCGCGCCAATCCCCTGCTCAATACCCGCTGGCTGTCGAGCGGCAGTATCGTGCGCCTGGGGCTGATTATGCTGCTGATCCGCATCGTGCTGGCGGAGCAAAACACCGGGGTGATTGGCTGGCTGCAATACGTCGGCCTGCAAAACGAGCAGATGACCCACCTGGCCTGGTCGATACTGGCCGGGATTGTCTGCGGGATCGTCGCCAGCTGTCTGACCATCAAGCCGACAAAACTGGCCTGGCCGATTGTCACCTCGCTGGTGCTGATGATTATCGCCTCGCTGCTCGACAGCCAGTCCAGCAACCTGACCCGCCCGGATCAGCTGATGGTCAGCCAGTTCCTGCTCGGCTTCGGCAGCGCGTTCTTCCTCGCGCCCGCGATGCTGGCGGGCATTGGCGGCGTGATTGCCGACCCGCGCAACCTGGTCAGCTTCTCGGTGCTGTTCGGCATGAGCCAGAACCTCGGCGGCCTGCTGGGTTCCGCTATTCTGGGCACCTTCCAGACCTGGCGCGAGAAATACCACTCCAGCCTGCTGGCGGAGCAGCTCACCACGCTTAATCCGCTGGTGAACGAGCGCATTCAGATCTATACCCAACTGTATAAAAGCCTGATAGGCGACAGCTCGCTGCTCGGCACCCAGGCTATTCTGCAACTGCAATCTGTGACCAGCGTGGAAGCCAATATTCTGGCCTATAACGACACCTATTTACTGACCGCCAGCATCGCGACCGCCACGCTGGTGTGGATTTTGTGGCGCTTGCTGCGCCTGCGCATTACGGCCCGGATGGCGCTCAAAAAAGCCACTGGCAACCAATAAGGGATATCGACAGATGATGGTTTGGGAGACGTTATGAGTCAGCAGGATGCCGCCAAAGAGCAGGCCAACACCCGCAAGAATGTGCGCATTGTTTCCGTGTTCACCGCCGCGGCAATCGGGATTGTCGGGGTGCTGGTGATCCTCTACGCGTGGCAGCTGCCGCCGTTTACCCGCGACGCGCAGTTCACCGATAACGCCTACGTGCGCGGCCAGACCACCTTTATCAGCCCGCAGGTGAACGGCTATATCACCGAGGTCAAGGTGCAGGATTTTGTGCAGGTCAAAAAAGGCGATCTGCTGCTGCAAATTGACGACCGCATCTATCGCCAGCGCGTCCATCAGGCCGAGGCGCAGCTGGCGATGAAGATTGCCGCGCTGAACAACAACCAGCAGCAGCGTAAAAGCGCCGAAGCGGTGATTGCGCGTAACGAGGCGGCGCTGAAAAACGCCCGCGCCCAGAGCCTGAAAACCCAGGCCGACCTAAAGCGCGTGAAGGATCTGACCGCCGACGGCTCGCTCTCCATTCGCGAGCGCGACGCCGCCCTCGCCAGCGCCGCGCAGGGCAGCGCGGACATTGACCAGGCGAAAGCCACGCTTGAGATGTCGCGTCAGGATCTGCAAACGGTGATTGTTAACCGCGAGTCGCTCAAGGCGGACGTTGAAAACGCCAAAGCCGCGCTGGAGCTGGCGCAGATAGACCTGCAAAACACCCGCATTGTCGCCCCGCGCGACGGGCAGCTTGGGCAAATCGCCGTGCGTCTTGGGGCTTACGTCACCGCCGGAACGCATCTCACCACTCTGGTGCCGCCGCAGCACTGGGTGATTGCCAATATCAAAGAGACCCAGCTGGCGAACCTGCGCGTCGGGCAGCCAGTGAAGTTCACCGTCGATGCGCTAAACAACAGAGCCTATCAGGGGCGCGTGGAGAGCATTTCGCCGGCTACGGGCGTGGAGTTCAGCGCCATCACGCCGGATAACGCCACGGGTAACTTCGTCAAAATCGCCCAGCGTATTCCGGTGCGCATCGAGGTGCTCGGCAAGCCTGAAGAGGCCGCGCTGTTGCGCCCCGGCATGTCGGTGCAGGTCACTATCGACACCCAGGAGGCGAAACCATGAGGCTTCGCCCGCTAACCGCCGCGCTGCTGGTGACGCTGCTGGCAGGATGCCAGTCGGTTGACGTCGCGCCCGCCCGTTCAACGTTGCAGATCCCGGCGCAGTGGCGCGCGGCCTCTGGCCCTGCCAGCCCGGCGGAGCAGCTGTGGTGGCGCAATTTTCATGACAACGACCTGAACCGCTACGTGGATCTGGCGCTTAAAAACAACAGCGACGTGCTGATTGCCCGCGAGCGGATCAATGAATATCAGGCGCGGGTATACGCCAGCGACGGCAGCCTTTTTCCGTCGCTGGATGCAGGGTTATCGGGTACGCGCGCCCGTTCGCAATCTGCCGCCACCGGGCTTCCGGTTTACGGCTCGCTGTATAAAGGCAGCCTGACGGCAAGCTATGACGTGGATATCTGGGGCGTGAATCGCAGCACCTCCCGCGCGGCCGAGGCTTCTCTTGATGCGCAGAAAGCGGCCGCCGCCGCAGCGGATCTTACCGTGGCCTCGTCGGTGGCGTCGGGTTACGTCACCCTGCTGTCGCTGGATGAACAGCTTCGCGTCACGCAGTCCACGCTGATATCCCGCGAAGAGGCGTTTAACCTGGCAAAGCGGCAGTTTGAGACCGGCTATAGCTCGCGGCTCGAACTGATGCAGTCGGATTCCGAACTGCGCGCCACGCGGGCGCAGGTCCCGCAGCTACAGCATCAGATCGCCCAGCAGGAAAACGCCCTCAGCCAGCTGGTGGGCAGCAATCCCGGCGAGGTGGCGCGTAACGCCAGCTTTGATAACCTCACGCCGCTGCGCATCCCTTCGCAGCTGCCCTCTTCGCTGCTGAACCGCCGCCCGGATATCGTGCAGGCGGAACGCCAGCTGATTGCCGCAGATGCCACCCTTGCGGCATCGCGCGCCAGCCTGCTACCGTCGATCAACCTGACCGCCACCGGATCGGTACAGGATCCGGCCCTGCACGGCCTGCTGGATAACCCGCTTCAGCTTTGGAGCGTGGGCGGCAGCATTCTCGCCCCGCTGCTGAACCGTCAGGCGCTGAATGCGCAGGTGGATATTTCCCAGTCCCAGCGCAATCAGGCGCTCTACAGCTATGAAAAAACTGTGCGTAATGCCTTTGGCGAGGTCAACGACAGCCTGGACGCCATTACGCGCTATCAGGAACAGCTCACGGAGCTGCTGGCGCAGCAGGAGGTGGCGCAGGAGACCCTGCGGATCGCGCAAAACCGCTATAACAACGGTTACTCTTCTTATCTTGACGTGCTGGACGCGCAGCGAACCCTCTTCTCGGTGCAAACCAGCGTGGTGCAGGTGAAAAACAACCTGCTGCTGGCGCAGATCGACCTTTACAAGGCGCTGGGCGGAGGTTGGGTCAGTGCCTGAAAACCTGCCCGGTGGCGCTGCGCTTACCGGGCCTACATTTCTCCCCGTAGGCCGGGTAAGGCGCAGCCTCCACCCGGCGATTCTCTTCAGGAGTCAATCTATGCAACAACAGTGGTCTGCCGTAGATAATTACATGATTTCTTCACTTATTCCCCAGGATGATGTCCTGCAAAAGGTGCTCGACAACAACCAGCGCGCCGGGCTGCCTGCCCACGACGTGGCCGCCAACCAGGGGCAGCTGCTGGCGCTGTTTGTGCGCATGACCCAGGCGCAACGCGTTCTTGAAATCGGCACGCTCGGGGCGTACAGCTCTATCTGGATGGCGCGGGCATTACCGGCCGATGGACAGCTCATCACCCTCGAAGCCGATCCGGTTCATGCCGACGTGGCGCGGCAGAACATTGCGCTGGCGGGGCTTAGCGATCGCATTGAGCTGATTGAAGGCCCGGCGCTGCGCTCCCTCGAAGGGTTTGGTGAGGTGCCACCTTTCGATCTGATCTTTATTGATGCCGATAAACCCAATAACCCCGGCTATCTGGAGTGGGCGTTGCACTATTCACGTCCCGGGACGCTGATTATTGGCGATAACGTGGTGCGCGACGGTGAAGTGATTAACGGCCAAAGCGACGACGCGCGCGTTCAGGGCGTGCGCCGGTTTATTGAGATGATTGGCGATAACCCGCGCCTGACGGCAACGGCGCTGCAAACGGTCGGGATCAAAGGGTGGGATGGGTTTACGCTGGCGGTGGTTAACGGGTAAAAACAGTGCGGTCTGATGCCCTCACCCTGGCCCTCTCCCACGGGGAGAGGGATAAAAACTGGCATGGCGTTAACCCGAAATCTGCTCCATCGCCTGCAAAATGCGTTTGTCCGAAATCGGGTACGGCGTACCAAGCTGCTGCGCGAAGAAGCTCACCCGCAGCTCCTCGATCATCCAGCGGATCGCCTGGACGTCTTCATCGTCGCGACGGGCAGGCGGCAGTTTGTTAAGCCACTGCTGCCACGCCTGCTGCACGCTTTCGACTTTCAGCATTTGCGCACGATCCCGGTGCGGATCGACCGCCAGCTTCTCCAGACGCTTTTCAATCGCGTGCAGATAACGCAGCGTATCGCCCAGACGCTTAAAGCCGTTGCCGGTAACGAAACCGCGATACACCAGCCCCGCCATCTGCGCCTTCACGTCCGACAGCCCCAGCGCCATGGTCATATCCACACGCCCTTTCAGACGTTTGTTGATATTGAACACCGCCGTCAGGATCTGTTCGACCTGTTTGGCAATCTCGACCACCGTATCGTTCAGCTCGGCGCGGACCTTCTCGTGCAGCTTAGCAAAGCCCTCTTCGGTCCAGACCGGGCCACCCGCTTCGTCGATGAGCTTGTCCACGCCGCAGGAGATGCAGTCGTCGATCAGATCCAGCACTTTGCCGTACGGGTTAAAGTACAGCCCCAGCTTGGCCTTGTTCGGCAGCTTTTCGTGCAGATATTTGATCGGCGACGGGATATTCAGCAACAGCAGGCGACGCAGGCCGCGCCACATCTGCTGCTGCTGTTCCAGCGGATTATCAAATAGCCTGATGGCCACGCTGTCGCGCTCGTCCACTAGCGCGGGCCAGGCTTTCACCTTATAGTTCCCGCGTTTCTGCTCGTAACTTTCCGGAAGCTGACCAAAGCTCCAGATATGCAGCCCGCTCTGTTCGATTCCATCGTCCGCCACGGCGGAGAGGGTTTCCTGCACTTTCCCTTTGAGCGCGTCCTTCAGCGCCGTCAGGGAACGGCCTTCCTGAAGCTTTTTGTTTTTATCGTCCACCACGCGGAAGCTGATTTTCAGGTGATCGGGCACCTGATCCCAGTTCCAGTCTTCCCGGTCGATGGTCGTGCCGGTCATACGGCGGAACTCGCGTTCGAGGGATTCCAGCAGCGGCAGCTCCAGCGGCGTCGCGCGGCCTAAAAAGGCTTCCGCGTAGTTTGGCGCGGGCACAAAGTTACGGCGCACCGGCTTCGGCAGCGACTTAATCAGGGCAATCACCAGCTCGCGGCGCAGGCCCGGAATTTGCCACTCGAAGCCGCTCTCTTCCACCTGATTGAGCAGCGGCAGTGGGATATGCACCGTTACGCCGTCGGCGTCGGTTCCCGGCTCAAACTGATAGGTCAGGCGCAGCTTCAGGTTGCCCTGATGCCAGAAGTTCGGGTAGTCGAGCTTGCTGACCTGCTCCGCGCCCTCTTTGATCAACATGCTCTTTTCAAAATTGAGCAGATCCGGCGATTCTTTACTGACCTTTTTCCACCAGCTGTCGAAGTGGCGGGCGGAAATCACCTCATGGCTGATGCGCTGATCGTAAAACTCAAACAGCGTATCGTCGTCCACCAGAATGTCGCGGCGGCGCGTTTTGTGCTCAAGCTCTTCCACTTCGGCGCGAAGCTTGAGGTTTTCTCGGAAGAAGGCGTGACGCGTCTGCCAGTCGCCCTCCACCAGCGCGTGACGAATAAACAGCTCGCGGGAGAGCGCCGGATCGATCTGGCTGTAGTTGACCTTACGCGCCGCAACCACCGGCAGGCCGTAGACGGTTACTTTCTCCGTCGCCATCACCGCGCCCTGTGCGCGCTCCCAGTGCGGTTCACTGTACGAGCGTTTCAGCAGGTGCTGCGCCAGCGGCTCGACCCATTCCGGATCGATACGCGCGGCAATGCGTCCCCACAGGCGGCTGGTTTCCACCAGCTCTGCCACCATCGTCCACTTCGGCGGCTTTTTGAATAAGCCAGAACCCGGGAAGATGGAGAAACGGGCGTTGCGCGCGCCGGTAAACTCCTGTTTATCGGCGTCTTTCATCCCGATATGGGACAGTAGACCGGTCAGCAGCGCGATGTGGATCTCACGGTACTCCGCCGGCTCGCTGTTTACCGGAATGCCCAGCTCCTTCACCACCTGACGCAGCTGGGTGTAGATGTCCTGCCACTCGCGCACGCGCAGATAGTTGAGGAAATCGACGCGGCACTGGCGGCGGAACTGGTTCGACGACAGCGCTTTTTGCTGCTCACCGAGGTAGTTCCACAGGTTCACGAAGGCGAGGAAATCGGACTCTTTGTCGTGGAAGCGGCGGTGTTTTTCGTCGGAGGCCTGCTGCTTGTCCATCGGACGCTCGCGCGGATCCTGAATCGACAGCGCAGAGGTGATGATCATCGCCTCGCGCACGCAGCCGTATTTCTGTGCTTCCAGCACCATACGCGCCAGACGCGGATCCACCGGAAGCTGGCTGAGCTGGCGCCCCATCGGCGTCAGTTTGTAGGCCGTGGCCTGCTCGTCGGTGGTGATGGCGCCAAGCTCTTCCAGCAGGCGCACGCCGTCCTGAATATTACGCTTGTCCGGCGCTTCCACAAACGGGAAGGCGGCGATATCGCCCAGCCCCAGCGCGGTCATCTGCAAGATAACGGACGCGAGGTTGGTACGCAGAATTTCCGGGTCGGTAAATTCCGGGCGCGACAGGAAGTCGTCTTCGGAATAAAGACGAATACAGATCCCTTCCGACACGCGGCCGCAGCGCCCTTTACGCTGGTTGGCCGAGGCTTGCGACACCGGCTCGATCGGCAGGCGCTGCACCTTGGTGCGATAGCTGTAGCGGCTGATACGCGCCGTGCCCGGGTCAATCACATATTTAATGCCCGGTACGGTGAGCGACGTTTCCGCCACGTTGGTCGCCAGCACGATGCGACGTCCGCTGTGCGCCTGGAAGACGCGGTTCTGTTCGCTGTTCGACAGGCGCGCGTAAAGCGGCAGGATCTCGGTGTGGCGCAGGTCGCGTTTGCTCAGCGCATCGGCGGTGTCGCGGATTTCGCGCTCGCCGCTCATGAAGATCAGGATATCCCCTGCGCTTTCGTTACCCAGCTCGTCCACGGCGTCGAAAATAGCCTGGAGCTGGTCGCGCTCGGTGTCGTCCGCCTCTTCAACGATCGGGCGATAGCGCACTTCCACCGGGAAGGTGCGCCCGGAAACTTCGATAATCGGCGCGTTATTGAAATGCTTTGAAAAACGCTCCGGATCGATGGTCGCGGAGGTGATGATAATTTTCAGATCCGGACGGCGCGGCAGCAGCTCTTTCAGATAGCCGAGCAGGAAGTCGATGTTCAGGCTGCGCTCGTGCGCCTCATCGATGATGATGGTGTCGTACTGCATCAGCAGGCGATCGGTCTGGATTTCCGCCAGCAGAATACCGTCGGTCATCAGCTTGACCATGGTATTGTCGCTGACGTGGTCGCTAAAGCGCACCTTATAGCCGATGCAGCCGCCCGGCTCCGTTTGCAGCTCTTCGGCAATACGGTTCGCCACGGTACGCGCCGCCAGTCGACGCGGCTGGGTGTGGCCGATCAGCCCTTTCACCCCACGCCCCAGCTCCATACAGATTTTCGGCAGCTGGGTGGTTTTACCCGAACCGGTTTCCCCGGCCACGATCACCACCTGGTTATCGCGAATGGCGTTGAGGATGTCCTGCTTTTTCTGGCTGACGGGCAGATTTTCCGGGTACGTAATCGCCGGACGCGCCGCCTCGCGCAGCACAACTTTCCCTGCCGCCTGTTCAATCTCTTTCGCCATCTCCTGGAAAATGGCCTGTTGTGCATCAGGATTTTTAACCTTCTTCACCCCGTGCAGACGACGCGCAAAGCGCTGTTTGTCGCGCAGCATCAGCATATCCAGCTGATTCATGAGCATGGGGAAGGATAACTTTTGTTGTTCTGTCATAGCGTTAACGGGCAGTGCACTGCCGGATAAAATCTCTTTTTAATGATTGATATAGAGTACCACATCGCGGCTTTCGCCGCCTTATTCAAAAATTTCGAACATAGACTTCGATATATTGCGCTTTCTCTGCGACAGGATTGTGAATAGAGTGTCAACAAGCAACGGGGCAACCCCCTTCAATCAAATACACAACAGGAATCACCCATGAGCAAAGTATTAGTTTTGAAATCCAGTATTCTGGCAGGGTACTCTCAGTCCGGTCAGCTGTCCGACTATTTCGTTGAACAATGGCGCGAACAGCACTCTGCTGACGAAATCACCGTACGCGACCTGGCAGCAAACCCGATTCCTGTGCTGGACGGTGAACTGGTTGGCGCGCTGCGTCCAAGCGACGCGCCACTGACCCCGCGTCAGCAGGAAGCGCTGGCGCTGTCCGACGAGCTGATCGCTGAGTTGCAGGCGCACGACGTTATCGTGATTAACGCCCCAATGTACAACTTCAACATCCCGACTCAGCTGAAAAACTACTTCGACCTGGTGGCACGTGCTGGCGTAACGTTCCGCTACACCGAAAACGGCCCGGAAGGTCTGGTTAAAGGTAAGCGTGCCGTTGTGCTGACCAGCCGCGGTGGCATCCATAAAGATACTCCAACCGACCTGGTTGCGCCGTACCTGAGCCTGTTCCTGGGCTTCATCGGCATCACCGACGTGAACTTCGTGTTCGCTGAAGGCATCGCTTACGGCCCTGAAGTGGCGACGAAAGCGCAGAACGACGCGAAAGCCGCAATCGACAGCCTGGTTGCAGCCTAAGATTTCCCCCTCTCACCGCCCGGTGGGAGGGTTTTTCTTTTCCCCGCATTTCGCTATCATCCGCTCCCACTCTCCAGCCGGGCAGCCTGATGTCTGTTATTGTCGATACCTTTATTGCCCCACCCTGTAGCGAACAGATCGAGATCCTTTATCAGGACGATCATCTGGTGCTGATCAACAAACCCTCCGGGCTGCTCAGCCTGTCGGGCAAAAATCCGCTAAACCTCGATTCGGTACATCATCGTCTGGTGAAGCTGTTTCCCGGCTGCACGCTGGTGCATCGGCTGGATTTCGGCACGTCCGGTTTAATGGTGGTGGCGCGCAACAAAGCGATTAACGCCGCCCTGTGCCAGCAGTTTAGCCAGCGCGCGGTGGAAAAGCGCTACAGCGCCCTGCTGTGCGGGCACGTTGAGCGTGACGAAGGGCTGATAGACGCGCCGATTGCCAGCGATCCGGCGCTGTTCCCGCTGATGTCAATTTGCGCAGAAACCGGAAAACCGGCCCGTTCACGTTATCGGGTCGTCGAGCGGTTTTATCAAGGGGCGACGCTGCCGTTAACGCGGGTCGAGCTGTTCCCGGAAACCGGGCGCACCCACCAGCTGCGCATTCACTGCCAGCACGCAGGGCACCCTATTTTGGGCTGTGATTTGTACGGCGGGCTGACGCTGCCCGGCACCGAACGGACGCCGCGGCTGATGCTGCACGCCAGCGGGCTGGATTTCAGGCATCCGGTGAGCGGAGAGGAGATAACGGCGCGCCACGACGCACCGTTCTGACACTGTTTACCACATTAAATCGTCAGGGATTTTGAAATCAGCGTACGGATCGTCTTCATCTTCCGCTTCCTGAGTTAACGCGCTGTTAAGCACGATGCTGTCGGCATCGCGCTGGGCGATTTTATCCGCCACCACCGCCGGAATAATGGCGTAATCGCAGTCGCCGTTGGCGTTAATCACCAGACGCGCGATAGCCAGACGTCCGTTGATCAGCTGGGCCTGGGTCTGCTTATCCACCTCAATCTTTTTGATAAGATTGCCGTCGGTGAAGTTAAAGGTGATGTTGCCACGGGACACGGTGATGCGGTTCATCTCGATAAGCTGCTTCACCTGCGCCTTAAACTCTTTTGCCAGCACCGCCTGCTTTTGCTGCTCGCTCAGCTGCTTGTCGCGCTCGATCTGGGCCTTTTTATTCTCTTCTACCGCCTCTCTCGCCTCGCGAGCCTGCACGCGTGATTTCTTCGCCGTTCGCTGGACCTTCGCCATCTTTTTGCTGGTCACTAAGCCCGCTTTCAGCATCTGCTCTTGTAAGGTGAGTTTTGTCATGTTCGTTTCTTAATCATCAGGAATTTTCAGGGATTATACCGGGAATCGAGAGCTTCATGAAGATCGCTCATGTTGCAGTGAAATTAAGTCACTTCCCCTTCCACGCTGGCTCAGTCATAAATGACGCATTGGTAACGTCTTAGCAACATGAACTTAGGATACATAACCACGATGAGCAAAGCTTTCACATTTACGCTTAAGCGCAGCTGCTTCGATGAGCATTATAACCCGTCCGAGAATACCCGGGCGACGACCAACTTCGCCAATCTGGCGCGCGGAGAGAAGCGTCAGGAAAATTTGCGCAATACGCTGGTGATGATCAACAACCGCTTTAACGCGCTGGCGCGTTGGGATAATCCCAAGGCCGATCGATATGCGGTCGAGCTTGAAATTATCTCCGTGGATATGAATATTGGCGACAATCATAGTTTCCCGGCAATTGAAATATTACAGACCACTATCGTTGATAAAAAAACCAACGAGCGTATCGAGGGTATTGTCGGCAATAACTTCTCGTCCTACGTGCGTGATTACGATTTCAGCGTGCTGCTGCCCGAGCATAATAAAGAACGCGAGCGCTTCAGCATTCCCGACGACTTCGGGGATTTGCACGGCAAT
This sequence comes from Enterobacter sp. 186315, assembly GCF_053290175.1. Lineage (NCBI taxonomy): Bacteria > Pseudomonadati > Pseudomonadota > Gammaproteobacteria > Enterobacterales > Enterobacteriaceae > Enterobacter > Enterobacter sp. 186315. The sequence continues at coordinate 336,662 of NZ_JBPTTK010000001.1, read as the reverse complement.
ATTTTCAAGAACTTTATCCATTCTGAAGAATATAAGGCCAACTTCAAAAAATCCCCGGTGATCTGCCTGAGCGTGTCCAGCAAAGACACCTACCACCGTACCGGCAATACCCATCCGGTACTGGGGATAGAGTATCAGCCGTCCAGCGCCTCGTTGACCGAGCAGTATTTCGCTAAGATGGGTCTGAAGGTGCGTTATTTCATGCCGGAAAACAGCGCGGCGCCGTTCGCCTTTTATTATTCCGGCGATCTGCTGGCGGATTACACCAATCTGGAGCTGATCGGCACTATCGCGACGATGGAAACCTTCCAGAAGATTTATCGCCCGGAAATCTACAACGCCAATTTTACCGCCGGGCAGTGCTATCAGCCGGATTTAAACCAGCAGGATCATTCGCTGACCAAAATTGTTTACGACCGTGAAGAGCGCAGCCGGCTGGCGATCCAGCAGGGCAAATTCACGCAGGAACAATTTATTACGCCGTACAAACATATTCTTGAGCAGTGGTCGCATAACTTCTCGCTTTAAACCATTTAAAAATACAGGTCTTAATTTATGAAAACATTGCTCCCGACATCGACCGCTGGCAGCCTGCCAAAACCGACCTGGCTCGCACAGCCGGAAACGCTGTGGTCCCCGTGGAAATTACAGGATCAGGAGCTGTTAGCCGGTAAGCAGGATGCGCTGCGCCTCTCTCTGGACGACCAGGATCGCGCGGGGATTGATATCGTCAGCGACGGCGAGCAGACGCGCCAGCACTTCGTGACCACCTTTATCGAACACCTGAGCGGCGTGGATTTCGAGAACCGCCAGACCGTGCGCATCCGTAACCGCTACGACGCGAGCGTCCCTACCGTGGTTGACGCCGTGGCGCGTCAAAAGCCGGTGTTCGTGGACGACGCGAAATACCTGCGCCAGCTGACGGAAAAGCCTATCAAATGGGCGCTGCCGGGGCCGATGACCATGATCGACACCCTCTATGATGCCCACTACAAAAGCCGCGAAAAGCTGGCGTGGGAGTTCGCCAAAATCCTCAACCAGGAGGCCAGAGAGCTGGAAGCAGCGGGCGTGGATATCATCCAGTTTGACGAGCCGGCGTTTAACGTCTTCTTTGATGAGGTCAACGACTGGGGGATCGCCGCGCTGGAGAGAGCCATCGAAGGGCTGAAGTGCGAAACCGCGGTGCATATCTGCTACGGCTACGGGATTAAGGCCAACACCGACTGGAAAAAAACGCTCGGCTCCGAGTGGCGTCAGTACGAAGAGGCGTTTCCGAAGCTGCAAACCTCAAACATCGACATTATTTCGCTGGAGTGCCACAACTCGCACGTGCCAATGGATCTGCTGGAGCTGATCCGTGGCAAAAAGGTGATGGTGGGCGCCATTGATGTGGCAAACCACGCGATTGAAACCCCGGAAGAGGTCGCCGCCACGCTGCGTAAAGCGTTGCAGTTCGTGGATGCCGATAAGCTTTATCCGTCCACCAACTGCGGCATGGCCCCGCTCCCGCGCCACGTCGCCACCGGCAAGCTGAACGCGTTAAGTGCGGGTGCGGAAATCATCCGCCGCGAACTGAGCCGTTAATCACATCTGCCTGCCAGTACAGCGGCGTTCCGAACCGTTCTACGTAATGATCGATCACCGCCCTGACGTTAAGGGGCGGATGTCGGGTGTTCGGATAGATCGCCGCGATGCTCTGCGGCTCGGTATGAATCGAGCATTCATAGCCGGGCAGCAGCGCAACCAGCTCCCCGCTCTGCAAGCGTTCGCTCACCATCCAGTCAGGGAAAAGCACAATCCCCATTCCCCCCAGCGCGGCAATCAGTAAGGTTTCGGCATTATTCGACGTCATTAGCGGCGCGATCGGGTAATGCACCCAGGCATTTCCCGGCTCTCTGACCAGCCAGCGGTTCGGGCCAAAGGATCCCCGATAGACCAGACATTTATGGTGGCTGAAATCCTCCGGGCTCTGCGGCGCGCCGAATTTGCGCAGATACTCGGGCGATGCGGCCAGATGATAATACTGCTCGCCGAAAATGCGGGCGTGAAAAGCCGAGTCCGTCAGGGTGCCGATACGAAAAATCAGATCGGCGGCGTCCCGGTGCGGATCGATAAAATCATCGGTCAGCGCCAGCTCAATGTTGAGCCGGGGATAGCGCGCGGAGAGCCCGGCAAGCCCCGGCGCGATGTGCCGCTGGCCAAAAAAAACCGGGCCGTTGATGCGGATAGTGCCCGACGGCTCGCTCGCCCGTTCATCCAGCTCGCGCCGCGCCTCCTCAAGGCTCCCGGTCATCGCCCGGGCGTAACGCACAAAAAGGTGCCCGCTTTCCGTGGGAATAATCGCTCGGGTGTTGCGGTAAAACAGCTGCTGGCCGAGGGCATCTTCCAGCTGGTGGATCACGCGCGATACCTGCGAGGCGGAGATCCCCTCCCGTCTGGCGACCACGGAGAAATTCTGCGTGTCATAGACCGCGATAAAAATCGCCAGCGTGCGAAGGCTGATGTTTCCGACGTCCTGCATTAATGCATTTCCTGCAAAGGTGTTTCCTGCATTATGGCATTTTTCTCATTGCTGTTCAGGCGTAGTCTTCGCCTCCTCAATAATAAAAGAGTGAGTGCTATGCAACTGATATTGATTTTACTGGTAATTGCGGGCGGCATGGGGCTGTCCGTCGAAGCCGGATTACTCGGGCCGCTGGGCCAGCAGGTGGGCGATCTGTGGGCGACGTTCAGCATCTTCGGCGTAGGTGCCGCCCTGACCTTTTTGCTGATGCTGTTTTTCAGCCCGCGCAACAGCCCGAGCTTTTTTGCCCAGCCCGGCTGGCAGCTGCTCGGCGGCGTATTAGGCCCGGTGTACGTGGTGATCCTGACCATCGCCACGCCCGCCATCGGCATCGCCATGACCATGATCGGCATTCTGGCGGGTCAGGTGTTTAAAAGCCTGATCATTGACCACTACGGGCTGCTGGGCGCGCCGCACCGTCGCATCGACGCGAAACGTATTATTGCGCTGGTCTTTATCATTGCCGCGCTGATTCTGGTTGCACAGGGGTAACAACATGACCGTATTAATGATTATTTTAGCCCTGGTGGGCGGCGCGACGCTGAGCGTTCAGGCGGCGATAAACGGCCAGCTCGGCAGTAAAGTCGGCGTATTTAAAAGCGCGTTTCTGACCTTTTCGGTCGGCGCCGTAGTGACCGCCCTGCTGATCTTCTTCTTCGAGCCAAAACAGGCCGTCACGCTGATGGACGTGCCGAAGTGGCAGCTTCTGGGGGCGCTGTGCGGCGTACCTTACATTGTCATTATGGTGCTCGCGGTGCAGCGTATCGGTACGGCGGTGGCTACGGTGGCGGTTATTCTGGGCCAGCTGGCAATGAGCATGTTGATTGATAACTTCGGCTGGCTCGGCAACGCGGCGATCCCGTTTTCAACCAGCCGTTTAGCGGCCGTCATCTGCCTGAGTATTGCGCTCTTTTTCATCTATTCCAGCAGTAAACCGCCGCGCAGCAAGGCATAAACGCAATCTGCCATCATTTTTAGGGTTAACCTTAAGGCAAACAGGCGCTTCATCGTCCAGGCTACTTCTTTTGCAATCAAAAGGAGGTTGTACGATGAGGCGTTTTTTTATGTCGCTTTTCTCAAGCCCTGAGTCCCTGCTCCAGGTCATGAGCCACCAGGAAATTATTGAAGCCGTCGAGGATGGCGATCGGATTATCATCGATCAGGACGGTAGCGCCTCGGTGAACTACAAAAGCCACGACGTGCGGCAGGACTTTCTGCGCCATGTTAACGCGCTGAAGAGGGCGTGATATGGGAACCGCGATATTTATGGTGCTAATGGTGTGCGGCTACTGGTACACCAGCCGCGACCTGTCCACCCGTTTTAAAATCAAACGCTCTTTTGGCTGGGACGTCTATTTTCTCGTCGCCCTGTACGGCTGTATTTTCGTTCTCCAGGGGGTGATCGCCACCGGCCTGCTCTGGCTGCTACTCTTTACCCTTTCCGCCGCCGACAACACCTTCCACTTCACCTCGCAAAAATACGCCGACTGGCAGATGGACTTTATGAACTGGAGCTTTTTAGGCATCCAGGCGCCGGTGGTGGTGATGCTGGCGTTCGCCATTCTGTTTTGCCTGTACCGCTCTAACTGGGCGGGCAGCGCGCGTCTGGACGGTGACGGTCGTAAAAAGCTCTATAAACGCCTCGCACAGTCGAGCGGGATAGAGCAGCTGCTCTATCAGTGCATGGAGCAAGGCGAGCTGGCGCTGGTGACGCTGCAATCGCGACGCGTTTATGTAGGCATGATCCACACCGCCACCCTTGAGTATGAGAAGACCGCCAACATCGTGCTGATTCCCATGCTCAGCGGCTACCGCGATGAGAGGACGATGAACCTGTGCATCGAAAATAACTACAGCAAATGGTATGACGAGCACGACATCACGCTCGATTCCGAGCCGCGAAGCGCAATGGATTTCCGGCGGGTGATTTTGCTAAGCCATATAGAAAGCCTGTCGCTGTTCGACCCGGCAAGCGCCAGCGCGCTGGCAATGGCGCAGGAAGAGGATGGCCTTTAGTGATTTTCCTCCCTGTCGCAATGGGATATATTTACGGCCTCTCTTTATTAGCAGGTAACATCAGCAATGGCTCTGATCCCTAAAAACTACGCGCGGCTGGAAAGCGGCTACCGTGATAAAGCTCTGAAAATCTATCCGTGGGTATGCGGGCGCTGCTCGCGCGAGTTTGTCTATTCGAACCTGCGTGAACTGACGGTTCACCATATCGATCACGACCATACCAATAACCCGGAAGACGGCAGCAACTGGGAGCTGTTGTGCCTGTTCTGTCACGACCACGAGCACTCGAAGTACACCGAAGCCGACCAGTACGGCACCACGGTTGTGGCGGGCGAAGACGCGCAGAAAGACGTTGGCGAAGCAACCTATAACCCGTTCGCCGATCTGAAAGCGATGCTGAATAAGAAGAAGTAAGCGTTGTGACTGCCCGGCGACCGTTCGGGCAGTCTATGCCATCATCCCGCCGACTTCGGCCGTAAATTCTCGTCAAACACCAGCCGCTTTCTGCCCGGCTCTTCTTCGCGCAGCGGCTCGACCTGATGCAGCGTCTGCTTACAGCGCTCAACCAGCACCTGATACTCTTTTGTCCCCTGCTTTTTCCATTCGATCTCCTGAGCGCTCAGCTCGCGGATGGCTTTTGCCGGGCTGCCGATAATCAGGTGGTTGGCGGGCATCTCCGCTTTGGCTTTGACAAACGCCGCCGCGCCGACGATGCTATTTTCGCCGATCGTCGCGCCGTCCATGACGACCGCGTTCATGCCCACCAGCGCGTTACGGCGGATGATACAGCCGTGCAGGATGGCGCTGTGGCCGATATGCCCGTCCTCTTCAACGACGGTGTCCTGTTCCGGAAAACCGTGCATCACGCAGTTATCCTGAATGTTCGCGCCATCTTTGACGACGATACGACCAAAATCACCGCGCAGGCTGGCGTTCGGGCCCACGTACACCCCTTTGCCGAGGATCACATCGCCAATCAGCACCGCAGTCGGGTGAACGTAACTCTCTTCCGGCACGACCGGGGTCAGGCCGTCAATTTGATAAACAGGCATACCTGCTCCTTATGTGATATTCAGACCACCAAAGCGCTGGGAGTAGAGCGTACCGGGTACGGGCAGTTCGCCTACGGAGGTTTCCCCCTTCTCGCTGACAAACGCCAGCGCCCCCGGCGCCACGCGCTGGTAGATGTTAATACACAGCTGTCTTGCGCTCTGTCCCGCCCAGTGCGCGGGGAGGAGTTCCTCCGGCAGCAGCGGATCTTTAAGCACAACACGGCGATAAAAATGAATCAGCAGCAGCTGAATATGGAAGCAGCGTTCCGGCGTAAGATCGCCCGGTTCGGCCTCTTTCAGCAGCGGCAGCAGCGGACGGAACGAGTCGATAAAGGTTTCGTACATGGCGTTTTGCTCGGTGAGCTGCCAGCACTCCTCCACCCGAGATCGCAGCGCGGCGCGGGAAAGCGCCAGCGGGGAATGGGCCTCAAAGAAAATGACGTTTTCAGCCACGCCCGCGTCGTGTAACAGCGACTGCACGTCTGCGAGATTCTGGGACGGCGAGGCCATCAGGCTCGGCGCCAGCGTGCCGAATCCTTGCCAGATCAGCTGCTTTTTCACATCCGCGAGGGTGGTTTTGTCCAGCCCTTCCGACAGCAGCAGCAGCCATTTACCGTCCCATGCGGGCAGCTCCGCGCGATAGATTTTGCTCTCCGCCCGTCGGGTCAGGCGCAGGCCTTTGTCGCTCAGTCGATAAAAACTGCGGCGGCCAATACGGGAGACGTCCAGCCAGCCCTCTTTGTTGAGGCGAAACAGCGCGGTGCGGACAAAGCGTTCGCCAAAGCCCATCCCTTCCAGCAGCGCAGCCAGGCTGCCGAGCCAGATTTCGCCCCCGCGGTGGGAAAGCGCGTCGCCATAAAGGGAGGAGATGAGCGAGGTTCCGCTCACGGGAACGGAGCTGACGGCGTGCTGGATAAAGGCATCAAGTTTGTTCATGTGATTCATTCTGTTGTCATTTTTTTCCTGGATGAATCATAGCATACGAAACTGAGATGTACCCTCACCCCTCACCCTGACCCTCTCCCCAGAGGGGAGAGGGGAAAAGACCGCACCGTACAGTCCCTTCTCCCCTCCGGGGAGAAGGTTAGGATGAGGGGAGCAGACATCACCCGTTTGCCGCAACCTTCCTCAAATCAAACACCCTACACGCCTTCCCTTCCGAACGCGGAATACTCCCACAGTTCACGATGGTCACGTCGGTTGAAATCCCCACCATCGATTTAATCCGATGGCGCAGCTGATGACATACCTGACAGCGCTGCTCGTGCGTCAGCGTTAAGCTGCTCTCTTTTAGCTCCACGCGCACCGAAAGTGAATCAAGATGCCCACGGCGGTTCACCTCCAGCTGGTAGTGCGGCGAAAGGTGCTCAAACTTCACGATCTCTTCTTCAAGCTGCGACGGGAAGACGTTCACGCCACGGATGATCAGCATATCGTCGCTGCGACCGCTGATGCGGTCCATGCGGCGCATGGTGCGCGCGGTGCCCGGCAGCAGGCGCGTCAGGTCGCGGGTGCGGTAGCGGATCACCGGCAGCGCCTCTTTGGTCAGGGTGGTGAACAGCAGTTCGCCCTGCTCGCCGTCGGCCAGCGGCGTGCCGTCGTTCGGGTTGACGATTTCAGGATAGAAATGATCTTCCCAGATAGTCGGGCCGTCGGTGGTTTCAAGACACTCCATCGCCACGCCAGGGCCCATGACTTCCGACAGGCCGTAGATATCCAGCGCCGTAATGCCCAGGCGTTTTTCGATTTCCCGGCGCATCGCCTGCGTCCACGGCTCGGCACCAAACACGCCCACGCGCAGGGAGCACCGGCTGGCATCGCCGCCCATCTGGCGCTCAAGCTCTTCAATCAGGTTCAGGCAATACGACGGCGTCACCATGATCATGTCCGGCTGGAAATCGCGGATCAGCTGCGCCTGCCTCTCGGTCTGGCCGCCGGACATCGGGATCACCGTCGCCCCTAAACGCTCGGCACCGTAGTGCGCGCCCAGCCCGCCGGTGAACAGCCCGTAGCCGTAGGCCACGTGGATTTTGTCCTTCGCGCTGCCGCCTGCCGCGCGCAGGGAGCGGGCAACAATGTTGGCCCAGTTGTCGATGTCGTTTTGGGTATAGCCCACCACGGTCGGTTTCCCGGTGGTGCCGGAAGAGGCGTGGATACGCACCACCTGCTCCATCGGCACGGCGAAGGTGTCGAACGGATAGTTATCGCGCAGATCCTGCTTGGTGGTGCAGGGGAACTTCTGAATGTCGGCCAGCTCGTTAAAATCGTCAGGATGAACGCCCGCCGCGTCAAACTTGCGTTTGTACATCGGGACGTTGTTATAGGCGTGATGAAGCGTCCATTTCAGGCGCTCGGTCTGCAACGCCTGGAGTTCGTCAATGGATGCGGTCTCGATTGGATCAAGTTGTGTTGTATTTGTCGTTGTCATTGTAGGGTGCTCACGTTGTCGTTCTAATCAAACACGCTCAAGGATCATGGCGATGCCCTGACCCACGCCGATGCACATCGTACACAGCGCGTAACGCCCGTTGCGTCGGTGCAGTTCGTTACTCGCGGCGAGTGCCAGCCGCGCGCCGCTCATCCCCAGCGGGTGGCCTAGCGCGATGGCTCCCCCGTTTGGGTTGACGTGGGCGGCGTCGTCCGGCAGCCCCAGCTGGCGCAACACGCCCAGCGCCTGTGACGCGAAGGCTTCGTTCAGCTCAATGACGTCCATATCGTTAATGCTCAGCCCGGCGCGCTCCAGCACTTTTCGGGTAGCGGGCACCGGGCCTAGCCCCATCAGGCGCGGCTCTACCCCTGCCGTTGCCATCGCCACGATGCGCGTGCGCGGCACCAGATCCTGCCCCAGCGCCATCTTCTCGCTGGCGATAATCAGCGCGGCGGCCCCGTCGTTCACGCCGGAGGCGTTACCCGCGGTCACCACGCCGTTTTGACGAAACGGGGTTTTCAGTGCTGCCAGCTGTTCTAAAGTGGTCTCGGCGCGGGGATGCTCGTCCACGCTCACTTCGGTTACCGCCCCTCTTTTCCCCGGCACCCGTACCGGCACGATCTCCTGCGCCAGAATGCCGTTCTGCTGCGCCAGAGCGGTACGCTGCTGGCTGCGCAGGGCGAAGGCATCCTGATCCGCTCGGCTGATATTTAACAATTCAGCTACATTCTCTGCCGTTTCCGGCATACTGTCAGTACCAAATTGCTGATGCATGAGCGGATTCACAAAACGCCAGCCGATGGTGGTATCAAACATCTCGGCCTGACGCTGGAAGGCAGAGGTCGCTTTGCCCATCACGAACGGCGCGCGGGACATGGACTCAACGCCGCCCGCAATCAGCAGATCGCCGTCGCCCGCCTTAATGGTGCGCGCCGCAAAGCCAATCGCATCCAGCCCCGAGCCGCACAGGCGGTTGATGGTGGTGCCGGACACCGTCTGCGGCAGACCCGCCAGCAGCGCCGACATGCGCGCCACGTTGCGGTTATCTTCCCCCGCCTGGTTCGCGCAGCCAAAAATCACGTCGTCAATCCGCTCGACGTCCAGCTGCGGGTAACGCGCCAGCAGCGCACGCAGCGGAACCGCGCCCAGGTCATCGGCACGTACGGCGGATAACGCGCCGCCGTAGCGCCCCACCGGGGTACGCACGCCATCACAAATAAATGCATCACGCATCAGGCTTCTCCTGTCACACTGCCGCCAGTGCGGTGGGATTTACCGCGAAAGAGAGCGACCGTTTTTTGTTGTTGGTTTTGGATTTCAATGTCGTACACGCCGGTCAGCTTGCCCTGATGCTTAACCCGCGCGGTGGCGGTCAGCCTGTCCCCGGCAAACCCCGGACGCAGAAAATCAATCGAGCAGGCAGAGGCCACCGCCGCCAGCCCCTGGCTGTTGCAGGCGTAGGCGAAGGCGGTATCGGCCAGCGAGAACAGCTGCCCGCCGTGGCAGGTTTTGTGGCCGTTGAGCATCTGCGGGGTGATGGTCATCGTCACCCTCGCGTAGCCGTCGTCCATTTCCACAATATCGATGCCGAGCGCCTGCGCGCAGGCGTCGTTCTCATACATGGCGCGGGCGTTGTGCCAGGCGTTATGACTCATAGCTACTCTCCAGAAGCGCGCGCTGGCGCAGCAGTGAACAGGGGCGATAACGTTCTTCGCCGTAATGACGTTGCAGATTTTCCAGCAGCGCCAGCAGACGCTGCCAGCCAAGACGCTCGCCCCACGCAATTGGCCCGCTCGGGTAGTTCACCCCCAGGCGCATGGCGGTATCGATATCTTTTTCGCTGGCGACCCCTTTTTGCAGGGCGTCCAGCGCTTCGTTGGCAATCATCGCCACGGTGCGCCAGATCAGCAGCCCCGGATAGTCGGCAATCTGGATCACCCGTTTACCCTGCTGCTGAAGCCAGAAAATTGCCTTTTGCGTGGCGGAGTGCGGATTGCTGGCGGCCACCGCGATCACCGCCACGTCGGCCTCCATGCGGTCAACCACCACCACCGGGCTGTTAAAACGCAGCGCCAGGGCCTGGGCGGTTTCGCCCTGGGTTTCAATCACCAGCACGTCGTCAATCTCGGTGACACCGTCACTTCTTCGCTGTGCGCGCATTGGGCTAAAGCTTTCGCTGACCGGGGCAAGCCACGTCACATCTGGCCTGTCGTTCTGCCAGTCATACACGCCCTTTCCGCTTTTTTTGCCCAGCCGCCCGGCAAGAACCAGCTCCTGCTGCACCAGCGACGGCAGGAAACGGCGCTCCTGCCAGAAGGCGTTAAAGACGGAGCAGGTCACGGCAAAGTTAACGTCCTGGCCGATCATGTCGGTCAGCTCCAGCGGCCCCATCGGGAAGCCGCCGCCGTCGCGCAGGGCGGCGTCAATCACTTCAGGCGCCGCCACCTGCTCTTCCAGCGCGCGCCAGGCTTCGGAGTAGAACGGACGCGCCACGCGGTTGACGATAAAGCCCGGCGTGGACTGACAGCGCACCGGCTGTTTACCCCAGTTCAGCGCCAGCTCGCACAGCACGTCAGCCACCTCCGGTGAGGTCGCCAGCCCGCTCACCACTTCCACCAGCTTCATCACCGGAGCCGGGTTAAAAAAGTGCAGCCCGGCCACGCGCTCCGGGTGGCGCACGTCGGCGGCAATCGCCGTGACCGAGATGGACGAGGTATTGCTGGTCAACAGCGTCTGCGGCGGGCACATCTCCGCCAGCTGTGCGAACAGCGCTTTTTTGACCTCTAAACGCTCCGAGGCGGCTTCAATCACCAGATCGGCGGCAGACAGCGCCGCCAGATCGGTCACCGGGATCAGCCGCTCGCTAATCTGGCTTTCGGCCTCCGCCGAGAGTTTGCCGCGCGCCACGCGGGAGGCCAGGCGCTGGCGAATACCGTCGATGGCGCGGGAGATGGCGTCGGCGGCGATGTCATACACCAGAACCTGATGCCCGTGGCTGGCCGCCACTTCGGCGATCCCCGCCCCCATCGTGCCGCTGCCAATCACGGCAACCGTGCGAATGTTCAGCATGTTATTTCCCCGTAAACTGCGGCGTGCGTTTTGCCAGGAACGCGCTGACCCCTTCGCGGTAGTCGTCGCTGCGCCCGGCAAGACGCTGATAGTCGCGCTCCAGATCCAGCTGCGCGTCCAGGGTGTTGGTTTCGGCGGCGTTGATCGCCTGCTTGATCAGCCCCAGGCCAAAGGTCGGCTGGGCGGCAAAGTGCAGCGCCATCTGCTGCGCGGTGGCGGAGAGCTGTTCGTCATCCACCACCTGCCAGATCATGCCCCACGCCTGCGCCTGCTCGGCGCTCAGTTTGTCCCCGAGCAGCGCCAGCCCCATCGCGCGGGCGCGTCCGGCCACGCGCGGCAGCAGCCAGGTGCCGCCGCAGTCCGGCACCAGTCCGAGTTTGCTAAAGGCCATGACGAAGTTCGCGGAGCGGGCGGCGATCACCATGTCGCAGCCCAGCGCCAGCGTCGCACCCGCGCCGGCGGCCACGCCGTTCACCGCGCAAATCACCGGCTTCGGCAGCTTCGCCAGGCGGCGCACCAGCGGGTTGTAGAAGGTTTCAACGGACATTCCCAGATCCGGAGCCGGGCCGTTCGGTTCAACGTTACGGTCGTTCAGATCTTGCCCCGCGCAGAACCCGCGCCCTGCGCCGGTGATCAGCAGGCAGCGGATGGTATCGTCGCGCTCGGCCTGTTTCAGGCAGTCGGCAAGCTGCTGATGCATCACGTCGTTAAAGCTGTTCAAACGCTCCGGGCGGTTCAGCGTAATGGTCATCACGCCCTGCTCTACATGACTCAGAATAAATTCCACGGTTAGCGTCCTTTGAAGTCGGGGGTGCGTTTTTGTAAGAAAGCCTCGATGCCTTCGCGGCGATCGTCGGTGGCGGAAAGCAGCGTAAACAGCTGGCGCTCCTGGGCCAGACCGGCCTGTAGGGGCACTTCCTGCGACTGGCGCAGCGCCTGTTTCGCCGCCTGAAGCGCCAGCGGGGAGTGGCGCGCCATCAGGCTGGCCTGCTTCAGGGCATATTCCAGGGTCAGCGCCGCAGGAAAGACGTCGCTCACCAGCCCGGCGCGCTGGGCCTGCTGCGCGGTGATGCTCTCCCCGGTCAGCACCATTTTGCTGGCAAGGGATTTCCCGACGCAGCGGATCAGCCGCTGGGTGCCGCCCGCGCCCGGCATGATGCCGAGCGTGATTTCCGGCAGGCCGAAGCGGGCGTTATCCCCGGCAATCACCACGTCGCACAGCAGGGCCAGCTCGCAGCCCGCCCCGAGGGCGAAGCCGTTGACGGCGGCGATCAGCGGTTTATTGAAGGCGTTGATACGCGCCCACAGCTGCGGGCGACTGTCGTTCAGGGTGGCGGGAAGATCTTTCTCCGCCATTTCGTTCAGATCCGCGCCCGCCGCGAAACAGCGTTCGCTGCCGTAAATCACCACGGCGGAGATGTCGCGGTTTACCGCCGCCTCTTCCAGCGCGGCGGCAAGCTGCTCCAGCAGCGCGTTGTTCAGCGCGTTACGCGCCGCCGGACGGTTAAGAGTCAGCAGCAGCACGCGGTCATGACGGGTGATAATCAGTTCGCTCATGCCATCCCCTTCGCGTCAAAATCCACCACCACGTCGGCGGTGAGGGGCAGCGCCTGGCAGCTCAGCACGTACCCGGCGGCCAGCTCGTCCGGCTCCAGGCTGTAGTTGGTGGCCATGTCCACCTTGCCGCGCAGCACTTTGCATTTACATGTTGCACAGACGCCGCCCTTGCAGGCGTAGGGCAGATCCGCGCCCTGACGCAGGGCCGCATCCAGAATGCTTTCGTCGTCGGCGGTCAGGGTAATCTCCCGGTCGCGCCCGTCCTGACGCACGGTGACCTTTTGCCCCTGCGCCTGCACGCTCGCCGCGCGTTTCACCGCCGAGCCCGGCGTGTTGAAGCGCTCAAGGTGAATGGATTTTTCCGGCATCCCCAGCGCTTTCAGCGTCGCTTCGGCCTCGTCCATCATCGCCGACGGGCCGCAGATAAAGGCTTCGTCATACTGGCGGAAGTTGATCAGGCTCTTTGCCAGCGCCTGAAGCTTTTCGCCGTCGATGCGCCCGTGCAGCAGATCGCTGTCCAGGGTTTCCTGGCTGAAAATAGAGACCAGTTGCAGGCGCTGCGGGTATTTGTCTTTTAGATCGGCCAGCGCCTGGCGGAACATCATGCTCTGGCTGCTGCGGTTGCCGTAAATCAGGGTGAAATGGCTGTTCGGCTCGGTGGCAAGGGTGGCGGCGAGGATCGCCAGCATCGGGGTGATGCCCGATCCGGCGGCAATCGCCAGATAGTGACCCGCGCGCCCGGCCTGCGGCTGGTAGCCAAAATGGCCCTGCGGCACCATCACCTCCATCGCCATGCCCTGCGCGATGGTGTCCCGGGCGTAGCGCGAGAAGCGCCCGCCTTCGATGGCCTTAACCGCCACGCTGATTTCCCCCGGCGCGGCGCTGCGGCAGATGGAGTAGCAGCGGCGCAGCTCGTCGCCATCAAGCTTCGCTTTCAGGGTTAAGTGTTGCCCCGGACGGAAGCGGTAGGCCTCCTGTAAATCCTCCGGCACCGCGAAGGTGATGGTCACCGCGTCGCGGGTTTCGGGCTCTACTCTTGCCACTGTTAAGGAGTGAAACGTTGTCATGGCAGCCTCAAATACATTTGAAATAGTCGAAAGGCTCACGGCAGGTGTTGCAGCGATAAAGCGCTTTGCAGGCCGTCGAACCAAATTCACTGATAAGCGAAGTGTTGATGCTGGCGCAGCGCGGGCAGCTCACCTCGGCGGGCGCGTGGGCGTGGCAGCTGTGGCCGACCGGCGGGCTGATGCCGTATTCACGCAGACGCTCGCGGGCGTCCGGAGTCATCCAGTCGGTGGTCCATGCGGGTTCCAGCTGCAACACGATATGCACCGGGGTAAAGCCGTGCGCGGTCAGGGTGTCGCGGATCGCCCCCAGCAGGTGTTCCGTCGCCGGGCAGCCTGAATAGGTCGGCGTGAAGCCAATCACCCAGCCCTCGCCCTGCGCGGTGACGCTGCGCACCATGCCTAAGTCGGTGATGGTGAGCACCGGGACTTCCGGATCCGGGATGTCGCTTAACAGCGACCAGATTTGCGGGATTTCCGCAGGCGCCATCTCCACACGTTGCATAACCGCTCCTCTTACCACTGCTGACCGGGGTAGACGCGCTGGAGATACTGCATCTCCGCCAGCATCGGCCCCAGATGTTCGGTGTGCAGCCCTTTTTTGCCGCCGGTGCGGTAGGCCACTTCTTCAGGCACGCTCAGCCCGGCCTGCTGCAATCCGCTTAATACTTCGGCTTCCCACGCCGGGCGCAGTTCGCGCGGGTCAACGGCGATGCCCTCGTCAATCAGGGCCAGCTCAACCTCGTCGGCTTCGAACAGCTCTGCCGTAAAGCGCCACAGGTCGTTCACCGCCTGCTGCATTTTCTGCGCAGACAGCTCGGTGCCGTTGCCCAGACGCTCCAGCCAGCCGCGGCTAAAACGCAGGTGATAGCGGGCTTCTTTAATCGCTTTCGCGGCGATGGCGGCGAGCTGGCGATCGCGGCTCTGGGTCAGGCCGCTGTACAGCTCTACGTGCCAGGCGTCCATAAAATACTGACGCGCGATCGTGTCGGCGAAGCTGCCGTTAGGCTGCTCCACCAGCAGCAGGTTGCGGAACTGGCGTTCGTCGCGACCAAAGGCCAGCGTGTCTTCATCGCCCTCGCCTTCACGCTCGGCGGCGTAGGTGAGGAAGTTGCGCGCCTGCCCGAGCAGGTCGAGGCCGATATTGGCCAGCGCCAGGTCAATTTCCAGCTCCGGCGCGTGGCCGCACCAGGCGCCCAGGCGCTGGGAGAGCACCAGGCCGTTATCGCCCAGACGCAGGGCATATGCAGTTGTTGTATTCATCCCCGACCTCACATGTGCTCGATGCCATCAGGGATGGTGTAAAACGTCGGATGGCGGTAAACCTTGCTCTCCGCCGGATCGAAAAATTCGCCGCTCTCTTCCGGCTGGGAGGCGACAATTTCGCTCGCCTTCACCACCCAAATCGAACAGCCTTCGCTGCGGCGGGTGTAGGCATCGCGGGCGTTTTCCAGCGCCATGCGATCGTCGGCGGCGTGGAGGCTGCCCACGTGGCGGTGGGACAGACCCTGTTTGGATCGCACAAAGACTTCATATAACGGCCAGTAGACATTGCTCATCTTTCTTCCTCTTAAGCCACGCTGCGGGCGTGCTGTTTTTCTGCGTGCGCCAGTGCGGCTTCACGCACCCACGCCCCTTCTTCCCAGGCTTTTCGCTTAGCGGCCAGGCGCTCGTGGTTACAGATGCCGCGCCCGTTGATCACCTCGTCAAATTCGTGCCAGTCGATCTCCCCGAAGACGTAGTGCCCGGTCTGCTCGTCAAAACGCAGATCCTTATCCGGCACGGTCATGCCGAGCATTTCCACCTGCGGAACGGTGTTGTCGACAAAGCGCTGGCGCAGCTCGTCGTTACCAAAACGTTTGATTTTCCAGGCCAGGCTGCGGGCGCTGTTCGGCGAGTTGTCGTCGTTTGGCCCGAACATCATTAAGGCGGGCCACCAGAAGCGGTTAATCGCGTCCTGCAACATCTGACGCTGCGCCTCGCTGCCCTGCGCCAGCGCCATACAGGCTTCAAAGCCCTGACGCTGGTGGAAACTCTCTTCTTTACATATTTTCACCATTGCGCGGGCATAGGGGCCGTAGGAGGTACGGCACAGC
The DNA here is from genome assembly GCF_053290175.1 of Enterobacter sp. 186315. Classification (NCBI taxonomy): domain Bacteria; kingdom Pseudomonadati; phylum Pseudomonadota; class Gammaproteobacteria; order Enterobacterales; family Enterobacteriaceae; genus Enterobacter; species Enterobacter sp. 186315. The sequence goes on along the minus strand of NZ_JBPTTK010000001.1, from coordinate 320,817 downwards.
GCCACCTGGTTAACGATTGCCGCGCCGTCCACCAGCCAGCCAATTACGCCGATGTCGGCCCAGCTCAGGGTTGGGTAGTTAAAGATGGAGGAGTACTTCATCTTGCCGTCGAGCATCTTCTGGTAGATGTCTTCCCGCGCGCAGCCCAGGGTTTCCGCCGCGCTGTACAGATACAGACCGTGTCCGGCCTCGTCCTGCACTTTCGCCAGCAGAATGGCCTTGCGGCGAAGCGTCGGGGCGCGGGCGATCCAGTTGCCTTCCGGCAGCATGCCGACAATTTCCGAGTGCGCGTGCTGACCAATCTGGCGGATCAGCGTTTTGCGGTAGGCGTCAGGCATCCAGTCCTGCGGCTCGATGGCTGTCTCCTGCGCTATGCGCTGCTCAAAGCGTTGTTCTTGCATCACATCATCACCTTATGATTCGTTAACTTGCTTACTTAAGCGATATGGTGAATCACTTCGTTTCTTAAAAATTACACAAAGGTTAAATATAACCCCAAGAAATGTTTGTTTAATTTGTGACGCCGCTCGCAAGCCTTTTCATTACAGCCCTTGCGGGCGGAAATCCAGAAGGCAGGATTCATCAGGTCGGATCACAATGTTAACAATTCATTAAAACTCAGCTTGATTTTTATGATTCACAATTTAACTATTTATACTGAAATCACGAAACATCTGGAGATACGCGATGCAGCAGTTAGCCAGCTTTTTGTCCGGCACCTGGCAGTCTGGCCGGGGCCGCGAGCGCCATATTCACCACGCCATCAGCGGCGAAGCCTTATGGGAAGTGACCAGCGAAGGGCTGGATATGGCGGCCGCGCGCCGCTACGCCATTGAGCACGGCGGTGAATCACTTCGCGCCATGACCTTTATCGAGCGCGCCGCCATGTTGAAGGCGGTGGCGAAGCACCTGCTCAGCCACAAGGCGGCGTTTTACGCGCTGTCGGCGCAGACCGGCGCGACCAAAGCGGACAGCTGGGTGGATATCGAAGGCGGGATCGGCACCCTCTTCACCTACGCCAGCCTCGGCAGCCGCGAACTGCCGGACGATACCCTGTGGCCGGAAGACGAGCTGATCCCCCTTTCCAAAGAGGGTGGATTTGCCGCGCGCCACGTATTGACCTCTAAATCCGGCGTCGCGGTGCATATCAACGCCTTTAACTTCCCCTGCTGGGGAATGCTGGAAAAGCTGGCGCCAACCTGGCTTGCCGGGATGCCAGCGATTATCAAACCCGCCACCGCCACCGCGCAGGTGACGCAGGCGATGGTGAAATCGATTATCGACAGCGGGCTGGTGCCGGACGGGGCGATTAGCCTGATTTGCGGCGGCGCGGGGGATCTGCTGGCGCAGCTCGACAGCCAGGACGTGGTGACCTTTACCGGCTCCGCCAGCACCGGGCAAAGCCTGCGCGTGCATCCGAACATCGTTGCGCAGTCGATCCCCTTCACCATGGAAGCCGACTCCCTGAACTGCTGCGTGCTGGGCGAGGACGTAACGCCGGAGCAGCCGGAGTTCGCGCTGTTTATCCGCGAAGTGGTGCGCGAGATGACTGCCAAAGCCGGGCAAAAATGTACCGCCATTCGCCGCATTATCGTGCCGCAAAGCCAGATTGAGGCGGTCAGCCAGGCGCTGGTGGCGCGCCTGGAGAAGGTTGTGGTCGGCGATCCGGCGCAGGAAGGGGTTAAAATGGGCGCGCTGGTCAACAGCGAGCAGCGCGCCGACGTGCAGGAAAAGGTCGATCTGCTGATTGCCGCTGGCTGCCAGGCGCGTCTGGGCGGCAAGGCGGACATGCAGGCGGCGGGCGCGTTCTTCCCGCCCACCCTGCTTTTCTGCCCGCAGCCGGACGAAACCCCGGCGGTGCATTCCACCGAAGCCTTTGGCCCGGTCGCCACCCTGATGCCGTATCGCAACGCAGAGCACGCGCTGGAGCTGGCCCGCGCGGGCGGCGGCAGCCTGGCGGGGACGCTGGTGACGGCAGACCCCGCCGTGGCCCGCCAGTTTATTGCCGGGGCGGCACGCGCCCACGGGCGTATTCAGATCCTCAACGAAGAGTCGTCTAAAGAGTCCACCGGTCACGGCTCACCGCTGCCGCAGCTGGTTCACGGCGGGCCGGGACGCGCGGGCGGCGGCGAGGAGCTGGGCGGCCTGCGCGCGGTTAAGCATTACCTGCAACGCACCGCCATTCAGGGCAGCCCGTCGATGCTGGCGGCAATCGGCAAGCAGTGGGTACGCGGCGCGCAGGTGCAGGAAGATCGCGTCCATCCGTTCCGCAAATACTTTGAAGAACTCCAGCCGGGCGACAGCCTGCTGACGCCGCGCCGTACCCTGACGGAAGCGGATATCGTTAATTTCGCCTGCCTGAGCGGGGATCATTTCTACGCCCACATGGACAAGATTGGCGCGGCGGAGTCCATCTTCGGCGAGCGCGTGGTTCACGGCTATTTCCTGATTTCGGCGGCGGCGGGTCTGTTTGTCGATGCGGGCGTGGGGCCGGTGATCGCCAACTACGGCATGGAAAACCTGCGCTTTATCGAGCCGGTCAAGCCGGGCGATACCATTCAGGTGCGCCTGACCTGCAAACGCAAAACGCTGAAGAAGCAGCGCGCGGCGGATGAAAAACCGACCGGGGTGGTTGAATGGGCGGTGGAGATTTTCAATCAGCATCAGCAGGCCGTGGCCCTGTATTCAATTCTGACGCTGGTGGCGCGCCAGCAGGGGGATTTTAGGTAACGCCCCCTCACCCTAACCCTCTCCCCGAAGGGGCGAGGGAACTGTTTCGTGCCAACATTTTTTCTGGGGAACCCTCTCCCCATAAGGGAGAGGGAATTGCTCCGCATCAGCCCGTGATATACCCCCGCTCTTTTTTTAACCTGGCAAAACTGACAAATAACCTGGCAGATGCAGGCAAACGCTTTTCCCACAGCCCTGTCAGGATAACGCTGGCACAACACAAAAATCACAACAAAACAAAACGAGGTCAACGATGGGAAGCCACTCTTCTTTTTCTGCCCGTAAAACGGCGCTGGCCGTTGCGCTGATCTGCGCCTGGCAAACCCCTGCTTTCGCCCACGGCGGGGAAGCGCACATGGTTCCGATGGATAAAACGCTCCAGGAATTTGGCGCAGACGTGCAGTGGGACGATTACGCGCAGATGTTCACCATTGCCAAAGACGGCGCGTTTGTGAAGGTCAAGCCCGGCGCGAAAACCGCCATCGTTAACGGCAAATCCCTGACGCTTCAGGTCCCGGTGGTGATGAAGGGCAAAAAGGCGTTCATCTCCGAAACCTTTATCAACGATGTGTTCCAGTCCGGCCTCGACCAGACCTTCCAGGTCGAAAAACGCCCTCACCCGTTGAACGCCCTGACGGCTGACGAAATCAAGCAGGCCGTTGAGATTGTCAAAACCTCAGCGGACTTTAAGCCCAATACCCGCTTTACCCAGATTGCGCTGGCCGAACCAGAAAAAGCCAAAGTCTGGGACTTTGTGCTGAACGGCACGGCGGTGGACGCGCCGCGCCAGGCCAACGTGACCATGCTGGACGGTAAACACGTCATTGAAAGCGTGGTCGATCTCACCGATAAAAAAGTGGTGAGCTGGGCGCCGATTAAAGACGCGCACGGCATGGTGCTGCTCGACGACTTCACCGCCGTACAGCAGATCGTTAATGACAGCAGCGAATTCGCCGAAGTGCTTAAAAAGCGCGGCATCACCGATACGAAGAAGGTGATCACCACCCCGCTTACCGTCGGCTTCTTCGACGGCAAAGACGGCCTGAAGCAGGAAGACCGCCTGCTGAAAGTGGTGAGCTATCTGGACGTGGGCGATGGCAACTACTGGGCGCACCCAATTGAAAACCTGGTGGCGGTGGTGGATCTCGAACAGAAAAAAATCATCAAAATTGAAGAAGGCGCGGTGGTGCCGGTGCCGATGACGCCGCGCCCGTACGATGGCCGCGATCGCATTGAAACCCCGAAAAAACCGCTGGAGATTATCGAGCCGGAAGGCAAAAACTACACCATCACCGGCGATATGGTTTACTGGCAGAACTGGGATTTCCACCTGAGCCTGGATTCCCGCGTCGGGCCGATGATCTCCACCGTCACCTTTAACGACAACGGCAAAAAACGCCAGGTGATGTATCAGGGATCGCTGGGCGGGATGATTGTCCCCTACGGCGACCCGGACGTGGGCTGGTACTTCAAGGCCTATCTGGACTCCGGCGACTACGGTATGGGCACCCTGACCTCGCCGCTGGTTCGCGGCAAGGACGTGCCGTCGAACGCCGTACTGCTCAATGAAACCATCCCGGACTACACCGGCGCGCCAATGGAGATCCCGCGCGCCATCGCGATTTTCGAGCGCTATGCCGGGCCTGAGTACAAGCATCAGGAGATGGGCCAGCCGAACGTCAGCGCCGAGCGCCGCGAGCTGGTGGTGCGCTGGGTCAGCACCGTGGGCAACTACGACTATATCTTCGACTGGGTGTTCCACGAAAACGGCACCATCGGCATCGACGCGGGCGCGACCGGGATCGAGGCGGTGAAAGGCGTACTGTCTAAAACCATGCACGACGCCACCGCCAAAGACGACACCCGATACGGCACGCTGATCGACCATAACATCGTCGGCACCACCCACCAGCACATCTATAACTTCCGTCTGGATATGGACGTGGACGGCACCAATAACCGTCTGGTGGCGATGGATCCGGAGGTGAAGCCAAATACCGCTGGCGGCCCGCGTACCAGCACCATGCAGATCAATCAGTACAACATCGACACCGAGCAGCAGGCGGCGCAGAAGTTTGACCCGGGCACCATCCGCCTGCTGAGCAACACCACCAAAGAGAACCGCATGGGCAACCCGGTGTCGTACCAGATTATCCCTTACGCGGGCGGCACGCACCCGGTCGCCACCGGCGCGAAGTTTGCCCCGGACGAGTGGATCTATCACCGTTTGAGCTTTATGGATAAACAGCTGTGGGTGACCCGCTACCATCCAAACGAAATGTACCCGGAAGGGAAATTCCCGAACCGCTCAACCCACGACACCGGGCTTGGGCAGTACAGCAAAGACAATGAATCACTTGATAATCAGGACGACGTGGTGTGGATGACAACCGGGACAACCCACGTTGCCCGCGCGGAGGAGTGGCCGATTATGCCAACGGAGTGGGTTCACACCCTGCTGAAGCCGTGGAACTTCTTCGATGAAACCCCAACGCTTGGGAAGAAAAAAGAGGAGCAGAAGTAACCTCTGCTGGATCTGACAAAGGGGCCTTGCGCCCCTTTTTTCATTCATTTCATGGCTGAATGTGTCACTGCGATTATATTTAGTCATACCTTTCTCAACGCTTTGCATCTTTTGAAACACTTTCACCGGGAACGCGATATCAACTCCACGCGCAACATCACTGAGAGGTTTTAGGATGAAATTCAATTTGATTGTCAGGAGTCTCGCGCTGGCGGGATTTTTCATTTCTGCGAGTCACGCGCTCGCTGCCGAAGCGCCAAAGGCCGCCACGGCGGCAACTCAGCAGGCCAATAACGCCCTGTTCAACCAGCTTCCCTTCTCCGATAACACCGACTTTACCGACGCCCATAAAGGCTTTATCGCCCCGATCCCACAGGAAGTGATCAAAGGCGAACAGGGCAACGTGGTGTGGAACCCCCAGCAGTACGCCTTTATCAAAGAGGGCGACAAAGCGCCGGATACCGTTAACCCGAGCCTGTGGCGTCAGTCGCAGCTGATTAACATCAGCGGCCTGTTTGAAGTGACCGACGGCGTGTATCAAATCCGTAACCTTGACCTGTCGAATCTGACCATCATCGAAGGTAAAGAAGGTATCACCGTCGTCGACCCGCTGGTCTCTGCCGAAACCGCCAAAGTCGGGATGGATCTCTATTATAAAAATCGCGGCAAAAAGCCGGTTGTCGCGGTGATTTACACCCACAGCCACGTTGACCACTACGGCGGCGTGCGCGGCGTGGTGGACGAAGCCGACGTGAAATCCGGCAAGGTGAAGGTCTATGCCCCGGCGGGCTTTATGGAAGCCGCCGTCGCGGAAAATATTATGGCGGGCAACGTGATGAGCCGCCGCGCCAGCTATATGTACGGCAACCTGCTGAAGCCTGACGCCACCGGTCAGGTCGGTGCCGGGCTGGGGACGACGACCTCGGCGGGAACGGTAACGCTGATCGCGCCGACCAACATCATCGAAAAAGACGGTCAAAAAGAGGTGATCGACGGCCTGACCTATGACTTTATGCTCGCGCCGGGTTCGGAAGCACCGTCAGAGATGCTCTGGTATATCGAAGAGAAAAAGCTGATCGAATCGGCGGAAGACGTCACCCACACGCTGCATAACACTTACTCCCTGCGCGGGGCGAAGATCCGCGAGCCGCTGCCGTGGTCGAAATACATCAACGAAGCGATTGTGCGCTGGGGTGATAAAGCCGAAATTCTTATGGCGCAGCACCACTGGCCGACCTGGGGCAACGAAAACGTGGTCAAGCTGCTGAAAAGCCAGCGCGATCTCTATCGCTACATTAACGACCAGACCCTGCGCATGGCCAACGAAGGGCTGACGCGGGACGAAATCGCCGCCAACTTTAAGCTGCCGGATTCGCTGGCCCACACCTGGGCGAACCGCGGTTACTACGGATCGGTGAGCCATGACGTGAAGGCCACCTACGTGCTCTATCTGGGCTGGTTTGACGGCAACCCGGCGACGCTGGACGAGCTGCCGCCGGAAGAGGCCGCGAAGAAATTCGTCGAGTACATGGGCGGCGCCGACGCCATTCTGACCAAAGCCAAAACCGACTTCGACCAGGGGAACTACCGCTGGGTGGCGCAGGTGGTGAGCAAAGTGGTCTTTGCCGATCCGAACAACCAGGCGGCGCGTAACCTGGAAGCGGACGCGCTGGAACAGCTGGGCTATCAGGCTGAATCTGGCCCGTGGCGCAACTTCTACCTGACCGGCGCGCAGGAGCTGCGTAACGGCGTGGTCAAAGGGCCAACGCCGAACACCGCCAGCCCGGATACCGTGCGGGCGATGACGCCGGAGATGTTCTTCGACTATCTGGCCGTGCATATTAACGGCGAGAAAGCCGGGGACGCGAAATCGGTGTTTAACATCGACCTTGGCAACGATGGCGGCAAATATAAGCTGGAGCTGGAAAACGGCGTGTTGAACCACACCGCCAACGCCGATGCGAAGGACGCTGACGCCACCATCACCCTGAACCGCGACACGCTGAACAAGATTATCCTTAAAGAGGTGACGCTGAAACAGGCCCAGGACAGCGGCGATGTGAAGATCACCGGCGACGGCGCGAAGCTGGATGCAATGCTTGGTTACATGGATAAATTTGATTTCTGGTTCAATATTGTGACACCGTAACGCTGCCTGCGGGCGGGATGCGCTCCCGCCCTTCTCTTTACTCCCTTTGGATGGGGATATCCGCATCAATGGAAAAAAGACACAACACGACGCCCGAACTCGCCACCTGGCCCTCCCGCAGATCGATGGTGCTGCACGGGCTGGAAACGAACCTCTCCTGGCTGGCCTTCGTCAACGCGAGCTTTGCGCTCATGGTTCTGCTGCGCAATTTTTTGTTTGCCGATATCGACACTCTGCTGAACGTCGGCAAGCATCTGGGCCTGCTGATCGACGCGTCCATGCTGGGCGTTGTGATATTGTCAGCCGCCCTGGCGATTATGGCCTGGCGCCATATTCGCGGCGTGAGCGTGGTTCTCTTTATCTGTAGCCTGCTCTGGTCGATGTGCTGCTACTGGTTTATTCACGATATTCACCTCCCTCACCCCTGGCCGATTTTTGTCACCCTGCTTATGGCGGGAATGGCCGCGCTCTATTTCCATCCTGCGGGACTTCTGGCCTTTATCCTGCCGCTGTGGATCACCATGCCCATTGCCAGCATGGTGCAGAATGAGGGCGTGAATATTCGCTTTGCCGGCCTGTGGGTGGTGTTTTCACTGATCCTAATTTTCGGGCGTTTTATTCTGCTGAGCTGGTTTGACGAGGCCTGGCGTCGCAATCAGCAGAATCAGCTGCTGATTTCCCGTCTGGACGCGCTGGCACACCAGGATCCTTTGACGAAAACCGCCAACCGACGGGCGATGGAGCTGGTGCTGGAGGACGCGGTCGAGCAGGGAAAAACCTTCACGCTTCTGATGCTGGACGTGGATTACTTCAAGCGTTACAACGACACCTACGGCCACCAGGCGGGCGACGACTGTCTGGTGCGCGTGGCCGAAGTGCTGAAAGCGTCCGTGCGCACGCCGGAGGACGTGGTGTCGCGCTACGGCGGCGAGGAGTTCGTGGCGATCCTCTTTAACTGCCCGGAGGCGATGGCGGAGCAGGTCGCAGGACGTATTCAGGACGGGCTGCGCGCGGCGGCGATCCCGCACGGCGCGTCGGAGGTCAGCGAGCATGTGACGGTCAGCATGGGTATCGCCGGGCCGGATAAAGGCCTCGCCGGAACGGAAATCATCGCCCGCGCCGACGCGGCGCTGTACCGGGCGAAAGAAGCGGGACGGGATCGTTGGGCGCGTTGAGCGTTTTGTAGAATATCCACCTCCATAAGGAGTGGGTTTTCCATTAATTTTTCTCGTAAAGCGATGAGAATAATTTCATATAGATAACTGCGTTACAGCGACACCCTGGTCCGGCTGTAAATCGCCGAAGCGTTTCCGTAATGCCGGGGCGAGGCGCATGGACGCGCCGAGAGGGCATAGCCTGCATGGATGGAGGCTGGTGCCCGACCCGATAGCATGAAGGAATAAGCTGAGGGTACTGCGAAGCAGCGATTTTCTTGCCGGGAGCCCGGGTTGCCAGGGGGGCGGCGGCGAGCCCCCATGGCACGTTCACTAGTAGTGTGGGGACAGAGAAGCAAGGAACCTAAGGTGAACGGAATGACCACGACAGCCGTATGTTCCCCTCACCCTAACCCTCTCCCACAAGGAGAGGGAATGGTTTCGTGCCCATATTTTCCCCATAATCGTAGGCCGGGTAAGCGCAGCGCCACCCGGCACGTTGTTTAATACCTCACGCACACCGACTTGGTCTCGCACCAGCCGTCCAGCCAGTCCGGGCCGAAATCGCGCCCGGTTCCCGACTGCTTCATGCCGCCGAACGGCAGGTTGGCATCAATCAACGTATGGCTGTTCACCCACACCGTCCCGGCCTGTAGCCGATCGGTATACTCCAGCGCTTTGCTGATGTTCTGCGTCCAGACGCTCGCCGTCAGGCCGTATTCGGTGTCGTTCGCCAGCTGGAGCGCCTCTTCACCGTCCGCCACCCGCACCAGGTTTACCACCGGGCCAAACACCTCTTCACGCGTCAGGCGCAGGTTAGCCTCCGGGTTCACCACCAGCGTTGGCGAAACGTAATAGCCGTTTCCCGCCGGGCCGCGATTGCCGGTAATCAGCTCCGCGTTGCGCGAGGAGGCTTCGTCGAGGAAGCTCTGCACCTTGTCGCAATGGGCGCGGGAGACCAGCGGATTGATAAACGCCTGCTCGGACATGCCCGGCCCGACGCTCAGGGACTTCACCGCCTGCTCGAAGCCGCTGACCAGGGTGTCGAACAGCGGCGCTTCGATGTAGATACGCGAACTCGCGGCACATACCTGCCCCTGATTCAGGAAGCTGCCCATCATCAGCCCTTCAATCACCCAGGCCGGATCCGCGTCTTTCAGCACGATAGCCGGGTTCTTGCCGCCCAGCTCCAGCGTTACCCCCGTCAGGGTGTCTGCCGCCGCGCGCGCAATCTGCTTGCCCGTCGCCGTGGAGCCGGTAAAACTCACTTTGGCGATATGCGGATGCGAGGTCAGCGCAGCGCCGCACACCGCGCCGCTGCCGGTAACGACGTTAAACACGCCTTCAGGAACGCCCGCTTCGCCCGCCAGCTCCGCCACGCGGAGCAGGGTCAGCGGCGTGGTTTCCGACGGCTTGATGACGATAGAACACCCCGCTGCCAGCGCGGGCATCACCTTCCACATGCCGATCATCAGCGGGAAGTTCCACGGCACGATCCCGGCCACCACACCCACCGGCTCTTTGCGGGTCCACGCCTGATAGCGCGCCCCCTGCGGCAGCGGAATGGAGAGATCCAGCGTCTTGCCCGCGATTTTGGTGGTCAGCCCTGCGGTGTAGCGCATCCAGTTCAGGGTACAGCCCACTTCAAAGGCGCGGGAAATGTTAATCGACTTACCCTGCTCCAGGGTTTCAAGCTGCGCCAGCTCTTCGCTGTGCTGCTCAACCAGATCGGCAAAGCGCAGCAGAATACGCTCGCGCTCGGCAGGCAGTTTTCCCGCCCAGCTGCGGGCGACAAAGGCGCGCCAGCCGGACATCACCGCGCGATCCACATCGTCCACGCTGGCATCTGCGGTGGATGCAATCACTTCTCCGGTCGCCGGGTTAAAGACGTTCAGGCGCTTTTCGCTGTCGGATGCCGTCTGGCGCCCCTCGATCCACAGGCCATGCTGACGATCCAGAAACTGCTGCACGGCGGGCAGGATGGCGGTCTGTGATTCAGACATAGGGTACTCCTTCGTTATTATTCGCAGGGTTTATTGCAGTCTACGAGGGGTTTTCCAGTTCCGCTTTTGTCTGTGTGACATTCGCTTTGCCACCTGTGACAGGCTCCGCAAAACATGATAATTCCCGCTTATAACGCTGTTCCCGGTGAGTGTTCTTTCCTATAGTCAGCCTCTGAACTCTGACAATTTGCAACACAAATGCAACAATGTGAAAACGTTGAAAGTGCAGCGAGAATAACAATGACGTGTGCAAGCGAGCAGGAAAAATATCAGCAGTGGCTGGCGCAAATTAACCAGGTTTGCGGGCACTTCAACGCGCGTCCTTTAGAGGGCGAGTTCATCGGCGAGCTGGAAACCAGCTATGCCCGAAGCCTCAAGCTAAGCACCGTCACCGCCGCAGGCGTAAACCTGTTTCGCACCCGTCAGGAGATCAAAAACGGCAACGACGCTTGGTTCTACACCGTATTTCAGCTTGAGGGCAGCGCCCAGCTGGAGCAGGACGACCGCCGCTCGCTGCTTAAGACCGGGGATATCACCCTGATTGACGCCTCGCGTCCCTGCTCCATCACCTGGCATGAAAAATCCCGCCAGATCTCCCTGCTCCTCCCACGCCAGATTATTGAACAGCAGTGTCGTTTTCAGGAGGTCAGCTGCGCGGTGACGCTTTCCCGCAGCCTGCCGACGGTGCAGCTGAGCCATCGTCTGCTCCAGGAAAGTATGGGAAACACCGATCTCAGCGATATGGAGAGCGAAGCGGCGCTTGAGGCGATGGTCTGCCTGCTGCGCCCGGCCTTTCAGCAGCGTGAGGCGGTGCAGCCGCGCAAAGAGCGCCAGTTCCAGAACGTGCTGTCGTTAATCGACGATCATATTCAGTCGGAAGCCCTGCGCCCGGAGTGGATCGCCAGCGAAAGCGGGATGTCGGTGCGCAGTCTCTATCGCATGTTCGCGGATAAAGGGCTGGTGGTGGCGCAGTACATCAAGAACCGTCGTCTTGACCTCTGCGCTCAGGTGCTGCGCGCCACCGGCGATAACGAAAAGCTGGCGGGCATTGGCTACAGCTGGGGGTTTGCCGATCACAGCCACTTCTCAACGGCGTTTAAGCAGCGCTTTGGCGTGTCGCCGGGCGAATACCGTAAGCGCTTCCGTTAATTACTTTTTCAGCCACCTGCCGTTTATGCCCTTCACGTACTCCCCCGGCTGCGCGCGGGCGACCAGCTTCTGCCCCGCCATTTTGGCGACGTCATCCACCGGAAGGTTATTGCTGTCGGCCAGCTGCTGGTAGCTTTCCGCTCGGGCCGTGTTGATTTGTTTCACCAGCGCCAGGGTTTCGGCATCCTGCCGCACCGGCGCAATGTAGCCACTCAGGGTTTCCCCCACGCGCCCCTGGGCTCGCGCCTCGTTCAGGGTGAGCGTCGCGGCCTGCACGTTCATGCCAAGCGCCAGTAACAGGAGAGCTAAAGTTCGTTTCATGGCGTCCTCAGAACAGATCGCTGCGTGATTTCAGCAAAGATTCGACATCTTTATCCACTTTGATGTGGATCTCATGCTCGATTTTCACGTTCATGTTGATGGTAATCGGCTCTTTTGGCGCCGCGACTTCAATGCGCGGCGTACAGCCTGTCAGCAACGCGGCTACGGCTACGGTGAGTCTACCAGCCAGCTTTTTCATTGTTGTTCCTCACTTTCCTTGCTTGTCGAACTGCGGGTCGTCGGTATCGCCGCGTGTTGCTCTAACCAGGTTTGCAGATTGTCCCCAAAACGCAGGCTGCGCCACAGGGTAAAGACGTTTTCCTGATGGGTATAGTTAAGATTAACGGAACTGCTTTTGCCGTCCACCCGGCTGGTACCCTTGAGGGTCGCCCGCATGGTTAACTCCCCCAGATTATCTAAATTGATTCTCGTCCACGACTGGGAAATTTCCATATAGCGGAGCCAGTTAATGGCCGCCCCGGCCACCATATTATCCTCTACGATAGCGTCCGCCGTGTCTTTATCAATGCGCAGGGTCATCGGGCCGGGGTTAGTGAGCCAGCCGTCCTTAACGATCCACTTTTCGTTATCGAGCCAGAACGGCAGCGCGCCGCTCACCGGGCCGGACATCGTAAACTGCTTAGGATTCACCGCGCTGATAAGTTCGCTGGTGGACACGTTGTTTACGCGCAGCAGCGCCGGGTCGTGCTGCGGCATTCGCAGCTGCTGCATGGTGATTTTGCCGCCGAGGGCGTCCACGCTGACGTTGGTGAGCAGCAGCGGGTTCTCTTCGCTCCAGGGATAGTCGCCCTGTAAATCTGCCGTGATATTGCGTGCGGTAATCAGGTTCACGACTTCGCCAATCCGCAGGGTGACCGGGCCGCGCGTGCCCAGCGACCAGGTGCCTTCGCTAAAGCGGAACGGCAGCACAAAATCCACGCCGTTGATTTGGTTGTCGGGCATCCAGGCGCTGCCGGATTTCAGCACGCCGTGCCCGCCCGCCTCGAAGCCCTGTCCGGCTGCGGCAGAAAACGCCACCTGCGCGTAAAGATCGCCGCCGCGCAGCGTCATTTTCCAGTCCGCGGGGACCAGCGGCTGAAACACGCTGAGAGATTGCTTCGGCCACCAGGCCTGACCGCGCAGGCGCTCCCCGTCCCAGCGGCCGTTCACCTGCACCGGGCCGATGGCCTCGGCATGAAGATCGCCCTTAAACTGGAACAGCGTCGGGTCGACGCCCTCCACGCTAAAGGTCAGCACCGACGGGGGAAGCACGCTGCCGCCGGAAAACGCGGTTTGCCCGGCGTTCAGGGCCAGCGCGCCGCTAAAGTGCGGATCGGCAGGGTCACGCGACCAGCGAACCGGTTTATCCAGCACCAGGCGCGGCTTGCTGACCAGCATGGTGCCGTACTGGAGTTTATCGAATCCGGTGGAAAGATCGGTCAGCTCAATCACCCGATCGCGCCACTCGCCCTTCCCGGCAACGTCCCAGCGCGCGTTCATCGGCGTGAAGTTGCCTTTACCCCAGTAGCGCCACGCCCACAGGCCGTTATCCGGCAAGAAGTCGGTGGCCTGTCCGTCCAGATGCAGGTCAAAATCGCCCATCTCATTTTCGTGGGCCCGCAAAATGGCCTGAAGGCGGCCGTCGACGCCCTTTTGCGTGAGCTTGACCCCCGCCAGCGGCCAGCGGATCTCGTCGATATCAAGCGAATCGATAATGCGCCCGCGCGAGCGCAGCAGCGCGCCCGGCTCAAAGGTCAGTTGGGGGTCGCTCAGGCTCCCGGTCAGTTTCGCCGGAAGCTTCGCGTAGAGGATCAGATCGTTTTGCTTCGCCTCGCCGTTCAGGTACAGCGGCATGTTGCTGTTATCCATGCTCAGGGTGCCTGGGCCGATATTGAGCACCGCGTTGCCTTTGCCCGCATCGCCCTGCGTCAGCACGTTCAGGCGTCCGGTCAGGGTGGCTTTCTCCAGCCCCTGCTGCCAGTTGTCGACCTTCAGGCCGACGCGTCCGCTGAGCGGCATTCCGGAGAGCTGCCAGTTCCAGCGCCCGTCGCTGATGGTGAACCGTTCGCGGGTGAGCTGCCACGGCAGGTCAAGCAGCGGATCGGGATTATTACGGGCGATCACCAGCAGTTGCCCCTGATTCTCCTGCCAGTCGAGATCGGCATCCACCAGCGAATCGAGCTGCGGCGCGTTAAAGGTGGCCTCCGCGTGGCCTTTCACCGGCACGCCGTCCGGCACCAGCGGCATCGTAAACTCACCCACCAGGGTGACGGGCTGCGGTTGGTCAGGTAACTGAACCTGAAGCTTACTAACCGTCAGCGCCTGCCCGCGCAGCTCTCCCTCAAAGTTGACCTGCTCGCCGTTATAGCTCACCTGCTGACGCTCAGGCGTGAGCGATACCTTGAGCTCGCCCTGCCACTGCTGCCAGGGGGATAAGGTCAGTCGGTGAACGGTCAGCCAGGTATTGGGCAGCAGCGCTTGCCACTGCGCCAGGGTTTTGGGCGCGGCGGTGGACGGTTCACTTTCCGGTAATTTGTTCAGACAGGCGGTATTGAGATCGAGCGAGGCGATATCCAGCGCCCAGCGGCTCGGGTGCGTCAGCGTGGCGTTTTTCAGCCTCGCGATTTCGCAATCTTCCACCAGATAGCGAAGATCGGGAATAACGAGAGAATGGCGCGTCAGGCGCGGGCTTTCTTCAAAGGCGATGCGCGTCCCGACGGGGAGCCAGATCCCGGCCAGTCGGGGAACCCACTGCGCGAGCGTCATCAGCAGCGTCAGCGGCAGCAGTATCAACAGCAGTAATAGCGCGATCGCGGCTTTATATTTACCCTTCATGGGCAGTTAATATCCTGATTTAGAAAATGAATTAAGCCGATAAAGCCACCCATTGTCGCATGTTTATCCTGCCAGATGAACCCGGTGCCATCTTTAAAAATAGAAGGTCTTACGCGCGGCGTCAGGAAATTAGCATAGCACCGCGCCCCCGGTGATGACCTGTAAATAAGCCAAAACGGTTCCGCGAATACCATCGAGTCAAAGACCAGAAATGCTCTAAAATGATTGATAGAACTTATTGATATCAATGCCATTTGAGAAATAGTAAGATTATTTTAATCATGCTAATGTGAATGCAAAATCACTGGAGAAAGTCTTATGAAACTCGCGGTTTATAGCACAAAGCAGTACGACAAAAAGTATCTGCAACATGTTAACGAGACCTATGGATTCGAACTTGAATTTTTCGACTTTCTGCTGACCGAAAAAACGGCCAAAACGGCGCACGGCTGTGAAGCGGTGTGTATTTTTGTGAACGACGACGGCAGCCGCCCGGTTCTCGAAGAGCTGAAAAAGCAGGGCGTGAAGTATGTTGCCCTGCGCTGCGCGGGCTTTAACAACGTCGACCTGGACGCGGCTAAAGAGCTGGGCCTGAAGGTGGTGCGCGTACCGGCCTACTCCCCGGAAGCGGTCGCAGAGCACGCCATCGGCATGATGATGTCCTTGAACCGTCGTATTCACCGCGCCTATCAGCGTACCCGTGACGCCAACTTCTCGCTTGAGGGGCTGACCGGCTTCACCATGTACGGTAAAACCGCAGGCGTAATCGGCACAGGGAAGATCGGCGTTGCCGCGCTGCGTATTCTGAAAGGTTTCGGGATGCGTCTGCTGGCGTTTGATCCGTATCCAAGCGCGGCGGCGCTGGATCTGGGCGTGGAGTACGTCGACCTGCCGACGCTGTTCTCGCAGTCGGACGTGATCTCCCTGCACTGCCCGCTGACCCCGGAAAACTACCATCTGCTTAACCAGTCGGCGTTCGACCAGATGAAAGACGGCGTGATGATCATTAACACCAGCCGCGGCGGGTTAATTGATTCACAGGCCGCAATTGAAGCCCTGAAAACGCAGAAAATTGGCGCGCTGGGTATGGACGTGTATGAGAACGAACGCGACCTGTTCTTTGAAGATAAGTCTAACGACGTTATTCAGGATGACGTGTTCCGTCGCCTCTCCGCCTGCCACAACGTGCTGTTTACTGGCCATCAGGCGTTCCTGACCGCCGAAGCGCTGATCAGCATTTCGGAAACCACGCTTGGCAATTTGCAGCAGCTGGAAAAGGGCGAAGAGTGCCCGAACGCAATCGTCTGAGAAGAAACTCACGGCAACCTCGGTTGCCGTTTTAGTCTCTGTTCCTCTCCGTGAGGATCAGTGGTGGGGCAACTCGCCGTTGCTGTGTTTTGGCCCGATACGTCCGGCCTCTATTAAGATCTCTTCCATAAGTTCTTCAAGACACTCTTTCCCGTGGTGTTCACAGATGAGGTGAACCTGTCGGGAAATCTCCTCGGATTCCATTCCATCGCACAGGGCCGACTTCAGCATTAAGCAGGCCCACCGTTTTGCTTCAGAATGAGTCAGCATAACCCCTCCCGATATATGGCATCTCTCTAAGCATAGCTCCCGGCAAACGAGGCAGGGTTTAAAATTGTTTCTGTTTGTGCGCGATCAAAAAACCGGGCATGACGTTAGGTTCTCCAGCCGTCTGAGCGCCACCGTTGAATAGAGCGTGTTTTGCTATTTTTTGAAATATACGTAACAAAAGCATGAAATCAGGAAGAAATCGATCATGGATATTTATGCGCGTAAAATTAAATACGCAATCGTATCACAACACATTGTTTTTTTTAATGAATATAAATATCAGAATCCTCCCTGATGTATTTGCACTTAAAAAGTGACACTATGTATCGCTCCTCACTTATATAAAGTTAAAGTCGTTAAGTTCCGTGATGAAAATTAACCTGCTAAAATTAACAATATTTTTAATGACTCTTATTTCTTCCCAATTCTCATTTTCGGCCAGCAATGCTTCGGGAACTTGTGGTTCATTAACACTAGGCTGGGGGAATGCCGTATTATTGGGATCTGTAACACTCTCACCTTTGGCTCCTGTGGGTTCTATCATTGGTTCGGAATTCAGTACAAATTTAGTGGGCCCTCTTGGTGCGACGCTGGCACCTTCAAGCACGAATAAACCACCTTATTATTTTACGTTTACAATACAGAAACCTGTAGCAAGCAATGTTACTTATAACGGCGCAACGGTATATCAAACGGGGTATTCAGGCATCGGATTGGCCGTTTGGGGCGACAGCTATACCAGTGGTCCAAAAATATTAATTTCCAATACAACAACCGCTGGGAGTTACAGTAAAAACTTAAATTTTGCATTTATAAAAACCGGCACTGTAACAGCCTCTGGCGGTATTTCGGTTAATCTTTTCTCTAATATGGCAATTCAGTGTCAAAACAGCTCCGGAGTAACCATCACATCGCCGATATTCGATAACAGTACCAGCAGCATTGTGATGTCTTCTCTGATAACACCGGCATGCGCCGTCACCAATACGGCGATTAACGTGCCATTGGGCGACATCAAACGAACCGTTTTTACCGGCGTTGGCAGTGCTTCGCCTGCACAAAATTTCTCGATTCCCCTCAGCTGCGTTAAATCCTCCAAAGTGAATATTTCCATTGCCCCCGGTGCTAGCGGTGCATATAACGCGACTACGGGAGTCATTAACATCGACCCGGCAACGAGTGGAGTAAAAGCGACCGGCGTTGGCATACAGCTGCTTTATAATAACGCGGCAATTCCACTGAATACGGCGCAAAGCGTTGGGTCGGTTACTGGTGAAGGCGCATTCAACGTTCCGCTATCCGCTCGTTATTATCAAACAGCCAGTACGGTCACTGCCGGTAGCGCGAATGGTACAGCTACATTTGTCATGACATATAATTAAGAAATCATGATCAAAAAACCGGGCATAACGCCCGGTTTTGTTTATGTAAAAAAATATCGCTATTCACTTAACCCACGATTTTTCAACATCGGTTCAATTTCCGGGTCGTGTCCGCGCCATTCCCGGTATAACGCTTCCAGATCGCTGCTGTTGCCGCGCGACAAGATTGCCTCGCGGAATGTCTGGCCGTTTTCGCGGGTTAATCCGCCCTGCTCAACAAACCACTGGTAGCCGTCGTCCGCCAGCATCTGCGTCCACAGGTAGGCGTAATACCCCGCCGCATAGCCGCCGCCGAAAATGTGCGCAAAGTAGCTGCTGCGGTAGCGCGGCGGAACGGCAGGCAGATCCAGCCCCTCTTTTTTCAGCGCCTGCGCTTCAAATGCCTCAACGTCGTTCACGCCCTCCTGCGCGCCAACGGCGTGCCAGTTCATGTCCAGAAGCGCCGCGCTAAGAAGTTCGGTCATGTCGTAGCCTTTGTTGAACTGGGTGGCGTTGAGCATCTTGTCGCGCAGCGCCGCAGGCATCGGTTCACCGGTCTGATGGTGACGCGCGTAGTTCGCAAACACCTGCGGATGGCTCGCCCAGTGCTCGTTGATCTGCGACGGGAATTCCACGAAATCGCGCGGCGTGTTGGTGCCCGACAGCGTAGCGTAGCGCTGGCTGGCAAACAGCCCGTGCAGGGTATGGCCAAATTCGTGGAACAGGGTTATCACGTCGTCCCAGGAGATCAGCGCCGTCTGCCCGCTCGCCGGCTTCTGGTAATTACAGACGTTGTAGATCACCGGGCGTGCGGCGAACTCATAAGACTGCTCGACGAAATTCCCCATCCACGCCCCGCCGCCTTTGGAGTCGCGCGCGAAGAAGTCGCCGTAGAACAGCGCCATGCCCTCCCCTGTGTGGTCGAAAATTTCCCAGACGCGCACGTCCGGGTGATAGACCGGAATATCAAAACGTTCGGTAAAGCTAATGCCGAACAGCTGCGTTGCGGCCCAGAACACGCCGTCGTGCAGCACCTTATCGAGGGCGAAGTAAGGTTTGATCTGCGACTCGTCCAGCGCGTATTTGCCCAGCCGCACGCGCTCGGCGTAAAACGCCCAGTCCCACGCCTGCGCCGTGAATCCGCCCTGCTCGTCATCAATCACTTTCTGAATATCCGCCAGCTCGCGCTCTGCTCGCGCCCGCGCCGCCGGGACGATGCCGCGCATAAAGTGCAGGGCGGCCTCCGGGGTTTTCGCCATCTGATCGGCGGTGCTCCAGCTCGCATAGCTGTCGAAGCCTAACAGATTGGCCTGACGCGCCCGCAGGGTTACAAGACGGCGGACCAGCTCGCGGGTGTCGTTTTCATCCCCTTTCTGGGTGCGCGTCCAGCCTGCCTTAAACAGGTTTTCCCGCGTCTGGCGATCGGTCAGCGCCGCCAGCGCAGGCTGCTGGGTGGTGTTCAGCAGCGGAATTAACCAGCGACCGTTCAGCCCCTTCTCCGCTGCCGCCTGTGCTGCGGTGGCGATCTCATCGGCGCTTAATCCATCAAGCTGGTGGGCGTATTCCACCACCAGCCCGCCGGATTTATCCGCCGCCAGCAGGCGCTGGTTAAACTGGCTGGTAAGAGAGGCAGATTCGGTATTCAGCGCCTTAAGCTCCGCTTTTTCATCGGCACTCAGGCGCGCGCCTGCCAGCACAAACCGCTGGTGCGTTTCGTCCACCAGGCGGCGGGACTCGGCGTCCAGCGCCTCGCTCTGCCCTTTAACCGCCTCGACGCGGGCAAACAGGGTGTCGTTCAGCCAGATATCGTTCGCCAGCCCCGCCAGCTCGGTCGAGAAGGCCTCGTCCAGCTCCTGTAAATAGTCATTGGTATGGGCAGAGGTCATCGCGAAAAAGACGCTGGTGACGCGGGAGAGCATCGCCCCGCTCTTTTCCAGCGCCAGCACGGTGTTGTTGAAGTCCGGCGCGGCGGTCTGGGCGATGATGGCGTCAATCTCGGCGCGCTTCTGGCGCATGGCTTCGTCAAAGGCCGGGCGATAGTGGCTATCGTCGATGACGTTAAAGCGGGGGGCCTGATAAGGCAGCAGGCTGGTTTCAAAAAAGGGATTGTTCACCGACATCGTTTACTCCTGAAAACGGGTTTTCCACCAGAGTAGGCCAGCCCGCCATCGCCTGCAATCTCGTTATACAAATGTTGCCTTACCGCACTCCCCGGGAGCATGCTATGGTAATACAACATAAAAAGCGTTGAGGAACAGTGACATGATTATTTTAGTTACCGGAGCAACCGCGGGTTTTGGTGAAAGCATCACGCGTCGCTTCGTTGCCAACGGGCATAAAGTGATTGCTACCGGCCGCCGTCAGGAGCGTTTACAGGAGCTGAAAGACGAGCTGGGCGACAGCATTCTGACCGCGCAGCTGGACGTACGTAACCGCGCCGCCATTGAAGAGATGATTGCGAATCTGCCTGCCGACTGGCGCGCCATCGACGTGCTGGTCAACAACGCCGGTCTGGCGCTGGGCATGGAGCCTGCGCATCGCGCGAGCGTGGAAGACTGGGAAAACATGATCGACACCAACAACAAAGGGCTGGTGTACATGACCCGCGCCGTGCTGCCCGGCATGGTTGAGCGCAATCGCGGCCATATCATTAACATCGGCTCTACCGCAGGCAGCTGGCCTTACGCGGGCGGCAACGTCTACGGCGCGACCAAAGCCTTCGTTCGCCAGTTCAGCCTGAACCTGCGCACCGACCTGCACGGCACCGCGGTGCGCGTCACCGATATCGAGCCCGGCCTGGTGGGCGGCACCGAGTTCTCCAACGTGCGCTTCAAGGGCGATGACGCGGAAGCGGATAAAACCTACGAAAACGCCAACGCCCTGACGGCAGAAGATGTGACCGAAGCGGTCTGGTGGGTGTCGACGCTGCCTGCGCACGTCAATATCAACACCGTTGAGATGATGCCGGTCAGCCAGACCTACGCTGGTCTTAGCGTGCATCGCGGCTAATTTGCCCTTCCCGGCCTGCGGGCCGGGTCTGGGATGACGGTCAAAAGAATGGTAGTATGCTCGGGTTAACTCTCTGAGAAATCACAACCCATGGCCGCCGAATCCCAACTTAATCCCACCCAGCCCGTTAATCAGCAAATCTATCGTATTCTGCGACGAGATATCGTTCATTGCCTGATCCCGCCGGGAACGCCGCTTTCCGAAAAAGAAGTGTCGGTGCGTTTCGACGTGTCCCGCCAGCCGGTGCGCGAAGCCTTTATCAAGCTCGCGGAAAACGGCCTGATTCAGATCCGCCCCCAGCGCGGCAGCTACGTGAATAAGATTTCGCTCTCGCAAGTGCGTAACGGCTGCTTCGTGCGCCAGGCCATCGAGCGCGCCGTCGCCCGCCGTGCGGCTTCTCTCATTGATGACAACCAGTGTTACCTGCTGGAGCAAAACCTCAATCAGCAGCGCATTGCCATCGACCGCAAGCAGCTGAACGACTTCTTCCTGCTCGACGACGAGTTTCACCAGAAGCTGGCGCAAATCGCCGACTGCCAGCTGGCGTGGGACACCATCGAGAACATCAAGGCCACCATCGACCGCGTGCGCTACATGAGCCTTGACCATGTCTCCCCGCCTGAAATGCTGCTTCGCCAGCACCACGATATTTTTTCCGCGCTGGAAAAACGCGATCTGGACGGCGTAGAAAATGCCATGACCATGCATTTGCAGGAAATTAGCGAATCGGTGCAGTTAATTCGACAGGAAAATAGCGACTGGTTCAGCGAAGATTAATGGCTGCCGCATCCCGGGAATATCCGGGGACGCGGCGGTGATATTAGCGAACAACTAATACCGGAATGCGGGCATAGCGCAATATAGATTCGGCGTTAGAGCCCAGCAGGTGCGTGGACATACTCGGGTTTTTCGAACCAATCACAATCACGTCATATTCCCCTTCGTTGCTCAGCGCAATAATTTCATCACGCACGTTGCCGAAGCGGACTTTTGTTTCGATTTTCTCCGGCGACATATCGAATAACCGCTTTAAGCCGTTCATCTTTTTCTCTGACTCGGCGGAAATATACTCTTCGAACTTTTTAATGTCGGCATTGAAACCGCGCAGCAGCGAGCGGCTGCTGGCCGGCAGGATGTTCACCAGCGTGATGGACGCCCCTTCTGCCTTCGCCAGATTCACGGCGTGACGCACCGCTTTGTCGCTCAAATCCATTTCAAATACATCAACAGGCATCAAAATGTTTTTATACATAAGCCTGACTCCTTATTCCTGAGAAGCATTATTTGCTGCATTCAGAGTGACACCGTTATTATAAACGAAGACTAAACGGTCACCTGACGCAACTATCAATAAAAGAAAACAATTGTCCGCTTTGTAAATAGCCGTTGAGTTACGTCAGCGCGCGCCGGATATAAGAAAAAAGTGTGAGCTTGATCAAAAACAAGAAATGCACCGCCAGAGAGGCGTATTAATAATGCCTCGTAAACGGCAGGCATAATATCGCCGTCACGATTTGGCATGAGAGGAGAAAATACCATGATGACTTACGATCGTAACCGTAACGCTATTACCACCGGCAGCCGCGTGATGATTAACGGCACCGGGCGCACCGGGGTGATTAAAGCGATTCACAGTGAAGGCCTTGACGCGATGCACGTGCGTCGCAGCAAAACGGTTGAAGTGGAAGGCTGTGAAGGTAAATTCGAACCGATTGAACTGATCCGTCTGGGTATGCACTAAGACGTACAAGAACATGCCGCCGCGAACGGCGGCATGAAAGGATTACAGCTGTGCCGCGTACTGCGCAACCGTCGCTTTCGCGCCCTTCTCCACCAGGGTTTTATACGCCGTCATCACCGCGTCCACAAACACCGCGTCCTGCGGCAGTTCTTTACCGAAGATAGCCTCGATGCCCAGCAGCGCTTTCACGCGGCTTTCGCCCTCTTCGCTACCCTTGACCGCCGCCTGAATCACGGCCAGCTGCGGATCGCTCACTTCAATCGCATTGCCCTGCTCGTCCACGCCGCCGACATAGCGCATCCAGCCCGCCACGCCCAGCGCCAGCAGCGGGAAGCTCTTCTGGTGCACCAGATGCCAGCGAACGGAGTCCAGCATACGCTGAGGCAGCTTCTGGCTACCGTCCATCGCGATCTGCCAGGTGCGGTGGCGCAGCGCAGGGTTGCTGTAACGCGCGATCAGCATGTCGGCGTAATGCGCCAGATCCACGCCTTTCACCTTCAGCGTCGGCGCCTGCTCTTTCAGCATCAGCGCGTGGGCCGCAC
Organism: Enterobacter sp. 186315; assembly: GCF_053290175.1. Taxonomy (NCBI): domain Bacteria; kingdom Pseudomonadati; phylum Pseudomonadota; class Gammaproteobacteria; order Enterobacterales; family Enterobacteriaceae; genus Enterobacter; species Enterobacter sp. 186315. Next base: position 297,721 of record NZ_JBPTTK010000001.1, on the reverse strand, counting down.
GACGATAGTTGTCGTCTTCCATACAGTCGTTAATGTGCTGATAGCCCGCCAGGTAACCAAGATAGGCCAGGAACGAGTGGCTGCCGTTCAGCATACGCAGCTTCATCTCTTCAAACGGGATCACGTCTGCCACCAGCTCCGCTCCTGCTTTTTCCCACTGCGGACGGCCGGCCACAAAGCTGTCTTCAATCACCCACTGACGGAACGGCTCGCAGGCCACGCCTGCCGGATCGCGCACGCCGGTCAGCTGTTCGATTTTGTCCAGGGTATCGGCGGTGACCGCCGGAACAATGCGATCCACCATCGTGGACGGGAAGGTCACGTTCGCTTCGATCCAGTCCGCCAGCTCGCCGTTCACCGCGCGGGCATAGGCGCAGATGACGTTGCGCATCACATGGCCGTTTTCCGGCATGTTGTCGCAGGACATTACGGTAAATGGCGCTAAACCGGCCGCCTTACGACGCGCCAGCGCTTCCACAATCACGCCCAGCGCGGAGGTTGGCTGGTGCGGGTTTTTCAGGTCAGCCACGATAAACGGGTGATCGAGCATCAGTTGCCCGGTCGCCGGAGAGTGGCAGTAGCCCTTCTCGGTAATGGTGAGCGACACGATAGCCACCTGCGGCTCGCACATGGCGTTCAGCACGGTTTCCAGACCATCAACCTGAACGTGCAGCGCTTTTTTCACCACGCCGACCACGCGTGAGGTCCAGGCATCCGCTGACATTTCGGCAACGGTGTAAAGATTATCCTGAGCCTTAAGATCGGCAATCTGCTGCTCGCCGCCAATCAGGTTCACTTCGCAGTAACCCCAGTCGCTACCCTGCTCGGCGGCCAGGATATCGGTATACACCGCCTGGTGAGCGCGGTGGAAAGCGCCAAACCCTAAATGGACAATTCGCGTTTTCAGGCTGTCGCGATCGTACTGAGGAAGCGTGGCTTTCGCCGTTAATAATGGGTTTTCCATGATTGAGACTCGTTGTCGTAATTAAAATATAACCCCGGGGCGAGAGCGTCGCTATCGTTCCGGATCTGCTGACTACACCAACTAGAATGGCAGTGAGTATGAATTCGGATAAGCCATAACCATACTGAATGTCCCGCGCCGAATATTGATTTACATTAACTTTCGTCTAATTGGTGTGATACAAAAATCAAGTTGTGTGACATCTATCGGTAAAGCTATAAACCAGCCTTGCTGACAGAAGAAGGTGTGCTGTAACCGTGCCATTTTAATCGGCATCCCCCAGCCAAAGCCGGGGGATGTTTGCTGCGTTTTAATGGTCACTGATAAAACTTACGACTGCACCCCGTACTTATGCCCTTTGACGGTGTGCGCTTTAGCTTCTGCGGCATCTTCCGCTTCGCTCAGGTCGCGGTCGCACACTTCTGGCATCAGTAACGCAGAGATCAGACCAATCACGGAGTAGACAATCATCATCGCCACAATCGGCCACCATGTGCCAGTCATGTTGCAGAAGATACCCGCCAGCACCGGACCAAAGCCCACTGCCACCAGACCGCCCGCCTCTTTCGAGATGGCCATACGGGTAAAGCGGTTACGTGCGCCAAACATTTCCGCCATGGTGATGTTTTCCAGCGCAAACAGGCCCAGCACCGCGAAGTTATGAATGATGATGATACACATCATGATCACGCTCGGGCTGTAGGTGTTGTCGACGATGATCGACAGCATCGGGTAGGCCAGAATAATGGCGGAAATATTCAGCACGATGTACGGCAGACGACGACCGATTTTGTCAGACAGCCAGCCCAGCAGCGGAATGGAGATGAAGCCCAGGAAGGAACTTATCATCAGCGCATCCGTTGGAATGCTCTTGTTGAACAGCAGCGTCTGTACCAGATAGCCCGCGAGGAAGGTCTGAATCAGACCCGAGTTACCCGCCTGGCCGAAGCGCAGACCGGTCGCCAGCCAGAAGGATTTGCTCTTGAACATCGCACCCAGCGAGGTTTCTGGTGTGGAAACAGGCACAACGCCGTCTTCATCGCTGACTTTTTCGAACACCGGGCTCTCTTTCAGATTCATTCGCAGCCAGATAGCGAAGATCATCACCACCACGCTTGCGAGGAACGGGATACGCCAGCCCCAGGCCACCAGCTCTTCACGATCCAGCGCGAAGAACATCACCGCCCAGATAGCCGTTGCGCTCAGGGTGCCGCAGTTGGTTCCCATCGCCACCAGCGAGGAGATAATGCCGCGCTTCCCTTTCGGCGCGTATTCCGCAAGCATGGTGCCCGCACCGGAGATTTCCGCCCCGGCCCCCAGCCCCTGAATGATACGTAAAGTAACCAGCAGCACTGGCGCAAAAATACCAATCTGCGCGTAGGTCGGCAGCACGCCAATCAGGGTGGTACAGATCCCCATCATGGTAATGGTGATAAACAGCACTTTTTTACGACCAATGCTGTCGCCCATGCGGCCAAAAATAAAGGCCCCGACGATACGGGCGATGTAGCCTGCGCCGTAGGTACCCATCGCCAGGATCAGCGCCATTGCGGCGGACTGCTCCGGGAAGAAGATCTCATGGAAGACCAGCGCCGCACCCAGCGAGTAGAGCTGGAAATCCATAAATTCAAGTGCGGTGCCAAGCCAGCCAGAAACGGCGGCTTTGACCAGATCCGACGTCGTTCTTTGAGGTTGTGTTTGAGTCATAATGGCTATCTCTGAAAGGTAAAATGCGTACCACTAAGAGCCTGTCTACGCAGGCTCTAACGCGTTAGTTGTTATTGGTTGAACGTCAGCAAGACCTTGCAGCACTGCCGCTGGTCTTTTTCAAACAGTTCGATTGCGTCTGTTACGTGGTGGTAGTCAAAGGTATGAGTAACCAGTTTATCCGGGTCGATAAGTCCTTTTTCCAACCACTCTATGACAACCGGGAATTTGTGCGCATTCAGGCGCGACGAGAAAATAGACAGCTCTTTGCCCGTAATTCCCTGCTGGACAATCTGGCTTGGATCACTGGAGAAGCCCATGATGACGATACGGGCGGCCGGTGCAGCCAGAGTAATTGCTTCCTGCAAAATCGTGGGGTGACAGGCGGCATCGATAATCAGCGTGGGCTTCACGCCTTTTTCATCCAGCACTGACTGAACGGACTGCCCGGCGTTGTTGAATACCCAATCCGCGCCGCTGCGTTCTGCCATTGCCAGACGCTCGTCGATTCTGTCGACCACGATGACCTGCTTCACGTTGTACACGCCTTTTAGCGCCTGTACAGTGACCAGCCCCATCGGGCCTGCGCCATAGACCAGCGCCACATCCTGCTCGGTCGGTTTTGCCTGCGCGGTCACGTTCGCCGCGATGGTAAACGGCTCAACCATCACCGCGTGCTTGTCGGAAATCGCATCGGGAATGACCCACGCGTTTTTCGCTGGCACCACGGCGTATTCACTGAAGCCGCCGTCGCGGTGAACGCCCAGCACCACCAGCGAGGCGCAGACGTTAGGTTTGCCCACCGAGCACTGATAGCAGTGGCCGCAGCTGATCACCGGGTCCACGGAGACGCGCTGGCCCAGGCGTGAAGCGTCAACGCCCTCGCCCACCGCGTCGATCACGCCAAAGAACTCATGGCCGATCACGCGCGGGTATTTGGCAAACGGGTTGTGACCGCGGTAGATGTGGCTGTCGGAACCGCAAATCCCGGCGAGCTTAATTTTGACGCGAACTTCACCTTCGGCCGGCGTCGGAACGGGACGCTCCTCAATCACCAGCTCGTTCGGTTTTTGAATCACAATGCTTTTCATTGTTCGCTCCTCTTTTACCAGTTCCACAGGGTGCCATCTTCAAGACGGGCAACCGGCAGATAGGCTGGATCGTACGGATATTTCGCCGCCAGCTTTTCGTCGAACTCGATGCCCAGACCCGGCTTGTCGCCCGGATGCATGTAGCCGTTGTCGAAGGTCCAGTTGTGGTGGAACACTTCCAGCATCTGCTCGGAGTAGCCCATATATTCCTGAACGCCGAAGTTTGGCACCCACAGGTCGAAGTGCAGCGCGGCCGCGTGGCAAATTGGCGACAGATCGGACGGGCCGTGCGAGCCGGTACGCACCTGATACAGCGATGCAAAGTCAGCGATACGACGCATTCCCGTAATACCGCCCGCGTGGGTGATAGTGGTACGGATATAGTCGATCAGCTGCTCTTCAATCAGCTGTTTGCAATCCCAGATGCTGTTGAAGACTTCGCCCACCGCAATTGGCGTCACGGTGTGCTGACGGATCAGACGGAAGCACTCCTGGTTTTCCGCAGGGGTTGGGTCTTCCATCCAGAACATGCGGAACTCTTCGATGCTCTTACCGAAACGCGCGGCTTCGATTGGCGTCAGGCGGTGGTGCATGTCGTGCAGCAGATGCTCATTGAAACCATACTTGCTGCGCACGGCATCAAATAATTTCGGCGTAAAATCGAGGTATTTTTCCGTTGACCACAGCTGCTCTTCCGGCCAGTTGCCCTTGGTCGCTGGCTCATAGGCCAGACCTTTGCCTTTCGACATGCCGTAAGTGGTTTTCATGCCCGGCACGCCGCACTGAACGCGGATTGCCTTAAAGCCCATCTCTTTGTGACGCGCGTAATCTTCCAGCACGTCGTCAATGGTGTGGCCGGTGGTGTGGCAATAGACCATCACACCTTCGCGGGACGCGCCACCGAGCAGCTGATACAGCGGCATGTTGGCGGCTTTCGCTTTGATATCCCACAGGGCCATATCCACGGCAGAGATCGCCGACATGGTGACAGGGCCACGACGCCAGTACGCGCCTTTATATAAGAACTGCCAGATATCTTCGATGCGGTGCGCATCGCGGCCAATCAGCTGCGGGCAGAGATGATCTTTCAGATAAGAGGCGACGGACAGCTCGCGTCCGTTAAGCGTGGCATCACCGTACCCCACGATCCCTTCGTCGGTGGTGATTTTAAGGGTGACAAAGTTGCGCCCCGGGCAGGTCACAAATACTTCAGCCCCAACAATCTTCATAATCCAGTTCCTTACATCGCATGTTGTGATGCAGGAAATCTACTCAACTACACTACTACCATACAAGTATAACGATCGTGAAATCAGCGTTCGATCACAAAACAAAGGGCGCTTACGCGCGCCCCCACCCGGCCACGATAATTAACATGCCGCACAATGCCACCAGCGCGCCGGCCCAGTCGTACGCGCTCAGTTTGACGCCGTCCACCACCCGCAGCCACAGCAGCGCGGTGCAGACATACACCCCGCCGTAGGCCGCGTAGACTCGACCGCTGGCCGCCGGGTGCAGCGTTAAGAGCCAGACAAACAGCGCCAGCGCCACCCCGGCGGGGATCAGCAGCAACACGGACGCTCCCTTTTTCAGCCAGAGCCAGGGTAAGAAACAGCCGAGAATTTCACACAGGGCGGTTGCAAAGAAAAGCAGCGTTGTTTTGACCATATCTTTCATTTTTTGAGGGTTGGTTGAGACATGATACGCGATAATTCACGTAACCTTCACATGCCTGCCGCGCGGGTATTCTGCTCTTTTGGATTGGTGTAGAATCCTCCTGGGTATACCGATTATCTGCACCCGTTAAAAGGAAACGCTATGACTACATTAAGCAAACGCCTTTGTCTGACAGCCCTGTTCGCGCTGTCAACGTTCGCTTTTTCCACCACGGCCTCCGCCGAAACCAGCAAGCTCATCATTGAGTCTGGTGACAGCGCGCAGAGCCGTCAGAACGCCGCGATGGACAAAGAACAATGGAATGACACCCGCAACCTTCGCCAGAAGGTGAACAAACGCGCCGAGAAAGAGTGGGACAAAGAAGATGTCGCATTCGACGCGCGCGATAAATGTCAGCAAAGTGCCAACGTGAACGCCTACTGGGAGCCAAACACCCTGCGCTGTCTGGATCGCCGTACCGGCCGCACGGTCGCACCTTAATCTCGCGGGATCACCATGGACGAGTTAAAACTTCGCCCTCTTGAGCGAGAAGATTTGCGCTTTGTTCACCAGCTCGACAACAACGCCAGCGTGATGCGCTACTGGTTTGAGGAGCCTTACGAGGCGTTTGTCGAGCTGTCCGATCTGTACGATAAACACATCCACGACCAGAGCGAGCGCCGTTTCGTCGTGGAGTGTGGGGGTGAAAAAGCGGGACTGGTGGAGCTGGTTGAGATCAACCACGTTCACCGCCGGGCAGAGTTTCAGATCATCATTTCGCCGGAGCATCAGGGCAAGGGCCTGGCCTCACGCGCGGCGAAGCTGGCGATGGATTACGGGTTCAACGTGCTGAACCTCTACAAGCTCTACCTGATTGTTGATAAAGAGAACGAAAAGGCGATCCATATCTACCGCAAGCTGGGCTTTATGGTGGAAGGCGAGCTGATTCATGAGTTCTTTATTAACGGCGAGTACCGCAACACCATCCGCATGTGCATCTTCCAGCATCAGCATCTGGCCGGGCATAAAGCCTCTTCCGCCAGCCTGCTGAAACCCACCGCGCAGTAAGCTGCGCGGTTTTCATTTATTACATCAATAGTAATCAATGCTGTTTTTGATGGTGTACGTCTTTTCGACCGTCGGCTTGACGCTGTCATCGGTGATTAACAGCTCGCAGGAGACAGGATTGTTGTGGCGATCGTAGTCACAGCTCTGCTTCACCCGCCCGAGCGGCTTATCGTTAAGCAAACTGACTGCCGTGTAGTCGAGCTTTTTACGCGGGTCTTTTGACGGCGTGGACTGCACCGACAGCTGCTGTTTTCCGGAAATCGTGGTTTTACCCAGCGGATAGCCTTCCGCGTCGTAACGGTACTTCACTTCCATCTCTTTGCCGCGCGCGGCCACCACAAAACCGTTATCGTCGGTGTCCCAGGTAATGCCCGCTGCGGGCAGCTCCGCAAGCTGGCACTTACCCTGCAATTTCACCTTGCGCTGCTGCGTTTCCGCATCGAGGTAGTAGTTAGCGTCCAGCACCAGCGCAACGCCGGTATTGGCCTCCAGATCGTGCAGCTCCAGCGTGTCGAAACAGCCTTCCGTTGATACCGTGCCGCTGACCCGTTTCGAGACTTCGCCCTTCTCGTTGAGCAAGGTTTGGGTGAAATCTTTCACCGGCCCGCGCAGGGGATCGAAATCAAATTCATTCGAAAAACTCGCCATCTCCGGCGAAAAAGAGAGCGGCGCAGAGTTGTTGTCGCAACCTGCCAGCACTGTCGCCAGTAGCCCTATCACTGCGTATTTCTTCACGTTATTTACCGATGCAGGGAGATAATTCCCAATCATATTAGCAAATACAGACGTTTACACTAACCCTGCTAGAATTAAAAAACACACAGAGAAAAGGAGTCAGATGATGAAACGGTTACCCTGGATTACCGCCCTGCTGTTGATGAGTGCTTCCCCGGCCCTGCTGGCTGCCCCGGATTCCTGCGAACGCGTAAAGAGCGACATTCAGCAGAAAATTATTAATAACGGCGTCCCGGAATCGGGCTTCACGCTGAACATCGTGCCAGGCGATCAGGCTGACCAGCCGGATGCGCAGGTTGTTGGGCATTGTGCCAACGATACCTTCAAAATTTTGTACACCCGCACAGGTAGCGGCGCGGCATCCGGCACGCAGGATAATACGCAAGGCGAGCCGCAGTGATTTTTATCCCCTGTCATCTCAACAATGTCCGTTGAATTGATAAGGATTAATATTTCATACCCATAAATAAGTAAAACTCACCCATCATTAGCCCGGTTGTAGTCACGGGAGTAAATAATTCTTACTTACAATGATGGAGTGAGTTATGTCAGAGGCAGACAACCAGGGCGGGATCAGCCGCCGTTCACTGGTCAAATCCACCGCAATTGGCTCACTGGCGCTTGCCGCCGGTGGCCTTTCCCTCCCCTTCGGATTAAAACGTGCCGCCGCGGCCGTTCAGAGCGCGATGCAATCCCCTGAGGATAACGTCGTCTGGGGCGCCTGCTCGGTTAACTGCGGCAGCCGCTGTGCCCTTCGCCTGCACGTGCGCGATAACGAAGTCTACTGGGTTGAAACCGACAACACCGGGGAGGACATCTACGGCAATCACCAGGTTCGCGCCTGTCTTCGCGGGCGTTCTATCCGTCGTCGCATCAACCACCCGGACCGCCTGAACTATCCGATGAAGCGCGTCGGCAAACGCGGCGAAGGCAAGTTCGAACGCATCTCCTGGGACGAGGCGCTGAATACCATTACCGCCAGCCTGAAAGGCGTGGTGGAGAAGTACGGTAACGAAGCGGTGTACATCAACTACTCATCCGGGATTGTCGGGGGCAACATCACCCGCTCTTCTCCTTACGCCTCGCTGGTGGCGCGCCTGATGAACTGCTACGGCGGGTTCCTCAGCCACTACGGCACCTACAGCACCGCGCAAATCAACTGCGCAATGCCCTACACCTACGGCTCTAACGACGGCAACAGCACCTCCGATATCGAAAACAGCAAACTGGTGGTGATGTTCGGCAATAACCCGGCCGAAACGCGCATGAGCGGCGGCGGGATCACCTATTTCCTTGAGCAGGCGCGCGAACGCTCGAATGCGCGCATGATCGTCATCGATCCGCGCTACACCGATACCGCCGCCGGACGTGAAGACGAGTGGATCCCAATTCGCCCGGGCACCGACGCCGCGCTGGTGGCCGGGATTGCGTGGGTGCTGATCGACGAGAACATGGTCGACCAGCCGTTCCTCGATAAATACTGCGTCGGCTACGACGAGAAAACGCTGCCGGAAGGCGCGCCCGCCAACGGCCACTACAAGGCCTATATTCTCGGCCAGGGCGAAGATGGCACCGCCAAAACGCCGGAATGGGCGTCGCGCATTACCGGGATCCCTGCCGACCGCATCATCAAGCTGGCCCGCGAAATTGGCTCGGCGAAACCGGCCTATATTTGTCAGGGCTGGGGACCGCAGCGTCAGGCCAACGGCGAGCAGACCTCTCGCGCCATCGCCATGCTGTCGATCCTGACCGGCAACGTCGGCATTAACGGCGGCAACAGCGGCGCGCGTGAATCCACCTACACCATCACCATTGAACGTATGCCGCCGCTCGTTAACCCGGTTAAAACGCAGATCTCCTGCTTTAGCTGGACGGATGCCATCGTGCGTGGCCCGGAAATGACCGCCCTGCGCGACGGCGTGCGCGGGAAAGACAAGCTCGACGTGCCGATCAAATTTATCTGGAACTATGCCGGTAACACCATCACTAACCAGCATTCCGATATCAACAAAACCCACGATATTTTGCAGGACGACAGCAAGTGCGAAATGATTGTGGTGATCGAAAACTTCATGACCTCGTCAGCGAAGTATGCCGACATCCTGCTGCCGGACCTGATGACCGTCGAGCAGGAAGACATTATTCCTAACGACTACGCGGGCAACATGGGCTATCTGATTTTCCTCCAGCCCGTGACCGCGCCGAAGTTCGAGCGTAAGCCGATTTACTGGATCATGAGCGAAGTGGCGAAACGCCTCGGCCCGGACGTGTATCAGCAGTTCACCGAGGGGCGCACCCAGGAGCAGTGGTTGCAGCATCTGTACGCCAAAATGCTTGAAAAAGATCCGCTTCTGCCGTCCTACGACGAACTGAAAAAAATGGGCATTTATAAGCGCAAAGATCCGAACGGACACTTCGTTGCCTATAAAAAGTTCCGTGAGGATCCTGAAGCCAACCCGCTCAAAACCCCGTCCGGCAAAATCGAAATCTATTCGAGCCGACTCGCCGATATCGCCGCGAAGTGGGAGCTGGAAAAAGACGAAACCATCACCGCCCTGCCGGTCTATGCCTCTACCTTTGACGGCTGGGACGCGCCCGAGCGCAGCACCTACCCGCTCCAGCTGTTCGGCTTCCACTTCAAGGCGCGAACCCACTCCAGCTACGGCAACGTTGACGTGCTGAAAGCGGCCTGTCGCCAGGAGGTGTGGCTGAACCCGGTCGATGCCGCGCAGCGTGGCATTAAAAACGGCGACATGGTGCGCGTGTTTAACGGTCGCGGCGAGCTGCGCATTCCGGCAAAAGTGACGCCGCGCATCATGCCGGGCGAAAGCGCGATGGGCCAGGGCGCATGGCACGACGCCAACATGACGGGCGACCGCGTTGACCACGGGGCCTGCATCAACACGCTGACCACCCATCGTCCTTCCCCGCTGGCAAAAGGCAACCCACAACATACCAACCTGGTGCAGATCGAGAAGGCATAAGGAATAACTGATGACCACCCAGTATGGATTTTTTATTGATTCCAGCCGCTGCACCGGTTGCAAAACCTGCGAGCTGGCCTGCAAGGACTACAAAGATTTAACCCCAGAAGTCAGCTTCCGCCGTATCTATGAATACGCGGGCGGCGACTGGCAGGAGGACAACGGCGTCTGGCATCAGAACGTCTTCGCCTATTACCTGTCGATTGCCTGCAACCACTGCGAAGATCCGGCCTGTACCAAGGTCTGCCCGAGCGGGGCGATGCACAAGCGCGACGACGGCTTTGTGGTGGTGAACGAAGATGTCTGCATCGGCTGCCGCTACTGCCACATGGCCTGCCCGTACGGTGCGCCGCAGTACAACGAAGCCAAAGGGCACATGACCAAGTGCGACGGCTGCCACACCCGCGTGGCCGACGGCAAAAAGCCGATCTGCGTCGAGTCCTGCCCGCTGCGCGCGCTGGACTTCGGCCCGATTGAAGAGCTGCGTAAAAAACACGGTCAGCTGGCGGCGGTCGCGCCGCTGCCGTCCGCGCACTTCACCAAACCAAGCATTGTGATTAAACCTAACGCCAACAGCCGTCCGACGGGTGACACCACCGGCTATCTGGCAAACCCGAAGGAGGTGTGAGATGGGAAGTGGATGGCATGAATGGCCGCTGGTGATCTTCACCGTCTTCGGGCAGTGCGTGGCGGGCGCGCTAATCGTCGCCGGGTGCGCCTGGTTTAAAGAGGAAGACAGCGCCGCCAGAACGCGGATTGTGCGCAGCATGTTCTTCTTGTGGGTGGTGATGGGGATCGGCTTTATCGCCTCGGTGCTCCACCTCGGCACGCCCATGCGCGCCTTTAACTCCCTTAACCGCATCGGCGCGTCAGCGCTCAGCAACGAAATTGCCGCGGGCTCGGTGTTCTTTGCGGTTGGCGGCTTCTGGTGGCTGATTTCCGTGCTCAACAAGATGCCGCCCGCGCTGGGTAAAATCTGGCTGGTGGTCAGCCAGATCCTCGGCATTGTGTTCGTCTGGGCCATGACCCGCGTGTATCAGATTGATACCGTTCCGACCTGGTACACCGGCTACACCACTCTGGGCTTTTTCCTGACCATGGCGCTGGGCGGCCCGCTGTTCGCGGCGTTGCTGCTGCGCGCCGCGAAAGCGTCGTTTAAGGGTAAGCTGGCGGCCGCCATCAGCGTGCTGGCTCTGCTCGCAAGCGTGGCGGTGGTGGTCGGGCAAAGCAACGCGCTGGCAGGTATTCATAGTTCAGTTCAACAGGCCAGCGCCCTGCTGCCGGACTATGGCACGCTGCAAATCTGGCGTATCCTGTTGCTCGCAGCGGGTTTAGGCTGCTGGCTGTGCCCGCTTGCGCGTCGTCAGGAGCCAAAAGTCATTGGCTTGTTCGCGGGCCTCGTGCTGGTGGTTCTCGGTGAGCTAATCGGTCGCGGGCTATTTTATGGCCTGCACATGACCGCAGGTATGGCGATTGCCGGTTAATACGCGCGTGCGGGGCAACCCGCACGCGAGCAAGGAATGGTGTTATGAATGATGTTTCACAGCGCGAGTCGTTCGCGTTCAGCGCCCGGGTTCTGGGCGCGCTGTTTTATTACTCCCCGGAAGACGAGCAGGTTGCGCCGCTGGTGAGCGCGCTGACCGCAAGCGACTGGACACACGACTGGCCGCTCTCTTCCGACGCGCTCCAGCCCATCGCGGAAACCTTCCGCGCCCCATCGGACGAGCCGCTTACCGACGCCTGGCAGCGCCTGTTTATCGGCCCGTACGCCCTGCCCGCCCCGCCGTGGGGCTCGGTGTGGCTGGATCGTGAATCCGTATTGTTCGGCGACTCGACCCTCGCGCTGCGCCAGTGGATGCGCGAAAACGCGATTGCCTTCGAGATGCAGCAGAACGAGCCGGAAGATCACTTCGGCACCCTGCTGATGCTCGCCGCATGGCTTACCGAGAACGGCCGCGATGCCGAGCGCGACCAGCTGCTGGCCTGGCATCTGCTGCCGTGGAGCCAGCGCTTCCTGGAGGTGTTTATCGACAACGCCGGACATCCGTTCTACGCCGCACTCGGGCAGCTGGCCCGGCTGACGCTGGCGAGCTGGCAGTCTGAACTGTTGATTCCGGTGGCGGACAAGACGCTGTATCGGTGATGGAAAAAGCCAGCACACGTTGCTGGCTTTTTTGTTTTTTTAATAGCAAGAACTTCCTGATATACCAAATACTCCGATAACGAAGTTCAACCCAATAAGTAAAAACTTATTAATAAAACGCTTCCCCTGCTCCTTTAATTATGATAATAATTTCGTAATTAGACGCAAACATACAACTAAAAAAATATATCTAATTCTAAAAATAAATTTTTATTTATCATGTATATTTAAGAGGTTTTCATTCGATGAGAGATGATTTTCCAGAAAGTGTCAAACGTATTCTGGCAGAAAGAGTAGGCTGGTGCTGTTCATATCCTGACTGCAACAAAATCACAGTTGGACCTCATGCCGATCCAAATAAACGGATATCTATAGGTCAAGCGTGTCATATTGAAGCAGCCTCCCCAAATGGGCCAAGATATAACTACGAAATGACTGAAGAACAAAGAAAGTCTATCCAGAATGGGATTTGGATGTGCCGTATACATGCTTGGTTAATTGATTCAGACAAAGGATCCTACAGTGTTGAAATGTTGAAGGAATGGAAAAACAATGCAGAAATAAAAGCACTGGAGTCAATAGGGTTTATTCGAAACGACCAACACACTGATCTTTACATTGAAAACATCCAAAGGCACCGTGAGATATTTTCCCATTTGCGAGATATCGAATTTTTTAGTTTATATTGGTGCCGAAAAAATCATTTTTACTATCTCGATGGAATGGGGGGGTTAAATATTATAATTAAAGATGATTACATAGAATTGCAATTTTTAAGAGATGAATGCAGCTTACCTTTTCAAAAAGACTTCCAATATATCGGGAGAGTAAACTTACCTGTATCGCGTATGATTGATCTCATTGTTGGCTCATGTGGATGGGATGAAACCATGTCTGACTTTTACATAAGTTATAATTTTTCCAAAAAATACCTTGGGCAAGAATATTTCACTATCAATAAGGGTACAAACAATGCTGGATATTATGGGGATTTTTATATTAAGGAAGACATAATTTATGATGACCTTGGGCGAGAAATTGCTCCTTCCAAGGAAGTAGTTTATAATGAAGTAATTAAACTTTGTAGGGTTTTTTACCATTTCATAGCGCCTTGATCTAATACGCGAGTCTTTTCCTACTCTAACCACTTGATTCATTGCTAGCACATATTAGCTCTGACTCGCGGCGTCTTACCATCAATCAGGCCCGCATAAGGTCGTTTTTCCTTAAAGACACGGGGCTAAAATTAAATACAAACGAAGCTCGACAATGTAAAGAGTTTACGTAGTTGGTAAAGAGCTTGTAACAGGTATTAAAAATTCATCCTGAGTTACATTATCACCTGTTTTGACCAGCACAGTCGTCGACGCTATCGAAAATATCTCTATACGCCGGAAGATATCAAAATTAAACTGGAAACGGTTGCAGCGATCCGAGATTTTAGCGGCCCCAAGAACAGGGCTATTACTTTCTAAATATCATTAATAGTAACCACTAAAATTACATAATCACGAAATAACCCATTGATTTTTTATTTAAATAATTATCATTTAAGTACTTCAACTATATACAAGCTCAGTTCATTTCCGATGAAAAAGTACTTTTGATCTTGTCACTTTCCATCAGCCCACTGTTTCCCGCTCATGCAAATTTATTTAGTCATGTAATCGATCTCTCTAAGCCTTTTACGTGCCGGGATATTTCACCCACTCCATTACGGATGACAGAGAATGGTCTAATTATGGGCGGAGTGCGCTACCCTTTGTATAATCAGAATGCGGCGTCCACACCTCGACTCACTAATAAAATATTTCGTAGTCATGATAATCTTGAGGAAATAGATATCGTTCAGTACGCAGATGATGCGTACAGTAAGCGTAAGCTTTATCAAATTTCGCAGCAACCCAGATCAGTTTTTTGATGACGTATCACTTGAAAAGAACATGATTTTTGAGAAAGATAGCTTTAATGCTGTAAATCCGGGCCCTAATTATTTTTCGCAAAACCAAGGGTGCGAACAATGAATCATTGTCAGGGGTACCTATCTGCCCCCTGAATGATTATCATGCCCGTCAACCCACGTTAATCACGATTTTCCCGAACGCCCCTTTATCGAGCTGGTTTAGCGCTTCCGGCAATTCTTCAAGGCTAAATGATTTATCGATAACGGGTTTCAGCTTGACGCCGTCAACGGCCCGGACAAAATCTTCGAGCGCCCGGCGATGGCCCACGCCAATTCCCTGAACCGTCGGCGATTTCAACAACAGCAGCGATCCAGGGGCGGACGTATCGTGGATGTCCATCATTCCAATCAGAGAGATTCGTCCATGTGATGCCACCGCGCGAACAGAATCGGCAAAGTTACGCCCGCCCACCGTATCCACCACATGATCGATACCCCGTTCATTCGTCAGTCGGTACACGGCCTCGACCCAGTCCTCTTTGTTACGGTTAATACCATGATCGGCTCCCAGCGCCACCGCCGCAGCCAGCTTCTCGTCGCTGGACGAGGTAACGTAAACTTCAGCACCCACCATTTTCGCTATCTGAAGCGCGAAAAGCGCTACGCCCCCGGTTCCCTGAACAAGCACGGTTTCCCCGGCGCGAAGCCCGCCGCGCTCAATCAACGCAAACCAGGCCGTCAGTCCGGCACAGACCAGCGTGCTGGCTTCGGCATCGGTCAGCGTCTGCGGGGCGTGGACCAGCCACGCTTCATTCATCACCACGTACTCGGCCAGCACCCCCTGAATGGCGTAGCCAATCGTGTTGTAGTGCGGATTTTTGGCGGTGTTTTGCAGCTTTCCGTCAATCCAGTCGGCGTTAAAGGAGGAGATCACGCGATCGCCCTCGCAGAAGCGAGTGGTGCCTGGACCCACCGCCTCCACCACGCCAGCCATATCGGAGCCCGGCGTAAAGGGCATCGGCATACCCATGCCCATTCCGCCCTCTATGATGACCTTATCGCGAAAGTTTAAAGAGACAGCGTTGACCCGAACCAGCACTTCATTCGGGCCAGGCTGAGGGATGTCTGCATCTATAAGCGTTAAGTTCTCACGCCCTGTTTCGTTCAAAATCCAGCGTTTCATGGTGACTCCAGCGTCATAAATAACGGATGCTCAAGATTCTAGCATTGCCTCTTTAATGACAATGGAGATAGTATTTCTCATTATTGATTCCGCTAAGGCAACAATATGAAAAGTGAGATCGGCAGTATTCCCGTTTTCGTGACCGCCGCTGAATCGGCCAGTTTTTCGCAGGCGGCGGAAAAACTGAACGTAACGCGCTCGGCCGTTGCGAAAACCATATCCCGGCTTGAGGAAAGGCTGGGTGTTACCCTTTTTCAGCGCACAACCCGCACCCAGAGCCTGACTGATGAAGGCTCGCTTTATTATGAATACTGCCGCCGGGCGCTTAACGAAATCAAAACGGCGGAGGATATTCTGGAAGGCGGAAAAATGCAGGCCAGCGGAAAACTCAGGGTGTCCGTCCCCGTTCTGCTCGGACACCTATGTATTTCACCGCTGCTCTCCACGCTGACAAAGGAACATCCGGGGCTGACGCTGGAAATGTCCTTTAGCGATCGTCAGGTCGACTTACCGGAAGAAGGGTTTGATATGGCCGTCAGAATCGGCGCCCTGGCCGACAGCAGCAGCCTGATCGCCCGTAAACTCGCCTCTCACACCATGGTTTTCTGCGCTTCTCCGGAGTATCTCCAGCGGGCCGGTGAGCCAGCTTCGTCAAAGGAACTCAAGCACCACGCCGCGATTGCCTATATCCATTCAGGACGCGTTTTGAAGTGGCAGGTTAAAAATGAAAGGGGTGAAATGACGGAGATGATCCCGCCCGCCAGAATCATGATGGATGATATGCAGGCGGTAAAAGATGTCGCGATATCAGGCGGCGGCATCGTCTGGCTGCCCTACTGGCTCGTGCGCGAGCAGCTTGTTACGGGCAGCCTGAAAGAAATTCTCAAAAATCAGTCGTCAGGAAGCTGGCCCGTCTATGCCGTATGGCCGCGCACGCCTCACCTCTCCCTGAAAGTCAGACTGGCCGTTGATAAACTGGTTAGCGAGCTACCGTCGATGATGGCGACGGTTGAAGCCGGGATATGATGCTGAGTGTTTAGTTTGTGCAATAAGCGTAGACGCTAAATTAGATTCAAATATTCAGCGCAATGCTTTTGAAAAGCATATCGCTTCAGTCCTGCCTATGTATGGGCCATAATTTTCAATACGGACATAACCCTTTTTCTTGTAGAACTTGACGGCCCGATAGTTGATATGTCGGGTTTCCAGCCTAAGTTCGGTGTACCCCATCTCTTTTGCAGATTTTTCAAGAAAATTGAGTAACGCACTACCCACCCCTGGCATACTTCGGTCTGAAAACATTCTTTTAAGCTCGGCCGTATGTTGCGTCAATGGCCGTATCGCACCGCACCCTATTGCTTTGCCTTGGGTATTTTTTGCTAATGCCCATAGGGCTTTTTCATCACTCATTGCTTCCGCATTAAAATTGCTTTTGCCGTTGTCACCCGTAATGGCGGCGAGTTCTGCTGACAGCAGTTCGATCAGGTAACAGGATTCTGAAGAATTTGGATCTGACTTCTCTACTGTAATCATGGTTGTGCCCTGACGGATAGGTGCGACTAACATAAAGCATCCTTTTATAGATAGCAGCGCCTGAATCTCTGCGTGTTTACGCAAGCCGTGTCTGAGGCGAAGGGTAACTTCCCTAACCGCACGTTTAGCTAAACAGGAAAAGGGTGTTCGATCGCAAATGCCGCAGATTGCTTCAAAAAAATTCCCGTATTTGTTATATTGTTGTTTATTGCTTATTCACCTCTGCGGTGCCAAAAAGAACAAAATTCACCGCGACCCAGGAAACAAACATGTTAGATTACCGCTTCCCGACAGCTTTGCAGATGGTTCTCAGCGTAGCGATGGCGGAGCAGTTGGGCGAACGTTCGACGAGTGCGATTCTGGCCTACGGTCTGGAAGCGAACCCGAGCTTCATCCGCAAACTGATGGTCCCGCTCACGCGTGACGGCATTATCGTTTCAACGCTTGGCCGCAACGGCTCCATTCATCTTGGTCGCCCGCCGGAAGAGATCACCCTTCGCGATATTTACCTGTCGGTTATCGAAGATAAAAAGCTCTGGGCGTCGCGCCCTGACGTGCCGGCCCGCTGCGTGGTCAGCGCTAACGCGTGCTGGTACTTCAAATCTATCTCAGAAGAAGCCGAAGAGGCTTCGCTGGCGGTACTGGCTCGCCATACCGTGGCGAGCGCTCTGGAAGAGGTCAAAAAAGCTGACACCAGCGGCTGCGATCCGGTGCCGGAGCTGATGGCGAAATATAAAGAAGCTCACTAATTTTTTCGCGCACCATAAAAAAACCGCCTTCACAGTGAAGGCGGTTTTTTGTTATCTGCAACAACCTTATGCAGGCAGAGCGTCCCTTTCCTCTTTGCGGCGCGTCACGAGTTTACGCAGCGTCACGTAGAACACCGGCGTGAGGAACAGACCAAAGAGCGTCACGCCCAGCATCCCGGAGAAGACCGTGATCCCGGTAACGCCGCGTACTTCGGCACCCGCGCCGTGGCCGAGGATCAGCGGAATGGTCCCGGCGATAAAGGCGATGGAGGTCATCACGATCGGGCGTAAACGCAGGCGGCACGCCTCCAGCGCGGCTTCCATAATCCCTTTGCCCTGCATTTCCAGCTCGCGGGCAAACTCCACGATAAGAATGGCGTTTTTACAGGCCAGCCCCATCAGGACCACCAGCCCCACCTGCACGAACACGTTGTTATCGCCCCCGGTCAGCCAGACGCCAAACAGCGCGGACAGCATCGTCATCGGCACGATGAGGATCACCGCCAGCGGCAGCGTCCAGCTCTCATACAGCGCCGCCAGCACCAGGAACGCCAGCAGCACCGCGACCGGGAAGACGATCAGCGCCGTGTTCCCCTGCGTGGCCTGCTGGAAGCTCAGGTCGGTCCATTCAATGTTCATCCCGTTGGGCAGGATCTGCTTCGACATACCTTCCAGCTGCGTCATCGCCTGCGTGGACGAGAGCACGCGCGGGTCAGCATCGCCAATCAAATCCGCCGCCGGGTAGCCGTTGTAGCGGATCACCGGGTCCGGACCGTAGGTGGTGCTGATGTTCACCATACTGCCAATCGGCACCATTTCGCCCTGATTATTGCGGGTACGTAAGTTAGCAATATCCTCCACGCTGTCGCGGAACTGGCCGTCTGCCTGAGCCATTACGCGCCAGGTGCGCCCGAACTGGTTGAAGTCATTCACGTACGACGAGCCCAGATAGGTTTGCAGCGTACCGAAGAGATCGGTCAGCAACACGCCCTGCGCTTTCGCCTTATCGCGGTCAACCTGCACGTCCAGCTGCGGCACGTTCGCCTGGTAGGTTGAGATGGGGAAATGCATCCCCGGCGTCTGCATAATCGCGCCGGACATGGTGTTCACCGCGTTTTGCAGCGCGCCATAGCCCAGGCCCGCGCGATCCTGAATGTACAGGGAATAGCCCGATCCCTGTCCCAGCCCTAAAATCGGCGGCGGCAGAATAGAGAAGCCAAAGCCCTCCTGGATTTGCGCGATTTTGGCGTTGATCTCGGCGTTTATTTCCGCAGCGGAATGTTTGCGCTGGTCGAACGGCTTCAGGCCAAAGAACACCGTCCCGGTATTCGGCGTGTTGGTGAACTGCAACGCGTTCAGTCCCGGGAACGCGACAGCATAGTCCACGCCCTCGGTGTTCATGCCGATTTCGCTCATTTTGCGGATCACCGCGTCGGTGCGCGCAAGGGATGAGCCTTCCGGCATTTTCACGCCGCCAATCAGGTACAGCTTGTCCTGGGTCGGTATAAACCCGCCGGGTACCGCTTTAAACATCACCCCCGCCGCGCAGAGCAGCAGCAGATAGACCGCAAACACCGCGCCGCGACGGCCGAGCGTTTTGCCCACCAGCCCCTGATAGCCGTTCGAACTGCGGTGGAAAAAGCGGTTAAACGGACGGAAAATCCAGCCGAACAGACGGTCGATAAGCCGGGTCGGAAAATCTTTCGGCGCGCCGTGCGGTTTTAACAGCAGCGCCGCCAGCGCCGGGGAGAGCGTCAGCGAGTTGATGGCGGAGATCACCGTGGAGATGGCGATCGTCACCGCAAACTGCTTGTAGAACTGTCCGGTCACGCCCGAGAGAAACGCCATCGGCACAAACACCGCGCACAGCACCAGCGCAATCGCGATAATCGGCCCGGACACCTCGCGCATCGCCTGATGCGCGGCCGCAAGCGGGGCCAGCCCCTCTTCGATATTTCGCTCGACGTTTTCCACCACCACGATGGCGTCATCCACCACGATACCGATGGCCAACACCAGCCCGAACAGGCTCAGGGTATTGAGCGAGAAGCCCAGCAGGTAAAGAATGCTGAAGGTGCCCACCACCGAAACCGGCACCGCGATCAGCGGAATAATCGACGCGCGCCAGGTTTGCAGGAACAGGATCACCACCAGCACGACCAGCACCACCGCTTCCAGCAGCGTTTGCACCACCGCACGGATGGAGTCGCGCACGAAAACGGTCGGATCGTAAGGCGCCGCCCACTTCATATCCGCCGGGAAGCGCGTGGACAGTTCGTCCATTTTGGCGCGCACCGCGTTTGACAGGTCGATGGCGTTCGCCCCCGGCGACTGGAAGATACCAATCCCGACCGCGTCTTTATTGTTGAGCTGGGAACGCAGCGCGTAGCTGCCGGAGCCCATTTCAATACGCGCCACGTCGCGCAGCCGGACGACCGAACCGTCTTGCGCCGTTTTCAGCACGATATTGCCAAACTCTTCTTCGGTATGCAGACGGCCCTGCGCGTTAATGGAGATCAGGAAATCGCTCTCTTTCGGCAGCGGCTCGGCGCCAAGCTGTCCGGCGGAAACCTGTACGTTCTGCTCCTGCATCGCCGTGACCACGTCCGAGGCGGTCAGCCCGCGCGACGCCACCTTGTTGGGATCCAGCCAAACGCGCATCGCGTATTCACCGGAGCCGAAAATCTGGATCTGGCCGACGCCGGGCAGACGCGCCAGCTCGTCTTTCACCTTCAGGGTGGCGTAGTTGCGCATGTACAGAGAGTCGTATTTACCGCCTGGCGAGAACAGATGCACCACCAGCGTCAGCGTCGGCGACTGTTTCTGGGTGGTAATACCCAGACGCCGCACGTCTTCCGGCAGACGCGCCTCGGCCTGCGCGACGCGGTTTTGCACCTGTACCTGCGCCTGATCGGGGTCAGTCCCCGGGCGGAAGGTCACGGTGGTCACCAGCACGCCGTCCGAGCCCGCGACGGATTTCATGTACATCATGTTTTCAACGCCGTTGATGGCCTCTTCCAGCGGCGTCGCCACGGTCTCGGCAATCACTTTCGGGTTGGCGCCAGGGTACTCCGCGCGCACCTGCACGCTTGGCGGTACGACGTCAGGATATTCGCTAACCGGCAGCAGCGGGATGGCGATTAACCCGGTGATAAAAATCAGAATCGACAGGACGGCGGCAAAAATCGGCCTGTCGATGAAAAAGCGGGAAAAGTCCATGGGTGGGATTCTCAGGTCAGGGGATCAGTTGAGGGCCGCGTTGGCGGTCATGGCGACGGTTTTGGCGTTTACCGGCATTCCCGGCATAAACACTTTTTGTAATCCCTCGATGATGACTTTATCGCCAGGGTTCAGCCCCTGCTGCACGATGCGTAAACCGTCGGCCAGACGCCCCGGCGTGATGTCGCGACGCTGCGCTTTCCCTTCTTTATCGACGATATAGACGTATTTGCGATCCTGATCGGTCAGCACCGCTTTGTCGTCGACAAGCATGGCTTTAAATTCCGCGCTGCCCGGCAGGCGTACGCGGGCAAACAGCCCCGGCGTGAACTGACGCCGTGCGTTATTCAGCAGGGCACGCATACGGATCGTCCCGGTGCTCGGCGTGAGCTGGTTATCCAGGAAGTCGACTTTGCCCTGGTGGGGATACCCCTCCTCACCCGTCAGGCCAATCTCCACCGGCAGCGCCGTGTGGTTGCTGGACGCGCCCTGCCCGCTGCGGGCAAGGTTTTGATAGTGAAGGTAGGTTGATTCGTCCACGTCAAAGTAGACGTACACCGTCTTCTGCGAGACCAGCGTGGTGAGGACGCTGGCAGTATCGCCTGCGGTCACCAGATTACCGCTGGTGATCAGCGCCCGGCTGGCGCGACCGTCGATAGGCGCGGTCACTTTGGTGAAGTCCAGGTTGAGCTGCGCCGCGTCAACCGCCGCCTGCGCGGCGCGAATATCGGCCTGCGCCTGAACGGCGGCCGAGCGACGCTGCTCCCACTCTTCCCGTGAGACCAGATGAGTGTTGATGAGCTTATCGGTACGGTTAGCCTCGCTTTGCGCCAGGCTGGCCTGCGTTTTGGCTCTCGCCAGGTTCGCCTGCGCCTGTTCCAGCGCAGCGCGATAGGTTCGGTCATCAATGGTGAACAGCACCTCGCCCTTCTTCACCTCCTGGCCGTCGGTGTAATTCACTTTATCGATGTAGCCGGAAACGCGCGGGCGAAGCTGAACGCTCTCCACCGCTTCGATCCGGCCGTTAAAGCTGTCCCACTGGCTAATGGATTTTACGACCACGTCAGCGGCGCTGACGGCGGGCGCGGGTGGCGCGGCGTTCTGCGCGACGCTGTTATCACACCCGACGAGCAGCAAGGAGAGCAACATCACCCCCAGTGCGCTCGGATAAACGTTACCCCAGGTTTTTTGCAGGCTCATTATTTTTATTCCGGTATTGGTAGCTGCCGGGCAAGACGCTGCGGGAGTCGCTGCGCCACTTCCTTTGTCCGGTAGCTGGCTTAAGGCCATTTGTGTCGTTCATCGCCACAAAACTGTAACAGTTGCGAATACACTATTCGCGGCGATTGTAGGAAGGCGCTGAATTAAGTGCAAGAATAATTGTTGCACTTTATGTGCTATTTGAGTCGATGTTAAAAGCCCCGTTTCGGTCAAGGATTTAAATGCAACAATAAAACTTGCAATTAATTCCAAAACGCGCCACCTTTTAATGCAACAGACAAAGTTACTTTTAAAAATGCAGCGTGGGGATACCCGAATGAACACAGACGCCTTTATGCATGATTTACTCGACTGGATCGACCATAACCTGGACAGCCGTCTGGACATTGAGTCCGTCGCCAGGCGATCCGGCTATTCAAAATGGCACCTTCAGCGCCTGTTTAAAGAACATACGGGCTATCCCCTCGCCGGGTACATTCGCGCGCAAAAGCTGCAAAAATCGGTCGAGCGCCTATCCCACAGCGATGAGCCGATCCTGAACGTGGCGATCGCGCTGGGCTTTGACTCCCAGCAGTCCTTCAACCGCAGCTTTAAGCGTCAGTATGGTCAGGCCCCTGGTGCATGGCGGCGCACGATTTCCACCGCTGCCCCCTCCTCGCCAGAAATGTGAACATTTTTTAGCTGCAACATGAAATCGCTGTTGCTATACTGTATATAAACACAGTATGAGAGGTGCGTGATGGCTGTTGAAACAAAATTTGTTGTCGTAAGAAAAGGTGAAGAGAAAATGACATTTGCCAGTAAGAAAGAGGCTGACGCTCACGACAAGCTGCTCGATATGGCAGACGCGTTCACCGACTGGCTGTTGCAAAGCGGAATGCAGATGGACGAGAAGCAGGCTGAAGATCTTGGTCTTTATTTTGCCGAGCAGAAAGAGACCGTGCAGCATATTCTGCGTACCAGCAAGCTTCCCGATCTCTCTGCCCCAGCGGCTACCGATAAAACGGAATCCGATGCGGCTGAACCGAAAAAAATCAGAGCGGTGAAAGCGGCCTGATTGCCCGTCAACGGGGCAAACGCATGCCAGCTTATTCCCGCCAGGATCCGCAGACATGTAATAAAAAGTCGGGACCGTACGCAGTACGCGTGCCCGACTCGCCTTCTTTTTTGCCGTTTGTCTGAACAGATAGTATGCCCCGGCAGAGGCGGTCATTCCCAAAATTGACGCTCGTCACATCGCCCCGTGCTTAATCCCGTACGACTTCACTCTCTTTATATACTCTTTATGGGTTCATAACCTCTGAGGAGTAGATCATGTTCGATCATGTCAAATTTGGCGTAAGTGATTACGAAAAAAGTAAAACGTTCTTCCTCAATGCGCTTCAGCCGCTGGGCGTGGAACTCATTGATGAAGGCACACCTGACTACGGTCTGGAAATGAGTGCCGGCGATGTTTCACTTTGCCTGTTCCAGACGAATGACAAACCGGCACCCCTGCATCTGGCGTTTGTCGCAAAAACCCGGCAGCAGGTTGATAAATTTTACGCGGCGGCGCTGCGTTCGGGCGCCCGGGATAACGGCGCGCCGGGCTTACGCGCCTACGGCGAAAACTACTATGCCGCATTTGTCATTGCGCCTGATGGCCATAATATTGAAGCGGTCTGCCATGCGCCGGACGGAGATATTGAATCTGTCTGAGAAGCTGTAGAACGGTGTTTATTTGCAGTCAGGGTATAAGAGATAACCTCTGCCTGACGCATCATTTATGAAAGTTAAGTCCGCTGTGTGCCAGAAACGGGCATGATTGGCAGTTTAATCGTTAATGCCCGATATGCCTGATTTATCCGCCTCGACGCTGACGCTGACATTCAGTCTTTTCGCTTCCATAGTTATCACTTTTTGAGCAAGAACCATGTCCCCACCATGCACCCGGTCTATCAATGTTTGTACGATTGTCATCATTAAAAATGGCTGATTGGCAGGATAAAAATCAGTCATATTAATGCCGCGATCGGAAAGTTCCCCGTGCGCGGCTTTCTCTGTTTTTTCAACAATGTTAGCCACTTCCTCAGTCATTTTATCGATATGGCTGAAGACAACACGATTGATAATGTCAATTTGTTCAGGAGTGAAGGTCTTTTCCATCCGTATTCACCTTTAAATTTTGTCAGTTTCCTGGACGATAACATATGTTGCCCAGACGCGACAGAATGGCCGGATGCGTTATTTTCCTTGTCTTTACTGGTCATGTTAACGGCAATTTTCGCAAAATTAGTAAAATAACGTTAACGCCCCTGCCAGCCATAAAATCGGGTAGCTATACAAACGCCCTGGCTGTTACGTTAATACGTGTTTACCCCTTAAAGAGGAAATGCGCATGACTCCACATCCGCTACGCCAGATAATCGAATCCTGCGATCGCGCCATCACCGCCAAAAACTATGACGCCCTGATGAAATACTACGCCGACGACGCGGCGCTGGTGGTCAAGCCCGGCATGACGGTTAAAGGCAAAGAGAATATCCGCAGCGCGTTTATTGCCATCGCTGATTATTTTCAGGGCCAGTTGACCGTAGAACAAGGTGAGATGCAGGTGATCGAGGGTGGCGGAAATGCGCTTGTTATCATGGAAACCGTTCTGCGTTTTCCAGACGGTCAGGGTGGGATAACGGAAATATCGCGCCGCGCGACCTATGTTTTTCGGGAAGAGCGCGACGGACGCTGGCTTTGTACAATCGACAACTCATACGGTACGTCGCTTCTGGATACCGGGAACTGATCGCATTAATTACATGTTTCAAAGGGCGCTGTCGCCTCTCCTCGTCAGCGTCCTTACTCCCCATCATCACCTGTGTCAGCGCCAGAACATGGTTGACGGGTTCCTACGCCCGATTGCGGATGTGCCGCAACGCAGGCACTTTACGACCGCGACCCGTTGAGGAAAAGACATAACACTTATTATCAAACGTTCAGCCATCCGGGGGTTTGAATGGTTGAAATAAAATAATATTTACATTGCAGTAATAAATATTCTATGTCTTAATAGCGCCATCGGTTTGGAAAACAGACCTTATGAAAGCAGTTTTAGTAAAGCAGTCCTCAGTTCAGGTGTTATCCTTAGATATCCCTTCTTCATGAGCCTTCTCCTAAGTGCCAAATAAGTAACTCTCTCAATACAGGCCATCATCGCCGCGCTATGTGGCTCATAAATTAAGGAATTATCTATGTCTAATAAAATGACTGGTTTAGTAAAATGGTTCAACGCAGATAAAGGTTTTGGCTTTATCACTCCTGACGACGGCAGCAAAGATGTATTCGTGCATTTCTCTGCAATCCAGGGCGATAACTTCAAAACTCTGGATGAAGGTCAGAAAGTGTCCTTCACCATTGAAAATGGCGCTAAAGGCCCTGCGGCCGGTAATGTCACTGCACTGTAATAGGTGCTTATTATCAGTGGCGCTTACGATAGCGATGAAGGCGTTGGCCTGAGCAGTTATGTGCTACTGATAATAAAATGAACCCGCTCCGAGCGGGTTTTTTTATTTATACTTCCTGACGTCTTAATCTCTTCAAATATTGTTAAAAAAATAAGTAATCATCATTTTAAACGTATATTGTTTTTATCCCCTTATAGCAGGAGCTCCCTATGTCAGTACGTAAAAAAACACAAACTCATCGTAATTATTTAGTGAAATGCACATGTCCAGGCTGTGCAAAAGATTCAGAACACAGCTTTACCCGCGTTCAGAAGGGCTCTCAACTTGTCTGTCCATCTTGCAATACCCTCTTTAAATCTTCCAAATGAATGAAGGCGTGTTCCTGCCATTCTCTTTATCCCTGAAATAACGCTATATTTTCAGCGTATCGATCACAACCCTCAGGGCAGGCGACACGTTGCGGTGCGGATAATAGAGATATAACCCGTCCATGTGCAGGCTATAGCGCTGCAACACGCGGATCAGCGTTCCTCGCTCCAGATCGTCAGCCACCAGCTCCACCGGAACATAGGCCAGCCCAAGTCCCAGCCGGGCGGCTTCGGCTTCCATGTAGCTGTCAGACAGCGCCCATTGCCCCTCTGGCCGATGGATGATTTTCTTCCCGTCCTGAACCAGCTCCCACTGGTAGTCACCCCCGTCGGCAAACTGGTAGGCAATGCAGGGATGAACCACTAAATCCGCAGGCGTCTGGGGAAAACCGTAGCGGCGAAAGTGTTCCGGTGTAGCCACTACGGCCATTTCCATATCAGGGGTAATGCGCACGGCAATCATCCCCTGCCCTACCTCTGGCCCCAGCCTGACACCCGCATCAAACCGCTCGGCGATGATGTCAACGAAGCGGCTTTCGTTTATCAGCTCCAGTCGGATATCCGGATAACGCTGTTTAAAAATGGCGAGCTTTGGCAGCAGACATTTGTCGATGGCGTGCTGGCTGGCATTAATACGCACCGTGCCGGACGGCGTCTGACGATAGTGTGCCAGGTTCGCCAGACCCGTATCGAGCGTATCGAATGCAGACTCGGCGGTCTGATAAAGCTGTTCCCCGGCGTGAGTCAGCGACAGCTTGCGCGTAGTACGGACCAGAAGCTGAACACCCAATCGCTCTTCCAGCTCGCGAACCGAGCGGCTGATCCCGGATTGCGCCAGCCCAAGCCGAAGCGCGGCCGCCGTGAAGCTCCCCTCCCGTACCACCTGCATGAACAGGTACAGCTCATTATAGTTTTCCCGTTTCGCCATCATCCCCACCAATTTATAACAATATGATATGAATCCTAGCAACTTTCGCCCTCTAATCAACACTATTTCTGCTAACTATAATGACCGCAACACAACAACCCGGGGTTCATTTCTATGAAAACATTTACCCAAAAACTGTCCGTTGCGATGCTGCTATGTGCATCATTAAGTGGAGTGACAACAATGAGCTATGCTGAGACGACCAACCCAAACGCGCCTGTTTCGATGGTGACCACCTGGGACAAAACCTTCGCCGAGAGTGATAAAGTCGACCACCGTAAGGTGACTTTCCAGAACCGTTACGGAATTACGCTGGTGGGCGATCTATATCTTCCCAAAAACCGCAGCGACCGCAAGCTGGCGGCGGTTGCGGTCAGTGGGCCATTTGGCGCGGTCAAAGAGCAGTCCAGCGGCCTGTATGCGCAAACCCTGGCAGAAAATGGGTTTGTGACCCTGGCGTTCGATCCATCCTATACGGGCGAAAGCGGTGGCCAGCCGCGCAACGTCGCATCTCCGGATATCAATACCGAAGACTTTAGCGCGGCGGTGGATTTCCTGGGGTTGCAGAAAGAAGTTGATCGTAACCGCATTGGTATTCTCGGGATCTGCGGCTGGGGCGGTATGGCGCTGAACGCGGCAGCCATGGACACCCGCGTGAAAGCGGTCGCCACCAGCGTGATGTACGACATGAGCCGGGCGATGGGCCACGGCGTGGGCGACGGCAAAGATCGCTATTCAACGTCTGACCGCCGCGCCGTTCTCCAGTATCTGAACGAGCAGCGCTGGAAAGATGCCGAGCGCGGCACCTTCGCGCACGGCGGCCATGACATCTATGTCGATGCCAACGGCAAGGTGACCGCTGCGGAACGTATTCTGCCGGAAGCGTTACCCGCCAACCCGAATCCGGTACTCAAGGAGTTCTTTGATTACTACCGGATGCCGCGCGGCTTCCATGCCCGCTCCGTCAACTCCACCGGCGCATGGACCGCAACAATGCCGCTGTCGTTTATGAATATGCCGCTGCTGAGCTATGCCGGCGAGATCGCTATCCCGACGCTTATCGTGACCGGTGAAAAGGCGCACTCCCGCTACTTTGCAGAAGATGCGTTTAAAGCGGTCGGCAGCAAGCAGAAGGAACTGGTGATTGTTCCGGGCGCAAACCATGTCGATCTTTACGACAATGCTGCCGGGAAAATCCCGTTCACCCGGTTTGAGCAGTTCTTCAAAACCAGCCTGAAATAAACCTCTCCGCCGCCCGTGTTGAGCGGGCGGTGCTTCGTGAAAGATGACTATGTCCACTCTGAACCCTGCCACCTCACAGAATGAGGAACGCGCACACTGGGGCGGTATTTTTGCCATGACCCTGTGCGTATTTGTCCTGATTGCCTCGGAATTTATGCCCGTCAGCCTGCTCACGCCCCTTGCCAGAGATTTGGGCGTTACAGAGGGGCTCGCTGGCCAGGGGATCGCGATTTCCGGCGCGCTGGCGGTTCTAACCAGCCTCTTCCTTTCCCGGCTTGCCGGGAATACGAACCGCAAACACCTTCTGCTGGGCATGACGATCCTGATGGCGCTCTCGGGGATGATTATCGCTTTCGCCCCAAACTATCTGGTTTACATGACAGGCCGTGCGCTGATCGGTATCGCAATAGGTGGGTTCTGGTCCATGTCTGCTGCAACGGCCATTCGCCTTGTTCCGCAGCATCAGGTATCGCGCGCGCTGGCGATTTTCAACGGAGGGAACGCGCTGGCGACAGTGGTGGCAGCCCCACTGGGGAGCTATCTCGGCGCCACCATTGGCTGGCGCGGTGCCTTCCTGTGCCTGGTTCCCGTGGCGATAGTCGCCTTCATCTGGCAGTGTTTTAGCCTGCCGGGTATGAAAGGGAATCAGTACGATGCCTCGCGTGGGAGCGTTTTTCGTTTGTTCCGTCAGCGAGCGGTCTCTGTGGGTCTGCTGGCCTGCGGCCTGTTCTTTATGGGACAGTTTGCGCTGTTTACCTATGTACGGCCGTTTCTTGAAACCGTCACGCAGGTCAGTCCCTCTGGCCTATCGCTGATTTTACTCACCATCGGCGTCGCGGGTTTTGTTGGCACATTGCTCGTTGCCATGGTTCTGAACGTGGCGTTTTACCAGACGTTAATCGCCATTTCTCTGCTGATGGCCGTCATTGCAGGCGTGTTGATACTGGCCGGTCACAGCCTGTGGATCGTTGCCCTGCTGTTAAGCTTCTGGGGGATGCTGGCGACGGCAGCTCCCACGGGATGGTGGACATGGATTGCGCGAACGCAGCCGCAAGATGCCGAAGCCGGTGGCGGGTTAATGGTCGCAGTGATCCAGCTCGCCATTGCGCTCGGTTCAACGGCGGGCGGTATGGTGTTCGATCGTTACAGCTGGCAGAGTACTTTTGCACTGAGTGGCATCGTGCTCCTCTGTGCGGCAGCGCTGACTTTTCTGCTTTCGCGTTTTCACAAATAACGCGCCGGATTATTTTGACGCTTTTCTTCACCCCTGGTGTATTGTTTTTAGACGATTCATCACTTTGAAGAGAAGCGGCGACATGATTAACATCCTCGGCAAAACTACCTCCATCAACGTGCGTAAAGTCCTCTGGACCTGCGAAGAGGCAGGTCTCGACTATCTTCAGGAAGACTACGGCAGCGGCTTTGCCTCGACGGAAACGGAGGCGTTCCTCGCCCTTAACCCCAACGCGATGGTGCCGGTCCTACTGGACGGCGATTTTGTGCTGTGGGAATCCAACGCCATTTGCCGCTACCTGGCGCGTAAGGCCGGGCGCGATGATCTGCTGCCCACAGACCTTCAGGCCTGCGCCAACGTAGAGCGCTGGATGGACTGGCAGATTAGTGAATTTAACACCGCCTGGCGCTACGTTTTCCCGGCGCTGGGGCGCAAAGATCCCGCCTTTAACGATCCGGCGCGCATTAAGGCCGGCATTATTGAGTGGAACCACTGCGTTAACATCCTTGAGCAGCAGCTTCAGCGCACCGGCGCGTGGGTTGCGGGCGATACTTTTACCCTGGCGGACGTGGTGCTGGGCCTGTCGGTCAACCGCTGGAAAATGACCCCGTTTGACCACCCCGACGTCCCCGCTCTCGATGCCTGGTTTGAACGTCTGAACGCGCGCCCGGCATTTTTACGCCACGGAAATAACGGCATGATTTAAGCGACACACCCGCACCTTTCCCGCGCGGGTGATGTTCTTTTTGTGACCGTGTCACTTTTAAATCTTATCTTTAAGACTTATCTGCCTTCTCCATGCCAGCCCTTACCCCATAAGGCTTAACTCCAGTTTTACCCTGTTTTCATAGGGTTATAGATTTTACCCCTTCGCTGGAACCTTTCCCGATCGCTTGCTATAGCTGAATTACCCCTGCCGAAACATGGCATAACAACAGGCAACCGGTGGTTGCTATAACGCATGCGTACAGGGAGACACACCGCAATGCACCCATTACTTAAACGTTCTGCGCTTTTTGTCGCCGCGATAATCGCGGTGCTCGCCCTCCTCACCTGGGGAATTGGGCTGGAAACTATCAAGGCACGTCAGGTCGATCTGATTTATCTGGGTCAGCAGCACCTGATTCTGGTTTTTTCATCCATGTTCTTTGCCCTGCTGGTCGGGATCCCAAGCGGTATTTTGCTGAGTCGCCCGGCGGCGCGAGGCATTGCCGAATACGTGATGCAAATCTTTAACGTCGGTAACACCCTGCCGCCGCTGGCGGTACTGGCGCTGGCGATGGTGGTGATCGGCATCGGCGATAAACCGGCGATTATCGCCCTGTTCCTCGCCTCCCTGCTGCCGATAGTGCGAAACACCTACGCAGGGCTGTGCTCGGTGCCGGCCTCGTTGCTCGAAGCGGCAAACGGCATCGGGATGACCAAATGGCAGCGTCTGCGTCAGGTTGAGATCCCTAACGCCTGGCCGGTGATGCTTTCGGGTATTCGTATCGCTACGGCGATCAACGTCGGGACCGCTCCGCTGGCCTTCCTGATTGGTGCCAGCAGCTACGGCGAGCTGATCTTCCCGGGTATCTACCTTAACGACTTCCCGACCCTGATTTTGGGCGCCGCCGCCACGGCTCTGTTTGCACTGATTCTGGATACGCTGCTGGCCGCGCTGGGCCGCGTAATGAGCCCGCATCTCGCAAAATAACTATAACAAGGAGCTTTTATGAGACTGTTTCCCGGCCTGACGGCCCTGATTGCCGCAGCGCTCTTTAGCAGCCAGACGCTGGCGGCCCCGCTGATACTGGCGACCAAGAGCTTTACCGAGCAGCACATCCTCTCCGCCATGACCGTGCAGTACCTGCAAAAGAAAGGCTTTCAGGTACAGCCGCAGACCAACATTGCGACGGTGATTTCCCGTAACGCGATGATCAATAAGCAGATCGACATGACCTGGGAATATACCGGCACGTCCCTGATCATCTTTAACCACATCAACAAGCGCATGTCGCCGCAGGAGTCTTACGACACGGTAAAACGTCTGGACGCGAAGCACGGTCTGGTGTGGCTTAAGCCTGCGGATATGAACAACACCTACGCCTTTGCGATGCAGCGTAAACGCGCCGAGGCGGAACATATCAACACCATGTCCGAGATGGTGGCGAAGATTGAGCAGGTGCGTAAAAACGATCCGGATAACAACTGGCTGCTGGGCCTTGACCTGGAGTTTGCCGGACGCAGCGACGGCATGAAGCCGCTCCAGGCGGCCTATAACCTGGAGCTGGACCGCCCGCAGATCCGCCAGATGGACCCCGGTCTGGTCTATAACGCCGTGCGCGATGGTTTTGTTGACGCCGGGCTTATCTACACCACCGACGGGCGCGTCAAAGGCTTTGACCTGAAGGTGCTGGAAGATGACAAGGGCTTCTTCCCGAGCTACGCGGTGACCCCGGTGGTGCGTAAAGACACGCTGGAGGCCAACCCGGGACTGGAAGAGGCGCTCAACACCCTCTCCGCGCAGCTTAATAACGACGTTATCACCGAGCTTAATAAGAAGGTGGATATCGATCATCAGTCACCGCAGCAGGTCGCCCGTGATTTCCTGCGTAGCAAACAGTTGCTGTAGGAGGCGTCATGGATACCATTCACTACATCATTGATAACTGGGGCTACCTGTTAACCCTGACGATGCAACACCTGTGGCTGGTCGCCCTTGCCGTGGGGCTGGCGATCATTATCGGCGTGCCGCTCGGTATTTTAATCGTGCGCCACAAATGGCTCGCAACCCCGGTGCTGGGGGTGGCAACCATCGTGTTGACCATTCCTTCTATCGCGCTGTTTGGCCTGATGATCCCGCTGTTCTCGCTGGTCGGCCAGGGCATTGGCGCCCTGCCCGCCATTACCGCGGTGTTTCTTTACTCGCTGCTGCCGATTGTGCGTAACACCCACACCGCGCTCGACAGCATACCGCCCGGCCTGCGCGAAGCGGGACGCGGTATCGGCATGACCTTCTGGCAGCGTCTGCGCTGGGTTGAAATCCCGATGGCGCTGCCGGTGATTTTCGGCGGGATCCGTACCGCCGTGGTAATGAACATTGGCGTCATGGCGATTGCGGCCGTGATCGGCGCGGGCGGGCTGGGTCTGCTCCTGCTGAACGGCATTGGCGGCAGCGATATTCGCATGCTGATTGCTGGCGCACTGATGATTTGTCTTTTAGCGATTGTGCTTGACTGGTTACTGCACCGTTTGCAGGTCGCGCTGACTCCGAAGGGGATTCGATAATGATAAAACTGGAAAACCTCACCAAACAATTTTCACAGAAAAACGGCCAGACCTTTAAGGCCGTCGACAACGTCAACCTGAACGTGCCCGAAGGGGAAATGTGCGTCCTGCTTGGCCCGTCCGGCTGCGGGAAAACCACCACGCTGAAGATGATCAATCGCCTTATCACCCCGAGCGGCGGTAATATCCTGATTAACGGCGAAGACACCAGCGGGATGGATACCGTGACCCTGCGCCGCAACATCGGCTACGTGATCCAGCAGATTGGTCTGTTCCCGAACATGACCATCGAAGAGAACATCACCGTGGTGCCGCGCATGCTGGGCTGGGACAAAGCCCGCTGCAAAAGCCGCGCGGAAGAGCTGATGGATATGGTGGCGATGGATCCGCATAAGTTCCTGAACCGCTATCCGCGCGAAATGTCCGGCGGCCAGCAGCAGCGTATCGGCGTGATTCGCGCCCTGGCGGCGGATCCTCCGGTACTGCTGATGGATGAACCTTTCGGCGCGGTCGACCCGATCAACCGCGAGGTGATCCAGAACCAGTTCCTGGAGATGCAGCGCAAGCTGAAGAAAACGGTGATGCTGGTGAGCCACGATATTGATGAAGCCCTGAAGCTCGGCGACCGAATCGCGGTCTTCCGCCAGGGGAAAATCGTCCAGTGCGCCAGCCCGGACGAGCTGCTGGCGAAACCGGCGAACGAATTTGTCGGCTCCTTTGTCGGCCAGGACCGTACCCTGAAACGTCTGCTGCTGGTCTCTGCGGGCGACGTAACCGACCAACAGCCGACCATTACGGTGCGCGAATCGACTCCCCTTCCGGAGGCGTTCGCAATGATGGACGACAACGACATTCGCGCCATCACCGTGGTGGACGAGCACGGTAAACCGCTTGGCTTCGTGAAGCGCCGCGAGGCGCGTAACGCCAGCGGGGCCTGCGCCGATATTCTGCATCCGTTCCGCATGACCGGCAAAGCCGAGGATAACCTGCGCGTGGTGCTGTCTCGCCTGTACGAGAGCAACACCAGCTGGATGCCGATTGTCGATGAGGACGGGCGTTACAACGGTGAAATTTCACAGGACTATATTGCCGAGTACCTGAGTTCAGGCCGGACGCGCCGTGCGCTGAATATTCATAGCGAGATCTAAAAAACCCCCGGGCCGAAGTCGATGCTT
The DNA here is from genome assembly GCF_053290175.1 of Enterobacter sp. 186315. Lineage (NCBI taxonomy): Bacteria > Pseudomonadati > Pseudomonadota > Gammaproteobacteria > Enterobacterales > Enterobacteriaceae > Enterobacter > Enterobacter sp. 186315. The sequence goes on along the minus strand of NZ_JBPTTK010000001.1, from coordinate 263,911 downwards.
CGGCCCATATCACACCTATAGCTTTTGCTAACCCCTCGTTTTCCCGCCACAATATTGTATCTTTCCCGTTTACGCGTAACCCATGCAACGTCTTCACGCTTATCCCGACATCCGCGCGATGTTTCGCAGACTGCTGATTGCCTCCCTGACCGGCGTGCTGGCCGCGCTGGCCGTTGCCCTCTTTCGCCACAGCATGTACCTGCTGGAGTGGCTGTTCCTCAGCAACGACAGCGGCAGCCTGGTGAACGCCGCCGCCGCGTTACCCGCATGGCGACGGGCGCTGACGCCCGCGCTGGGCGGCCTGGCTGCGGGGCTGTTGCTGTGGGGATGGCAGCGCCTGACCGCGCAGCGCCCTCATGCGCCCACCGACTATATGGAAGCGCTGGAAACGGACGACGGACGGTTCGACTACGGCGCAAGCCTGGTGAAATCCCTGGCCTCGCTGCTGGTGGTCGCCAGCGGCAGCGCCATCGGGCGCGAGGGGGCGATGATCCTGCTGGCGGCGCTGGCGGCCTCGTTCTTCGCCCGGCGTTTCACGTCAAAATCGGAATGGAAGCTGTGGATCGCCTGCGGTGCCGCCGCCGGGATGGCGAGCGCCTACCATGCACCGCTGGCGGGGAGCCTGTTCATCGCAGAGATCCTCTTTGGCACGCTGATGCTGGCCTCGCTGGGCCCGGTGGTCATTGCCGCGGTGGTGGCGCTGCTGACCACGCGCCTGCTCAGCCCGGGCGCGAACACGCTGTATGAGGTACATCTTAGCGAAGCCTTGAGCGGCGTGGATTATTCGCTGCTGGTGGGCATGGGGCTGCTGGCGGGCGTTTGCGGCCCGCTGCTGATGTGGCTGATGACCGCCAGCCACGCGCTATTTCTGCGCCTGCGCCTGTCGCCGCCGTTACAGCTTGCGCTTGGCGGGCTGATCGTCGGGCTGCTGTCGCTCCTGACGCCTAAGGTCTGGGGCAATGGCTACAGCGTGGTGCAGGCGTTTTTGCTCGAGCCGCCGCTGCTGTCGGTGATTGCCGGGGTGTTTATCTGCAAACTGCTGGCGGTGCTGGCGAGCAGCGGTTCAGGCGCGCCGGGCGGGGTATTTACGCCCACGCTGTTTGTCGGCATGGCGACGGGGATGCTGTTTGCGCAGGTTTTTGCGCTGTGGTTCCCGGGATCGGAAACCGCGATTTTACTGGGGCTGGCGGGGATGGCGACGCTGCTGGCGGCGACCACCCATGCGCCGATTATGTCGGCCCTGATGGTCTGTGAAATGACCGGGCAGTATGCGCTGCTGCCCGGTTTACTGATTGCGTGCGTGGTGGCGTCGGTGCTGTCGCGGACGTTACGCCAGGACTCCATCTACGGACAACACACTGCCGAAAGCCGCGAGATCGATATAGGACGCTAACTCGCGCTGCTCGGCGCGCGGCAGATAAGGCAATTCGCCCACCAGCGGCCCCGGCAGTTTTTTGCTCAGCACGTCGATGATTTCGGCGTAATGGGCCAGACCCGGGTTGATGCGGTTGGCAACCCAGCCAATCAGCGGCAGGCCGTCGTTGGCAATGGCCTGCGCCGTCAGCAGCGCATGGTTGATGCACCCTTCCTGAATGCCGACCACCATAATCACCGGCAGCTGTTCCTGCACCACCCACTCCGACAGCGGACGTAAATCGTTCATCAGGCTGCGCCAGCCGCCGGTACCTTCAACCACAACGTGATCGACCTGTTTGCTCAGGTTTGCCAGCCCGTCAGACAGCAGGCCGTAGTTAATCAGGCCGCTGTGCGCCACGCTGCTCTCGTCTTCGCTCAGCGCGATAGGGTTAACGGCCTCGTAGGGTAATTCCAGGCTGGAAACGCTTTGCAGAACCAGAGCGTCTTTATTGCGCAGTCCTTCCGGCGTATCTTTACTGCCTTTGGCAACCGGCTTGTACCCTGCTACACGTTTACCGTTTGCCGCCAGGGCTTGCAGCAAAGCGCGGGACACAACGGTCTTGCCGACAGAGGTATCAGTACCCGTTACAAAGAAACGCTTAAGCATGACTCATTCCACCTCTTGGGTATGCTTCAAAAATATAAACCAGGTAAATAATTTAGTGGGGGGAAGTCTACGGGATGCATACGCTACCCGGCTTGAGATAGCGCAATTTTTCTTACATCTGTGGAAATGAGTTAGCCTTGCAGCAGGCGGATCAGTAACGAACCGTTGTACATCGCATCTTTCACCAGCGCGGCGCCGGCCATCGTGCCCTGATTAGAGAACTGCGTGCTTTCAACCGCGATGTTCTTGCTGTAGGCGGGAAGCGCCTGCTGTGAAATGCAGTCGGAAATGGCCGGGAAGAGGATCTCCGCCGCCTGGCTGAGCGGCGAGCCAATGAGGATCTTTTGCGGGTTAAACAAATTCACCATGATGGCGAGAATGCGCCCCACGTTGTTACCGACACCGGTAATGATGTCCTTTGCCAGCAGATCGCCCTGCCGCGCCGCTTCGCAGAGGGAATCCACCGTCAGCGGCTGGCCGTGCAGCGATGAGCTCATCGACTGGCTGAGGCGGATCTGCGCCAGCTCCAGCACGCTCTCGACGCTGGCAATCGTTTCCAGACAGCCGTGGTTGCCACAGTAGCAGCGTTTGCCGTAAGGATCGACCTGGGTATGGCCAATCTCCACCAGGCTGCTGCTTCCCGCGTGGAGCAGGCGCCCGTCGGTGATCACCCCCGCCCCGACGTTATGATCGATAACCACCTGAATCACGTCCCGCGCCCCGCGAGAGGCACCGAACAGCGCCTCCGCCATCGTCCAGGCGCTGATATCATGCTGAATATAAACCGGCACCCCGGTGTGATTTTCCAGCACCTCGCCCAGCGGCATCTCCTTCACGCCCTCGTAAAACGGCATCCGGTGAACAATGCCGTTTTCCGTGTCGATAATGCCCGGCAGGGTAATGGCAATGGCGGTTAGACGCTCCAGGCGCTGCTGATGGCGAATAAAGAACTGATCGATATGGGACAGAATGGCGTCGAGAAGGGATTGTTCCGCGTCGAGCGGCAGCTCCATACGGTCTTCAACCACCAGCTTGCTGCTGAGGTCGCGCAGGGCCAGGAAGATTTCGCCGCGGCTGATACGCAATGACAGGTAGTGCCAGGCTTCGGTTTCTACTACCAGCCCAACCGCCGGACGACCACGGCTGCCGGGCTCCTGGATTTCAGTCTCCTGCACCAGATGGGCTTCAAGCATTTCGCGGACAATTTTGGTGATACTGGCAGGGGCCAGCTGCGCCAGACGCGAGAGATCGATACGCGATACCGGCCCAAGCTGATCAATCAGGCGGTAAACCGCACCGGCGTTGGTCTGCTTAATCTGATCAATATGCCCTGGCTGACTGTCGGCGACCACCACGTACTCCCTTATTTTCGAGCTTCGAAATAAACTGTGGGCTATGGTGAAGCACTTCAATGGCGCTCGTCAAATATTTACTTAGCCATGTGATTTACCGCACATTTTTGCCCCTTTTTCCCTATAAAAACCGCTCTCGCGAGGCGGCGATCAGCTGCATTTTAAAACGCCGTGCCGCCTGGCTCTGCTCGTGATGTTTCGACCACACCAGCCACATTTCGGACACCGCGTCCTCCTCTTTAATGGTGAGCCAGCGCATTTCGCGCAGCTGAACGCGCTTAAAGGAGGCCGGAAGAATAGACACGCCCAGCCCCGCCGCGACCAGGCCAATAATCGTCATCGCTTCCCCCACCGCCTGAGTAATAGTGGGCGTGAGCCCGTAGCGGCGCATCAGCCCGAGAATATCGTCGTACAGCCCGGTGCCGACCTGTGGGTCGAAAAACACAAACGGCTCCTGCGCCAGCTCGGCGAGAGTGACCGAGGCGCGCGACGCCAGCGGATGATCGTGCGGGATCATCGCCATCAGCGGCTCGCGCAGGATCACCTCCCACGCCAGCGTATCCGGCAGCTGCGTGTTACGCATCAGCCCCAGATCGAGCGTGCCTTCGTTGAGCGGCGCGATCTGCTCGCGGGTGTTGATCTCGCGGGTCTGGAGATGCACGTCCGGGAAGTGGCGGCGAAACGACGACAGCGTGGCCGATACCGCGCTAATAAAGGGGGCTGACGAGGTAAACCCGATGCGCAGCTCGCCGGTTTCCCCCAGATAGAGGCGCTCTGCCCTGGCGGCGGCGTCATCGACCATGCTGAGGATTTGCCGACTGTCCGCCAGAAACTGCCTTCCGGCCGCCGTCAGGCTCACGCTACGGTTGGTTCGCGCCAGCAGACGCGCGCCGATCTGCTGCTCCAGAGTTTGAATTTGCTGGCTCAGCGGCGGCTGGGAGATGTTCAGCCGGGCGGCGGCGCGACCAAAATGCAGCTCCTCCGCCACGGCGATAAAGTAACGAAGATGACGCAGCTCGATATTCATATTTTTAAAGTATCATTTGAGATTATTAATATATTAGACAGAATATTTACAATTTCCTACCCTGAAGAGGTGGTCATACCCGTCACCAGCCAATCACGGGGATGTTAATCAAGGAAACAGCGTGAGCCGTACAACAACTGTCGATATCGATCCGGCCAGCGATATTGATGATTCACCCGCAGCGCCGCAGCCGGTTCAGTTTATAAAACGTGGTACCCCTCAGTTTATGCGCGTGACGCTGGCGCTCTTTTCGGCCGGTCTCGCAACCTTTGCCCTGCTCTATTGCGTACAGCCGATCCTGCCCGTCTTATCCCACGAGTTTGGCGTGTCGCCTGCCAGCAGCAGTATTTCGCTTTCCATCTCTACCGGGATGCTGGCTATCGGCCTGCTCTTCACCGGCCCGCTCTCCGACGCCATTGGCCGCAAGCAGGTAATGGTGACGGCGTTGATGCTTGCCTCCATTTGTACGCTGCTTTCAACCCTGATGACCAGCTGGCACGGCATTCTGGTGATGCGCGCGCTGATTGGCCTGTCGCTCAGCGGCGTGGCGGCGGTCGGGATGACCTATCTCAGCGAGGAGATCCACCCCAGCTTTGTCGCCTTTTCGATGGGGCTTTACATCAGCGGGAACTCCATCGGCGGGATGAGCGGACGCCTGCTGAGCGGCGTGTTCACCGACTTCTTTAACTGGCGCATTGCGCTCGCGGCGATCGGCTGCTTCGCCCTCGCCTCCGCGCTGATGTTCTGGAAAATTCTGCCGGAATCGCGCCACTTCCGCCCGACCTCCCTGCGGCCTAAAACCCTGTTTATCAACTTCCGCCTGCACTGGCGCGACAAAGGGCTGCCGCTGCTGTTTCTGACCGGCTTCCTGCTGATGGGCTCGTTTGTGACGCTGTTTAACTATATCGGCTATCGTCTGATGCTCTCGCCGTGGCACCTGAGCCAGGCCTTTGTCGGCCTGCTGTCGGTGGCCTATCTCACCGGCACCTGGAGCTCCCCTAAAGCGGGCGCGATGACCGCGCGCTTCGGCCGCGGCCCGGTGATGCTGGTCTCAACCGCCGTGATGCTTCTCGGCCTGCTGATGACGCTTTTCTCCTCCCTGTGGCTGATTTTTGCCGGAATGCTGCTTTTCTCCGCCGGGTTCTTCGCCGCCCACTCGGTCGCCAGCAGCTGGATCGGCCCCCGCGCCCGCCGCGCCAAAGGCCAGGCGTCGTCGCTGTATCTGTTCAGCTACTACCTCGGATCCAGCATCGCCGGGACGCTCGGCGGCGTGTTCTGGCATAACTACGGCTGGAACGGCGTCGGCGGGTTTATCGCGCTAATGCTGTGTGCGGCGCTGCTGGTGGGGGCTGGGCTGCATAAACGTTTAAAATAAAACACCTTATGTTCAGTTCTCTCTGATGCAATAAAGGTGATTTATCTCTTTCAGAACGGCAACGGACCATCAGGTATTTGACCGCTTTCTTGCCGGGTGGCGCTGCGCTTACCCGGCCTACATCCTTTGTAGGCCCGTGCAAGCACAGCGCCGCCGGGCAATTCTCACAAACTGCACGTTGCCTGTAGAAATAATCCCCCATCACAGAAGCTTTAATCCTTCACAAATCACGTTACACTCCCTTCAACACATCCAACCGCACGAGAACAATAACTATGCAAAATAACGTGGCTTATCAGGCACTCACCCGCACCTTCCAGCGACTCTCCCGCTTCTCCCACCTCACCTCCATCGCCAGCTGGGATATGTTCACCATGATGCCGCCGGGCGGTAGCGCGGCGCGCGGTGAGGCGCTGGCGGAAATGAGCGTATTGCAGCACCAGATCCTGACCGACAAAAAAGTGGGGGAATGGCTGGCGGCGGCGCAAAACGAAGATTTGAACGACCTTGAGCAGGCTAACCTGCGCGAAATGACGCGCCACTATCAGCAGGCTTCTCTGCTGCCGGAATCGCTGGTAGAAGCCAAATCGCTGGCGGGCAGCAAATGTGAACACGCCTGGCGCACCCAGCGCCCGGCCAACGACTGGCAGGGGTTCTCTGCCAATTTGAAAGAGGTGGTGAAATACAGCCGCGAAGAGGCGCGCCTGCGCGCCGACGCCAAAGGCTGCTCTCCGTATGATGCGCTGCTGGATATTTTTGAGCCGGACATGACCAGCGCCCGTCTGGACGTGCTGTTCGGGGACATGAAATCCTGGCTGCCGGATCTGCTGGCGAACGTTGTCGAAAAACAGTCCAAACAGGCCTTCGTGCCGCCGCAAGGCCCCTTCCCGACCGCCGTTCAGCGCGAGCTGGGGCTGGAAGCCATGAAGATGCTCGGCTTCGACTTTAACGGCGGTCGTCTGGACGTGAGCGCCCACCCGTTCTGCGGCGGCGTGCCGGAAGATGTGCGCATCACTACCCGTTATGATGAAGACGAACTCCTCAGCGCCCTGTTCGGCGTGGTTCACGAAACCGGTCACGCCCGCTATGAGCAAAACCTGCCCCGCGCGTGGGCTGGCCAGCCGGTTGCGCTGGCGCGATCGACCGCCATTCACGAATCCCAGAGCCTGTTCTTTGAAATGCAGCTCGGCCGCAGCAATGCCTTCCTCAAACACCTGCTGCCAGCCGTTCACGCCCGCTTTGGCAGCCAGGCGGCGTTCAGCGAAGAGAATTTCATCGCCTGGAACCAGCGCGTCAAGCCGGGTTACATTCGCGTCGATGCCGACGAGGTGAGCTATCCGGCGCACGTGGTACTGCGCTATGAGATTGAACGCGCGCTGATCAACGGCGAAATCGAGGTCGAGGATATTCCGGCGCTGTGGGATGAGAAAATGCAGGCCTGGCTCGGGCTGTCGACTAAAGACAACTACCGCAACGGCTGTATGCAGGACATCCACTGGACCGACGGCGGCTTTGGCTACTTCCCGTCGTACACCCTCGGGGCGATGTACGCCGCGCAGCTGTTCCACGCGGCGAACACCGCGCTGCCGGGGCTTCAGGCATCTATTGCCGAGGGGGATTTCACCGCCCTGTTTGACTGGCTGCGCCAGAACATCTGGCAGCACGGCAGCCGCTTCACCACCTCGCAGTTGATTACGCAGGCCACCGGGGAAGATCTGAACATCCGCTACTTCCGCGAACACCTCACCGCACGCTATCTGTAACAGGCCGCGCCGGGGTTTTCCCCGGCGTTGTACATATGGTTACACGCCGATACCAATCACTCACGGAAACCCCGGATTTACAGGGATATAGTGCTTTCAACGGCCCCGCAGTGGGGTTAAATGAAAAGCCAAATTCGAGGGTATGAGAATGAACAAAGTATTAGCTCTGGTTGTTGCCGCTGCTATGGGTCTGTCTTCCGCTGCATTCGCTGCTGAGACTACCGCTACCGCCACACCTGCTGCGGCACCTGCGGCAACCACCACCGCTGCGCCAGCAAAAGCGACGCATCATAAGAAACATCACAAAGCAGCAGCGAAAAAAGAGACCGCTGCGCCAGCAACCGCTGCGTCAACCGAACAGAAAGCGCAGGCTGCTAAAAAGCACCACAAAAAAGCCGCCAAGCCAGCCGTAGAGCAGAAGGCTCAGGCCGCTAAAAAGCACCACAAAAAAGCGACTAAGCCAGCCGCAGAGCAGAAAGCTCAGGCCGCTAAAAAACATCACAAAAAAGCGACTAAACCAGCCGCAGAGCAGAAAGCGCAGGCTGCTAAAAAGCATCACAAAAAAGCAGTAAAACACGAAGCTGCTAAACCAGCTGCACAGCCAGCTGCGTAAGAGTACACGCTTAACCGTGCCTTACGGGGCACGTTGGTAAACCGGCGCTGAACCGGAAAAGGGTCAGCGCCGTTTTTTTATCCGGAGGGCGTATGCTGCGGCGCTATCGGTTTGAGTTGATTCTTATCCTACTTATTTTGTGCGCGCTCATCGCCAGCCGTTTCTATCTTTCCTGAATGTAGCACGCTGATTTTACTCCCACTTTATCGCCGTCCCGTCTATAGTATTTTCTTAGGGTTCATATTTAAAAATCATAATTACCCCCACCAGAGTGTGATATGCGTAAATCTGTAATGTTGTTACTGGGAACATGTAGTCTTATTTCTGGCTTTTCACATGCGGACGATGGCGATGATGACGCCCTTAACGCCAAAGAGGTTAAGACGCTGTTTTTTGGTCATGACGACCGGACGCCTGTCACCAGCCCAACCGACGCCCCCTGGGATGCCATTGGCCAGCTGGAAACCGCCAGCGGCAACTTATGCACCGCCACGTTGATCACGCCCCAGCTTGCGCTGACCGCAGGCCACTGTCTGCTGACGCCGCCGAACGGCAAGCCGGATAAAGCGGTGGCGCTGCGTTTTGTGTCGCAAAAAGGGGTCTGGCGCTATGAGATCCACGGCATCGAAGGCCGCGTCGATCCGTCGCTGGGTAAACGCCTGAAGCCGGATGGCGACGGCTGGATTGTGCCGCCCGCGGCGGCCTCCTGGGATTTTGGTCTGATCGTCTTACGTTACCCGCCTTCCGGCATCACGCCGCTGCCGCTGTTCGACGGGGATAAAGCCGCCCTGACCGCCGCGCTCAAAGCGGCCAACCGCAAGGTGACGCAATCGGGCTACCCTGTCGATCATCTGGATACGCTTTACACCCACACCGACTGCGTTGTCACCGGCTGGGCGCAAAACAGCGTCTTGTCACACCAGTGCGACACCCTGCCGGGCGATAGCGGTTCGCCGCTGATGCTGAAAACCGACAGCGGCTGGCAGCTGATTGGCGTGCAAAGCTCTGCCCCCGCCGCCAAAGACCGCTGGCGCGCCGATAACCGCGCGCTCTCCGTGACCGGCTTTCGTGACCGGCTCGACGCGCTGGCGAAAGACTAGCTCAGCACTGTCTGACCTGACGTAACGCAATAATCGCCTCAATCGGCATCGGCTGGCTGAACCAGAACCCCTGCAACTGATCGCAGCCAGCCAGCCGCAACAGCTTCATCTGCTTTTCGTTTTCGACCCCTTCCGCCACGACCGCCATCCCCAGCGCGTTGGCGATCCGCACCGTGCCGCTTACCAGTGCGGCGGCCTGCTCGTCGTTATCCACCAGCCCGGCCAGCGATTTGTCTATTTTGATGGTGTCGAAATTAAAGCGCCGCAGATAGCCGATGCTGGAATACCCGGTGCCGAAGTCATCCAGCGCCACCGCCGTACCCAGCGCCTTCAGGTTCATGATGGCCGAACGCGCCCGCTCCGGATTTTCCAGCACGTAGGTTTCCGTCACCTCAAGCTGAAGCCGGTTGGCCGGGAAGCGGGTAACGTCGAGCACGTGCGCGACCCTATCCTCAAATTCCGGATCGCGGAACTGCGCCGGAGAGATATTGACCGACAGTTTTAAATCGCTAAACGGCTCCAGATCCGCGCAGGCGCGATGCAGCACAAACTGCCCGAGCTTATAGATCAGGCCGCTTGTTTCAGCGATGGCAATAAAGGTATCCGGGCCAAGCTCCCCGTCCGGGCGGCGCGGCCAGCGCACCAGCGCCTCCACGCTGGTCATCTTCTGGCTGCGGGCATCGATTATCGGCTGATACCAGACCTCAAACTCGTCGCGCTCCAGGCCGCTGCGGATCTGATTTTCAATCGCCAGCTGCCGCTCGCGGGCGCTGTTGAGCTCCGCGTCATAATGGGTTATCCGCCCTTTCCCGGTCATTTTGGAGTGATACATGGCGATATCGGCGCGGCGAAACAGCTCGGAGCTGGTGCATTCAATCAGGGTTCCGCTGGCGATACCGATGCTGGCCCCGATGTGGATCGTCCGCTCTCCCAGTCGAACAGGCGCGTTCAGGTAGTCGAGCACCGATTCCGCAAACGCCGCCGCCCGCGCTTCTGCATTATCGCCGCCGACGGTCATGGCAAACTCATCGCCCCCCATTCGTGCCAGCATTCCGCCCGGCGGCACCCGCTCGCGCAGCGTGTTGGCAATCGCGACGATCAAATCATCGCCTACGCTGTGACCGTAGATATCATTTACGTCCTTAAAGCCGTCGAGATCGATAAACACCACGCTTTTGACGTCGATATCCCCGCGCAGGCTGACCTGATCCAGCGCCTCGATGAGCGCGCGTCGGTTGGGCAGATGGCTCAGCCAGTCGGTTCTGGCTACCCGCCGGGCCTGGCTCTCCCCTCTGGCGAGCTTATACAGCCCCACGCTGCTCACCAGGATAAACAGCAGGATCAGGGCGGCGGCCAGCACCACGATCTGCGTGATGTCCGAAGAGGCGGCATGGGCGGCCTGCGCCCCGGGCAGACGCGCCTGCCAGTTGAGATAGCCCAGCAGCTCCCCCGCCGAGCTGTTGAGCGGCATACTCACTTCGCTGATCTTCTCGGGCGAGTAGCTGAGGCGATCGATCTGAAAGGTGGCCCCCAGATCGGACAAAATCTGCGGGTTAAGGTGGCGAGTAATGACCAGATAGCGCCGCGTATCGCCGCTGGCCTGCAACGGCCCCACCATCGGGCGGACCAGGCCAATGCCAATAAACGCCACGCCGTGACGCGTGCGGGTGATCCCCGCGTAGATATTTTTGCCATCGGGCAGCGCGTTGCGGTGCTCGTCAATCAGCGCTTTCAGGCCGTTACCAAAGAAATCGAGGTTTTTATCCGTAAAGGGTTTGCTCTGAAAGGAGCCCCAAAGCACGTTGAAACGTTCGTCCAGCACGAAGGTGCCGTCGTAGAGGTTGTTGATTTTAAAGCCCGCTCCCCAGGTGTTGTACAGCCAGGTGGTGTCCAGATCCGGGTTATAGACTTCGTTTACCGCATCGTCCCAGACGGCGTTATCGATCACCAGCGACGACACGCGGTTGACGGAGGTCTGGATCGCCCCCTGCACCGAGAGCGCGGTGCGGTGTTCGTCGATTTCGTTGGTTTTAGTGCTGATGAGGTGTAAAGAGAGGTAGAGCAGCGCGATAACCGAAATGATTAAGCCGATCCCCGCCATGAAGATCATCACGAACAGCGTTTTTGCGGTGGGAATATTTCGCCAGCTTAATGTGTGATACATCCGCCATCCTCTTAAAAGTCCTGCTTTTCTAAGAGTAATACAGGCAGCGAATTTCGCTGCCTGTAAACGGCTATGTCACTGTCAGGCAAGTTTTATCATCACCATTCCCAGCAGCAACAGCACCAGCCCGATCCAGCCTTTATTATTCAAACGCTGGCCGAACAGCACCCAGCCGGCGGCGAGGGTGGCGGCGATACCAAAACCGCCCCACAGCGCGTAGGCCACGGATAAGTCGATGCCTTTGACCGCCTGCGACAGGGCGCTGAACGCCCCCAGTACGGCGGCAATGGACATCAGGCCGTAGGTTTTACGGCGAAAACCATCGGAAAATTTCAGAAAGACGTTAGCAATAATTTCCAGCACGATTGCAAACGCCAGCCAGGCCGCGTGGATCCATTCAAACTGCTGCATGGGTGGTCTCCTTCTGCGGTTTTGTCGGTTTTCGTGTACCCGATTTAATCAGCACAATACCTGCGACCAGGGTCGTCAGTCCGGCAATTTTCATGGCTGAGAGCGCCTCATCAAATAACAGGACGCTGAACAGCGTGATCAATAAAATACCGATCCCTTCCCATAATGCATACGCCACGCCCAGTGCGATTTTTTTAACCGCAAAGGACAGGAAAATATAGGAAAGTGAAATCATCACCAGCATCAAAATAAAGCCAGCGTTGCCATCGCTAACGCTTGCCCATTTCATCGACAGTGTGCCGGTAATTTCAGCGACGATCGCCAGAGCTAATAAAATCCAGTAAAACATGAGTCTTCTCCTGCTTGAGAATATAATCCATCGAGGCTCGCTGCGGGCAGCGGACCCAAAAATATGAAATTAAATCAGATAGCTAAACGCAAGGCGTTAGCTCAGGCAGAAGGCGTGACTATAGCGAGGAGCGCCAGTGTTGCTCACCGGACAGAAGGCAGAGGGAGGTGGAAAATACAGCAGTGTTATTTGAAAAATACGTCCTGAACAAATTGTCCATAATATTACAATTATCCGCGGTCTTGCTTCTCGTCTTTGCGGATGAAAATTGTCCTCAGTAGTTGAACACGCCAGATTTGTACCATAAGCCAAGAATTTACTCAAAGTCTTTTCAATTCTTTACCCATCCTGTTTGACCTCGGTTAGTTTATTGGATCCGCATTCGGCCTTATTATTAATAAAAGCATTATTCCAGGACTTTCCATGGCTAAACCGATCGTTACCCTGAACGGGCTGAAAATTGTCATCATGCTGGGCATGCTGGTGGTGATCCTGACCGGCGTGCGCTTTGCGGCGGACATTATCGTGCCCTTTATTCTCGCGCTGTTTATCGCGGTGATCCTTAACCCGCTGGTTCAGCGCATGGTGCGCCTGCGCGTGCCCCGGGTGCTGGCGATCTCCCTGCTGATTGGCATTATCATTATCGTCATGGTGCTGCTGGTCGCCTATCTTGGCACGTCCCTGAACGAGCTGGCGCGCACGCTGCCCCGCTACCGCTCGTCGCTGGCGATCCCCCTACTGCAAATCGAACCCTGGCTACAGCGCGCGGGCATTGAGGTTTCCGTTGAAGAGCTGCTGAGGTATATCGATCCTAACGCCGCGATGACCCTGGTCACCGCCCTGCTGACGCAGCTCTCCAACGCCATGACCTCGATTTTCCTGCTGTTTCTGACGGTGGTGTTTATGCTGCTGGAGGTGCCGCAGCTTCCGGCGAAGCTGGAGCAGATCATGTCCCGGCCGGTGGAAGGGATGGGTGCGATCCAGCGCGCGCTGGACAGCGTGTCGCGCTATCTGGTGCTGAAAACGGCCATCAGCCTGGTGACGGGCGGCGTGGTCTGGGTGATGCTGATTGCGCTGGACGTTCGCTTCGCCTTCGTCTGGGGGCTGCTGGCGTTTGCGCTCAACTATATTCCCAATATCGGTTCGGTGCTGGCGGCGATCCCCCCGATCCTTCAGGTGCTGGTGTTCAGCGGCTTTTACGACGCGCTTATTCTTCTGGCGGGCTATCTGGTGATTAACCTGGTGTTCGGCAATATTCTGGAGCCGCGAATGATGGGGCGCGGGCTGGGGCTGTCGACGCTGGTGGTCTTTTTATCCCTGATCTTCTGGGGCTGGCTGCTCGGCCCCGTCGGAATGCTGCTCTCGGTGCCGCTGACCATCATTGTGAAAATTGGTCTGGAGCAGACGGCGGGCGGGCAAAGCATCGCCGTTTTGCTCAGCGACATGAGCCATAAGTAAATCTGGCCCCCGCCGGTCGGGGGCTTACTCTTCCATCATCAGCAACGGCTTGCTGACCCTTCCGGCCCGTCGATAGTCGCCGAGCGCCGCCTGCCACTGCGAAATCGGGTACGGCGTAACGCCGCTGTACTGGCTTGCAGCCAGGCGGGGCCAGATCTGACGGAACTGCGCTTGCCACGCCTCAGCGTCCAGCGCATCCAGATAGTTACGAATATGGAACCATTCGACGCGCGGCAGAGCACGCTGCTGGCGAAACGTCTGCCCCGAAAGCAGCCCGTAGCAGACAAATATCCCCGCCTCCGGCATAACGCTCAGGATCGTCTGGGCCAGGCTGCCGCCGGTCGCATCGTAAACCACCTCACTGCGCGCGGCGATTTCCCGCACCGCAGCCGTATCCTGCTGATCGACCGGGATAATCCCCATTGCCGCCAGCCGTTCGGCGTGAACGGGCGAACGGTGAATGCCGTATACTGCCTCAGCCCCCGCCTTGCGCGCCCACTGCCCGAGCAAAATAGCGCAGTCCGAGCCCGCCGCCGTTAACAGCACCCGTTTCCCCTGCGGCGAATAGCGGTTGAGCATCATCTGCGCCGCCAGCGGATTAATGTACGCCCGCGCGGCAAGCGTGGAGTCGATAGCATCCGGCACGGGGATCGCAAACGCCGCCGGGCAGTCCACCACCTGCTGCCAGGTGCCTTGTCCCCGCAGCGGCAGGACGCGTTTGCCCGTCAGATGCGCAAACCCGGCGGGCGCCTGCATAACCACGCCGACGCCCTCGTACCCTGCCACCGCAGGCAGCGGCGTCCGGTGGCGATAGGCCCCGGTGATGGGGATCAGATCGGACGCGTTGACCGGGGCGCAGCGCATCTTTACCCGCAACTCGCCCGGCTTCAGCGGCGCGAGCGCGGTGTGTTCCGGTTGCAGGACGTCGGCGGGTTCACCGAACTGGCGATACCAGAGCGCGAGGTTATTCATTGGATCTCACTGGACAGACAGAAACGGTAAAGATTACCGCGTCGGGTCCGGCAGGTCACCTGCCGGGGGGAGGTTGCCGGACTGAACGGTTGATTTTTATCGCGCCACCGGCAAATCCGCATACCGTGTCGTGTAAAACGGCGACAGCATTTCGCGCTTCATCGACCAGGCTTTATCAATCCCCTGCCCGGCGAACCAGACCTTTCCTTTTCCGGAGTGATTTAACCCGTCTATCACCTCCATCAGCGCCGTGCTGTTGGCGTGAAGGCGGTTGTTATCGAACAAATTAAGCTGGGCGACGCCGCTGCTGTAAAAGTCCGCCAGCATCACCCCCGCTTTCATATAGCGGCGGCCGTCGAGCCATATTCGCCCTAAGGCGTCGGTGGCGGCGCGGATGATATCGCGGGAGTCGTTGCTCGGCGTCGTCAGGGTGACGGACGCCTGGTTGCCGTAGAACACCTCATTGTCCGCGTGGGGGCTGGTGCGCACAAACACGCTGATAAAGCGACAATACTGATGCTCGCCGCGCAGCTTTTCTGCGGCGCGCTCGGCGTAGGCGCAAATCGCCTGGTGCATCTCAACGTATTGCGTGATGCGGTGTCCGAACGAGCGGCTACAGACGATCTGCTGCTTGGTGGGCGCAAACTCTTCCAGATCGAGGCAGCGCTCGCCGCGAAGCTCGCGCACCGTGCGTTCCAGCACCACGTTAAAATGCTTGCGGATCACCCAAGAGGAGCTGTCCGCCAGGTCCAGCGCAGTGGTGATGCCCATCGCGTTGAGCTTTTTCGTGATGCGCCGCCCCACGCCCCACACCTCGTCGACCGGGACCACCGCCAGCAACTTACGCTGGCGTTCGCTGTTCGACAAATCCACCACGCCGCCGGTGCTGCGCCATTTTTTCGCCGCG
Source organism: Enterobacter sp. 186315 (assembly GCF_053290175.1). NCBI lineage: Bacteria > Pseudomonadati > Pseudomonadota > Gammaproteobacteria > Enterobacterales > Enterobacteriaceae > Enterobacter > Enterobacter sp. 186315. The sequence continues at coordinate 248,397 of NZ_JBPTTK010000001.1, read as the reverse complement.
TAGTTTGCCAGCTTCGCCAGCGTCTTGGTCTGCGCGATCCCCACGCCCACCGTCAGCCCGGTATTCTTCAGCACCTGGTTGCGCATGGCGTGCCCGAAGCTCTCCAGCGACATACAGCCGTCAACGCCGGACACATTCACGAACGCCTCGTCGATGGAGTAGATCTCTATCGCCGGAGCCATGTCGGTCAGGGTCTGCATCACGCGGCTGCTGAGATCGGCATACAGCGCATAGTTCGAGCTAAACACGTATACCCGCGACGGAAAGCGCTTCTCTTTAAACTTGAAGTAGGGCTCGCCCATTTTGATGCCAAACTGCTTTGCCTCGCGTGAAAGCGAAATAATGCAGCCGTCGTTATTGGACACTACCACGATAGGCTTGCCCAGCAGATCCGGGCGAAACACGGTCTCGCAGGAGGCATAAAAGCTATTCACATCAACCAGCGCGAACATGTTTATGCGTCTTAAGCGTATGGGTGACGACACCGAAGATTTGCAGCTCCTCTTCGGACTGAAAGGTAATGGGCTGATAGCGGGGATTGTGGGGAAGCAGTCTTAGCACCGGATGCGTCTGTAGCTCCTTGACCGTAAACTCCCCGCAGACAGCGGCCACCACGATATCGCCATGTCCGGCGTTTAGCGAGCGGTCAACCACCAGCAGATCGCCGTCGCCGATCCCCATGCCAATCATCGAATCGCCGCTCACCTTCACAAAATAGGTGGCGCTGGGGTGTTTTATCGCCACCTTGTTCAGATCGATACGGTCTTCGACGTAATCCTGCGCCGGGCTGGGAAAGCCACAGGCAACGCGTTCCAGATAAAGGGGTAACTCAATACTTTGCCGTGAATAATAAGAAAAAAGCGTGTTCATCATTGTTATGCCTGCCATGTACTGTATATAAATACAGTATTACGGATTATGGGCAGGGATCAAGCCGCTTTCAGGAAGAAGTGTCCAAACGCGTTGATGTTTAGGGGATTTAAGCGAGGCAGAGCGCTACTCCACCCTGACCTTCACTTTCGGCTTCGACAGCAAAATTTTGATCAGCTCAATGAACGGCACGGGCCGGAAGAAGTAGTACCCCTGCTGGAAGGTGATGTTATTGCGGTTGAGGTAATCAAGCTGGGCTTTGGTTTCGACCCCTTCCGCGACGATGCTTATCGAGAGCTTACGCGCCAGATCCAGCACGCAGTCGAGAAGCAGCGTCGAATCCTCGTGCTCGTCCACCCGGCTGACAAAACTCTGGTCGATCTTGATGTAGTCAATATGCAGATCTTGCAGGTAGGACAGCCCGCTATATCCGGTGCCAAAGTCGTCCAGCGCAATGGCAAAACCGTTTTCGTGCAGCACGTTCAGGGTCTGCACAAGGCGCTCGTCGATGTCCAGCGGCTCCCGCTCCGTCACCTCCAGCACCAGATTTAAGTCCTTGCGTATAAAGCTGTTTTTGTATCTAAGGCACTCTTCCACAAAGGTAGGCATGGCAATATGCGACGCGCTGAAGTTAATCCCGATGTGAAACCCTTCCGGCAGCCTGCTGGAAATGTCGTTCATCTGCTTCGCCACCTGCGCCATCAGGCTTCGCGTCAGCGGAACAATCAGCCCGGACTTTTCCGCAATCGGGATAAACGAGGCCGGAGAGATAAACCCGGCGCTGGGGTGCTTCCATCGCGCCAGCACCTCAACGCCGCGCAGCGTCCCTTCTCTGCCGTTCATCACCGGCTGATAAAACGGCACGATTTCGCCCCGGGCAATGGCACCGCGAAGCGACTCTTCAGGCGGCGGGCTTTTGTTCAGATATTTGTACAGCGCGCAGGCGGTAAGGCACGACATCAGCAGTAAAAACAGCAAAATACCGCCGCCCTGCGTCACCAGCCGGTACAGGCTGAACATCGGAGGGAAGGTGTATTCGATGCTGTAGGGATAACCCACGGCGTGAACCCGGCCAACGTGCTGCTGCGCCGCGTTCAGGGTCACCACATCACCGGAGGTCGACAGCGTGGAATTTCCCACCCGTAATGAATAGGTCACGCCCGTCAGCGGGATGCCCAGCGCGTCCCGGATATGGCGATCGCTCATGGAAACCATAATCCGGTTTTTCGCCACATCCACCTGATAGATAAGAACGGGCAGACCGTTCACCGTGCTGTTTGCGGGCAACAACACGAGCGGCGAATCGGGCAAGTTCAGCGCATTTCGCAGCAGGATCCGATTACCCGGCAGGGATGAACAGACAATTTGCCCCTGCTTAACGATGAGCAGCGTTCTGAGATGTGGTTGCAGCGCCGCCTCGGTCGCCAGCTGGTATTGCCCCTCCAGGCTACAGCCTTTCTCCGCTATCGCTCTGGCGACACGGGTGGCATGGCGCGCCTCCGCCAGAATCGTGTTCATATTCTTCACGGCGTACTTCGCCCCCGCCAGGCTGTCCGCGCGGGCGGAATACCAGAGCTGGGTATTAAGAATAAACACCCCGGCAATAAAAAGCGTCACTGCTGCGATAAAAGGAACGAGGGCATTGCGCATAACGTATCCTGGGCATGGGTAAGTACGATTACGCTGACGGCATTTACGGCGCGGAGTGCGGGAAATACAAAGAGCATGGTCGACAAAAACAAAAATAACCATGCTCTTTGCAACAACTTTTCCACTCAGGGTTTAGCGGGTGAAGGCTTTATCCTTCGCAAGGAAGAAAGGACGCAAATAAGCGACCGTGCTGGACAGCGGTATCACGTCATCGCTCAGGTTAATCTTAAGCACGTCAATAATATAACGCCTGCGGGCCTCGATCCTTGCCCACAGCTCAGGACAGGCGCGTTTGATCTCGTCCTGAAGCTCACGCCCGGCCAGCGCGATGCTCTCTTCGGCGCTGGTGCCGGTATAGCCCGGCACGGACGGAATAATATCTATCTGCACAATCATGCCGCTTTTCAGGGTTTGCGTGGAGCCGTTAAAAATGGGGGACGACATCCACTCTTCATCGGCGCTGAGATGCCCCGGATTAAGATGCCAGCCATATTTCGCTTTTGGCAGAACGGACTCTATCAGGCTATACATCTCCCCGCCCGTCATGCCGATGTGAATATTTTCAAGCCAGGCCACGACCGCACCGAAATAGGGTTTTACCACGCGCTCGAGGTACTCTTTTTGCGTTTCCGGCAGTTCGCTTTCGTCGGCAATCACAAACCCGGTGCGGCTGGAAAGCCCGCCTTTAAATCCGGTAGTCATGGAGAGCGGCTGACCGCGCAGCACCGGCTTATGCGTGGGATAGAGATTCGCTTTTTCAAAGCGCTGGCCCGCGGCGGCAATGGTCACCACCGTATTGTACTGGCCTTCCGCCGTCAGATACTGCCCCAGATCCACCTCACGAATGCCCGGCTCTACCGCATTCATGGCGTTCAGAATGCAGTTCGACGCGAGATTCGCGCCGTATTCGTAGTGCGCGATCTCATTCGCGTTGTTGGTGATGCGCGCGCCGTTCTCCCCGCCGATAAAAAGGTGCGCCGCGTTTTCAACGATGGCGTCGTCAGGAAGGCTCTTTTTAACGGCGTCGACGATAAACCAGGGTAAATCGAAACGCTGTCGCAGAACGGCGTGACCGGAGGTGAACATCTTCCAGCCCACCAGCCCCACGCGGTGCATCTCGCTCAGCCCGGTATCACGGAGTAGATCCTCCAGCGGCCTGTCGTTATCCATAGGCTGATTGGGCAATGAGAAACAGGGAGCATGCTTAAGGGTGGCGGGAATGCGCGAGTGTGCGGCCATTTTCAGGTTTTCATTGCCGAGGATCAGGGTCGCGGCGCCGTTTTTCGCCAGCACCAGCAGCCCTTCTTCAAAGCGGGGAATAAAGCCGGTCAGGTATTCAAAATTGCTGCCATGCTCTTTGTCGGCGTAAAGGATAAGCGCGTCAAACCCTTCGGCAGCCATGCGCGCAAGCACGGCGTCTTTACGCGCCTGCATCGTCGCATCGCTAAGCGGTACGGGCGCAACGTCGGTAAACTGCGGCGGCGCAACGGTGGTCTGAAGCTGAAACGCATTAAAATCCATATAGTTATCCTCACGTTTTTCTTGCCACAGTAAAGGATACGGCGCGATGAGGCCAACGCCCGCTGGCCGTTATGCGGCAGCGCCAAAACCTAAAGATCGTTTCTGTGATGGAGGCAGCATTTTGGCCCCCAACGTTTCGGGTGAAAGTAGACTTTGGTAAGTGATTCTCACCATCACTTATTAATGACTTAAATCAAAGGAAACAGAACTAACCCACTAACTCACGACTCACTATATATTGACTTAAAAACTGAGCAGGTGCATATTTCACAGCACGAAAGAACAAGACTATTTTTGGAGACTGTTTTCTATGCCATCCCGTGATTATCCTGACAAGCGTGCTGCTCGCGGTTTAGCAAAGGATGCTGACCTGAAGATGTTAAGCGCCAGAGTAGACGAAGACTTAATGGAGTATGTCAGAGCGACCGCGTTTGAAACGCGTAAAAGCAAGCAGGAGATTGTGGCGGAGGCGCTGGCGCTTCACCGTCAAAATCGCCGGGCAGAAGCCACGCCAACCGATGCTCGTTGAGCAGGCAGCAGGCCCGAATGATTCGCATCCGGGCTGCCGTTTTTCGCTTAATCTACCAGCGAATTAAGCGTATCGATCGCGTCAGCGGGTAACACCAGATCGCCTGCCGCCAGGTTTTGCTGCAAATGCGCCACCGACGAGGTGCCGGGGATCAGCAGAATATTCGGCGAACGTTGCAGCAGCCAGGCCAGCGCCACCTGCATCGGCGTGGCGCCGAGCGAATCCGCAACCGCCTGTAGCCCGGAAGACTGCAACGGCGTAAAGCCTCCCAGCGGGAAGAACGGCACGTAAGCGATCCCCTGCGCGGCCAGCGCGTCGATCATCGCGTCATCACCACGGTTCACGATGTTGTACATGTTCTGTACGCAGACCACGGACACCATTTTCTGCGCGTCAGCCACCTGTTTCGCGGTTACGTTGCTCAGGCCGATATGGCGCACCAGCCCCTGCTGCTGGAGTTCCGCCAGGGTGGTCAGCGGCTCGGTGAGATCCCCTTCCGCCGGACCATGCGTGCTGAACATCGCCCGCAGGTTCACCACGTCGAGCACGTCGAGCTTCAGGTTGCGCAGGTTGTCGTGTACCGCCTGGGTCAGCTCCTTCGCGGAAAACGCGGGCAGCCACGAGGCATCCTCGCCGCGCCGCGCGCCGATTTTGGTCACGATGGTGAGGTTGTCGCGATACGGATGCAGCGCCTCGCAAATCAGCTGGTTCGTGACGTGCGGGCCGTAAAAATCGCTGGTATCAATATGATCCACCCCGGCCTCTACCGCCGCCCGCAGGACATCCAGCGCCGCCCGTTTGTCCTTCGGCGGGCCAAACACCCCCGGCCCGGCCAGCTGCATCGCACCGTAGCCCAGTCGCACCACGGTGCGCGTTCCTAAAGCAAAACGTCCGCTTTTTTCAATGCTGCTCATGTCACCCTTCCTCAAAAAAATGATCCGGATTTACAACAGGTTCCGGTATGGAACAATTAGTTAAGCAATAGTTAAATTAAAGTTTAAATTCGCTACGTCGATAGTAGTTGGGCAACCCCTGCACTTATAACGGATGACCGCTATGCTGAAAAATCTGCACGTGATTACCGGAATTGTCTTTGCCCTCACCATATTCTGTCTGCTGCAAGTTGTCACGGGAGGCTTGTTCTACTCGGCCGTGAGCAGCGATCGCCATAATTTCCAGAACTCCGGGGTGCTTAACGCCCAGCAGGAGAGTCTGAGCGACAGCGTGAACACGCTGGTGAAAACGCGCGTCACCGTCACCCGCGTGGCGATCCGCTATCTGAAAAACCAGCGCGATCCGGCGTCGCTGGCGGCCATCAACAAACTGCTCGGCACCGCCGCAGACTCGCTGGCTAAGGCGGAAGCCTATAACAGCGCCTGGCAGAAAATGCCGCAGGTTAACGGCCAAAACGCCGCGTTAACGCAAGAGATGCAGACGGCCTGGAGCCAGATGCACGAGGTGTTGCGCCTGTCGATTGACTACCTGCGCGCCGATAACTATCAGGCCTACGGCGACCTCGACGCGCAGCAGGCGCAGGACAATATGGAGGCGGTCTACGGCCGCTGGCGCGCCGAAAACAATACCCTGCTGAAAGCCGCCGCCGAGGAGAACCAGAGAAGCTTTACCCACATGCAGTGGACGCTGGCGGGCATTTTCCTCGCCGTTATCGCCGTGCTGGTGGTGATCTGGCAAGGGTTGCAGCACCTGCTGTTAAAACCGCTTAAAACCATTATGAACCATATTCGCACCATCGCTGGCGGCGATCTGACCCACAGCATCGATCGGGGTAGCCGAAATGAGATGGGACAGCTGGCGGCGGGCCTGCACGACATGCAGCAGTCGCTGGTGAAAACGGTCAGCGCCGTGCGCGGCAGCACCGACTCCATCTACTCGGGCGCTGGTGAAATCGCCGCCGGCAGTAACGATCTCTCGGCGCGCACCGAACAGCAGGCCGCCTCGCTGGAAGAGACGGCCGCCAGCATGGAAGAGCTAACGGCAACGGTAAAACAGAACTCCGATAACGCCCGCCAGGCGACCCAGCTTGCGAAAAACGCCTCCGAAACCGCCGCGCGCGGGGGACGCGTAGTGGATAACGTTGTCCGTACCATGACGGAAATTGCCGACAGCTCACAGCAAATCGCGCACATTACCGGCGTTATCGACAGCATCGCCTTCCAGACCAACATTCTGGCGCTCAACGCCGCCGTAGAGGCCGCCCGAGCGGGTGAACAGGGCCGTGGATTTGCGGTGGTGGCGGGCGAAGTGCGCACCCTGGCCAGCCGCAGCGCCCAGGCGGCAAAAGAGATCAAGGGGCTTATCGAGAACTCCGTCAGCCGGGTGAGTACCGGCTCTGACCAGGTGAGCGAGGCGGGAGCGACCATGAAGGAGATTGTCGCCGCCGTCACCCGCGTGACCGATATCATGGGCGAGATTTCGTCGGCATCGGACGAGCAGAGTCGGGGCATTGAGCAGGTCAGCCTGGCGGTGTCGCAGATGGACAGCGTGACGCAGCAAAACGCCGCGCTGGTCCAGGAGTCGGCAACCGCCGCGGCGGCGCTGGAAGATCAGTCTGAACAGCTGCGTCAGGCCGTGGCCGCGTTTCGTCTGAATTCTCAACATCAAACCCAGGCTCCCCGCCCTGCGCCGCAGAAAGCGCCGCAGCCGCTGCGCCCGTCAACCGCGTCGGCAGGCGCAACCGACGGGAACTGGGAAACGTTCTGAGGATAATCGGGTTAGCGGCTGCGCTTGGCGTGCCGCTCCCAGTTTTCCTGTTTCGCTTCGTCAGATTTTCGCAGGGCGACGTAGCAGGCGCCGCTTCCGCCGTGATGGGGCAGCGCCACGCAAAAGGCCTGAACCGCGTCGAATTCGGTGAGCCAGCGCGCCAGATAGCTTCTCACCACGTTCGGGTGCGAGTTCTCCTCGCGCCCTTTGCCGTGAATGATGATCAGATTGCGCAGCCCGTCGCGCTCGGCCTGGCGGATAAACGAAAACAGCATCTGCCGACACTTCTCGGCGGGCTGGCGTAACAGGTTGAGGCTGGCCTGACGGGTATATTTTCCTGCGCGGAGCTTATCAATCACGCCCTGCTGCAAGCCTTCACGCTGAAAGGCTAACGGCTCGGCCAGTGGGACGAGTTCCAGAAAGCCGAGGGTTAAGAAGTTATCGAGCTGCTCGGTGTCGATCTCCTGCCGGGTGCGGGCGTTGCGGCTCGGCTGCCAGTGCAAATCCGCACGGCGCTTCAGGGGCTGGACATCCTCCATGGCGTCAAGAAAGAGTGATTTGTCGTCAGGGTTCATGAGCATTCTCCGGCTACATCTGAGCCTGTACTATACCTGCGCCTGACGGGGGTCTCAACGACCGCCCGGCTACCGGAAAGGTAAATAAATATTATAATAATAAGCTGGCGAATATATTAAATAAGATGAATGAAAATCATTAAACCTAACTTAAGTAAAATTTCAGCATTAGTAAAATATGAAATTTAAGTTAAAAATTAGTGAAATCAATCGCCAGGGAGCCTTTCATTTTTAGCAAAAGGTGTTATAACTAAATATACCTGCCCTAAGGATAAAATATGCGGGACTCGTGAAAGGATGCACTGCTGTGTGTACTATAGGGTCTGTCTGATGTCGGACAGGCTCTGTTTTTTTATTATGGCTTATTCACTCTGAAATTATCTTCCGCGCTTCCCTTCTGAACTGCGTAATAAGCGATTCGGTAAGCGGCGTCTGGCGTGAATCACGGCGCTGAATTAAATAATAGGCGGCTTTTGGTAAAGACTCGGCAACGGGCAGCATCACCAGGCGGTGCGCCAGCAGCGGGTCACAGCCCAGCTCCTGCGGTAAAATGCTGAGAAAATCGCTTTGTGCGACCAGGCTTATGCAGGACGAAAAGGTTTCGCAGACAATGCCAATCTGCGGTATTTGCGAGCGGTGACTAAATATATCTTGTAATTGCTTATAATAACTCCCCCGCGGCGTTGGCATCGTCCAGTTATAATTCAGTAAATCGTTAATCGATTTTGCCCCTATCGCCGGATGACCTTCCCGACAGAATATCGCGAACGGTTTTTCAAACAGTTTTTCAAACGTGAACTCATGATCGTAAGGCCCCTGGAAATAGGTATTAATGGTAAAGTCCAGCTCGCCCTGGCGCAGCTCGTTGATCATTGAGACCAGCTGTCCCTCCATAATGCGCACCTTCACCAGCGGGTGCTGCGCGTGAAACCGGGTGATCACCGCAGGCATCAGGCTGCGTGAAATACTCGCCCCCATGCCGATGTTGATTTGCCCCGCCAGCTGTCCCTGACGCTGGCGGATGTCGTCCTGCGCGGCGCGCAGCTCTTCCAGGATCAGGTTTGCGTGCTGGTAGAAGCTCTCTCCGCATTCGGTCAGCGCAACCCCTTTACTGCGACGCACAAAAAGCTGTGCGGCAACGCCCTCTTCCAGCTCTTTAATCGACTTCGTGAGCGCCGGTTGCGAAAGATTTAGCGCCCGGCTGGCACCCCGAATGCTGCCCTGTCGCGCCACTTCGACAAATGCGCGGATTTGATGAAATTTAACCTGATATGACATAGCCCGACCGATAACCGTTGTTTATCAGAGTAAAGAAATTGTCATCTACTTTAATGTAAATGGATGTGCGAGGGTAATTCCTGAACGGTTAAAACTGTGAAAAAACGGTTAGTGATAAGTAAAAACTATCACAGCGTGAAGCAGTTCACATATTTTAATGATAACAGGACAGGCTATGGATTTACTGGCGCAATACATTCAGACCCTAACCCCGCAGCTGACCGCATGGCGGCGCGATTTTCATCACTTTGCTGAATCTGGCTGGGTAGAGTTTCGTACCGCGGCGAAGATCGCGGAGATTTTAGACGGCCTTGGCTATGAGCTGGCGATGGGCCGCGACGTGGTCGATGCCGAAAGCCGCATGGGGCTGCCGGACGCCGCCACGCTGGCGCACGAGTTTGCCCGCGCCCGTGAACAAGGGGCGCCTGAAAAATGGCTGGCACCGTTTGAAGGCGGATTCACCGGCATTGTGGCGACCCTGAATACCGAACGCCCCGGCCCGACCCTGGCGTTTCGCGTGGACATGGACGCGCTCGATCTCAGCGAAGCGCTGGACGACAGCCATCGCCCGTTCCGCGACGGGTTTGCCTCCTGCAACGCGGGCATGATGCACGCCTGCGGCCACGACGGGCACACCACCATCGGGCTGGGGCTGGCGAAGGTGCTCAAAGAGAACGAAGCGCAGCTCAACGGCACCGTCAAGCTGATCTTCCAGCCGGCGGAAGAAGGCACGCGCGGCGCGCGGGCGATGGTGGCCGCCGGGGCGCTGGACGGCGTGGACTACTTTACCGCCATTCATATCGGCACGGGCGTGCCTGAGGGCACGGTAATCTGCGGCAGCGATAACTTTATGGCCACCACCAAATTTGACGTGCGCTTTACCGGCGTGGCGGCCCACGCGGGCGGCAAACCGGAGGAAGGCCGCAACGCCCTGCTCGCCGCCGCGCAGGCCGCCCTTGCCCTTCACAGCATTGCGCCCCACAGCGAAGGCGCATCGCGCGTGAACGTCGGCGTAATGCAGGCGGGCAGCGGGCGCAACGTCGTCCCGGCCAACGCGCTGCTTAAGATTGAAACCCGGGGTGAAAGCGAAGCCATCAACCGCTACGTGTTTGAACGCGCGCAGGAGGTCATTACCGGCGCGGCGGCGCTGTACGGGGTGACGGCGGACACGCAGCTTATGGGGGCGGCGACCTCAAGCTCGCCTTCCCCGGCCTGGGTGGCCTACCTGCGCGAACAGGCAAGCGGGGTGGCGGGCGTGGTTAACGCCATCGATAAGGTCAAAGCCCCCGCCGGCTCGGAAGATGCCACGTTAATGATGGCGCGCGTACAGCAAAACGGCGGCATGGCCTCCTATATGGTGTTTGGCACCGAACTGAGCGCCGGGCATCACAACGAAAAATTCGACTTCGACGAGCGCGTCATGAGCGTCGCCATCGAAACCCTGGCGCGAACCGCGCTCAACTTCCCGTGGGCACGAGGTGTTTAATGCAGGACAAATACGCTTTTATCGCTGACGCGATCGACACGCGATGTCAGACGTTTACGGCGATTGCCGACGATATCTGGGATCATCCCGAAACGCGCTTCGAAGAGTTCTGGTCTGCCGAACGCCTCGCCTGCGCTCTGGAAGCCGAGGGTTTTACCCTGACGCGCGAGGCCGGGGATATTCCGAATGCCTTTATTGCCAGCTACGGCAGCGGCAGGCCGATCATCGCCCTGCTCGGCGAATACGATGCCCTGGCCGGGCTGAGCCAGCAGGCGCGCTGCGCCAGCGAACAATCCGCCACGCCGGGGGCGAACGGTCACGGCTGCGGCCATAACCTGCTGGGCACGGCGGCGCTGGCGGGCGCCGTGGCGGTAAAGAGCTGGCTGGAGCAGCACGGCGGCAGCGGAACGGTCCGGTTTTATGGCTGTCCGGGAGAAGAAGGCGGCTCCGGGAAAACCTTTATGGTGCGTGAAGGGCTGTTTGACGATGTCGATGCCGCCGTCACCTGGCACCCGGAAGCCTTTGCCGGGATGTTTAACGTCAGCACGCTGGCAAATATCCAGGCCGCCTGGCGCTTTAAGGGCGTGGCCGCCCACGCGGCTAATTCCCCGCATCTGGGACGCAGCGCGCTGGACGCCGTGACGCTGATGACCACCGGCACCAATTTCCTGAACGAGCACATTATTGAAAAAGCGCGGGTCCACTACGCCATCACCGATACGGGAGGGATTTCACCTAACGTGGTGCAGGCGCAGGCGGAAGTTCTGTACCTGATCCGCGCCCCGGAGATGGCAGACGCGCAGCAGATCTACGAGCGGATCGAGAAAATTGCTCAGGGCGCCGCGATGATGACCGAAACTCGCGTCGAGCGTCGGTTTGATAAGGCCTGCTCCAGCTACCTGCCCAACCGCACGCTGGAAGGGGCGATGTATCAGGCGCTACAGCATTACGGCACGCCGGAATGGAGCGAAGAAGAGCGCCAGTTCGCCGGGGAGATCCGCGCCACCCTAAGCGCTAACGATCTGCAAAACAGCCTGAAAAATATCGCCGCCACCGGCGGTGAAGCGGGAAAAGCCTTTGCCCGTCGTCATCAGGAAACGCTGCTGGTGGATGAAGTCGCGCCTTACGCCATTACCGATAACGTGCTGGCGGGATCGACCGACGTGGGCGACGTCAGCTGGAAAATGCCGGTCGCGCAATGCTTCAGCCCCTGCTTTACCGTCGGCACGCCGCTGCATACCTGGCAGCTGGTGGCGCAGGGCCGTACCTCCATTGCGCATAAAGGGATGCTGCTGGCCGCAAAAGTGATGGGCGCGACGGCGTTACATCTGCTGCTGGACGCCGCGCTGCTTGAAAAATGCCGTGAAGAGTTTGAACAACAACGACAAGAAAAACCGTACGCGTGTCCGATCCCTCCGGGCGTGACACCGTCACCTTTAAAATAAAAAAACACAACACAACAACACAACAACGCAACAGTCCCGAGGAACGCCCATGAGTATGTCATCCATACCTTCGCATTCCCCATCCGGTAAGCTCTATGGCTGGGTTGAAAGGATCGGTAATAAAGTGCCGCACCCTTTCCTGCTTTTTATCTATTTGATTGTGATTTTGATGGTCGCGACCGCCGTGCTCTCCGCCTTTGACGTGAGCGTGCGCAGTCCGGCAGACGGCAGCCAGGTAGTGGTAAAAAACCTGCTTAGCGTGGAAGGGCTGCACTGGTTTTTACCGAACGTGATTAAAAACTTCAGCGGCTTTGCCCCGCTGGGGGCGATTCTGGCGCTGGTACTTGGCGCCGGGCTTGCGGAACGCGTGGGGCTGCTGCCCGCGTTAATGGTCAAGATGGCCTCTCACGTCAGCGCGCGCTACGCCAGCTATATGGTGCTGTTTATCGCCTTCTTCAGCCACATCTCGTCCGACGCCGCGCTGGTGATCATGCCGCCGATGGGGGCGCTGATTTTCCTCGCCGTCGGACGTCACCCCGTCGCCGGTTTGCTGTCAGCCATCGCGGGCGTGGGCTGCGGCTTTACCGCCAACCTGCTGATTGTCACCACCGACGTGCTGCTGTCGGGGATCAGTAACGAAGCGGCAAAAACTATCGATGCAGCCATGCACGTCAGCGTGATCGACAACTGGTACTTTATGGCCAGCTCGGTGGTGGTGCTGACGATTGTCGGGGGGCTTATCACCGATAAAATTATCGAACCGCGCCTCGGGAAATGGGAAGGCCGCAGCGATGAAAAGCTGGAAACGCTCGGTAAAGAGCAGCAGTTCGGCCTGCGGGTCGCCGGGATCGTTTCGCTGGCGTTTATCGCCGTGGTCGCGCTGATGGTCGTGCCCGAGAACGGCGTGCTGCGCGATCCGGTTAAACATACCGTACTGCCTTCGCCGTTTATTCAGGGCATTGTGCCGCTGATTATTCTCTTCTTCTTTGTGGTATCGCTGGCCTACGGCATCGCCACCGGCAAAATCCGTCGTCAGGGCGATCTGCCCCACCTGATGATAGAGCCGATGAAGGAGATGGCGGGCTTTATCGTCATGGTGTTCCCGCTGGCGCAGTTCGTGGCGATGTTTAACTGGAGCAACATGGGCAAGTTTATGGCCGTGGGGTTGACGGACGCGCTGGAAACGGCCGGGCTGAGCGGCGTCCCGGCGTTTGTCGGGCTGGCGCTGCTGTCATCCCTGCTGTGCATGTTTATCGCCAGCGGCTCGGCTATCTGGTCGATTCTCGCGCCCATCTTCGTGCCGATGTTTATGATGCTCGGGTTCCATCCGGCGTTTGCGCAGATCCTGTTCCGTATTGCCGACTCGTCGGTGATCCCGCTCGCGCCGGTATCACCGTTCGTACCGCTGTTTTTGGGCTTCCTGCAACGTTACAAACCCGAAGCCAAACTGGGTACCTACTATTCGCTGGTCTTGCCCTATCCGCTTATCTTTTTAGGGGTATGGCTGGTCATGCTGGTGGCATGGTATCTTGTCGGCCTGCCGATAGGACCGGGGATATACCCAAGGTTAAACTAAGGATAGAGGATGCTGAGATTACTCGAAGATAAGATTGCCACCCCGCTCGGCCCGCTGTGGGTGATTGCGGACGAAGCGTTCAATCTGCGCGCCGTCGAGTGGGAAGAGCACAGCGATCGGATGGTCGAACTGCTCGACATTCATTATCGCTTGCAGGGTTACGAACGCATCCGTGCCAGCAATCCGGGCGGGCTGAGTGATAAGCTCGCCGCATATTTTGAGGGCGATCTCGGCATTATTGATACCCTGCCAACCGCCACGGGGGGAACGCCCTTCCAGCGTGAGGTATGGCAGGCGCTGCGCAGCATTCCCTGCGGTCAGGTGATGCATTACGGGCAGCTTGCCGAACAGCTGGGCCGTGCAGGGGCAGCACGGGCGGTGGGCGCGGCAAATGGCTCCAATCCGGTCAGTATTGTGGTGCCGTGTCATCGCGTCATTGGGCGTAACGGCACCCTGACTGGCTATGCCGGCGGCGTGCAGCGTAAGGAGTGGTTACTGCGCCATGAGGGGTATCTTCTGCTCTAGATCCCAGGCTTTTTGTGCTTAATTTTCTTCCGGTTAGGCTAATAATCCATAATCAAGCTGTGGAATTTCAAGAAGATGGCGGCACATTGCCGCCACTTGTCCTCATTGATGGTTTACCAGGCTTACGTCCTCCCCAAAAAGATGTTAAAATTGACCAATATCAATTAAGGCTTGAGCAAACCTATGATCCCGGAAAAGCGAATTATACGACGCATTCAATCTGGCGGTTGTGCTATCCATTGTCAGGATTGCAGCATCAGCCAGCTTTGTATCCCGTTTACCCTGAATGAGCACGAGCTTGATCAGCTTGATAATATTATCGAGCGTAAAAAGCCGATTCAGAAAGGCCAGACGCTGTTCAAAGCCGGAGATGAACTGAAATCGCTGTATGCTATCCGTTCTGGCACCATCAAGAGCTACACCATTACCGAACAAGGCGACGAGCAGATCACCGGCTTCCATCTGGCGGGTGACCTGGTAGGCTTTGACGCCATCGGCACTGGCCATCACCCGAGCTTTGCTCAGGCCCTCGAAACCTCAATGGTCTGTGAAATCCCGTTCGAAACCCTGGACGATCTGTCCGGTAAAATGCCAAACCTGCGCCAGCAGATGATGCGTTTGATGAGCGGTGAGATCAAAGGCGATCAGGACATGATCCTGCTGCTTTCTAAAAAGAATGCAGAAGAGCGTCTGGCCGCGTTTATCTATAACCTCTCCCGCCGCTTCGCAGAGCGTGGTTTCTCACCGCGTGAGTTCCGCCTGACGATGACGCGTGGCGATATCGGTAACTACCTGGGCCTGACCGTTGAAACCATCAGCCGTCTGCTGGGTCGTTTCCAGAAAAGCGGAATGCTGGCGGTGAAAGGTAAGTACATCACCATCGAAAACGGCGAAGCGCTGGCGGTTCTCGCCGGACATACCCGCAACGTGGCGTAACCCCTTTCGCCCTTATGCCAGGTCGATAAATTTCCTGATTTATTGATCTGGCAAAAATTTCCCCCCTGTTTCATTCAAGATATATAGGTTACTCTTTTAATTACAGACTGTGGTGACAGTAGTAAGGAGACCTGTATGGCCAACTATCAAAACATGCTGGTAGCAATCGATCCTAACCAGGACGATCAGCCCGCATTACGACGTGCTGTGTATTTGCATCAACGGATTGGTGGCAAAATCAAAGCGTTTTTGCCGATCTATGACTTCTCATATGAGATGACCACCCTTCTGTCGCCTGACGAGCGCACCGCAATGCGTCAGGGCGTCATCAGCCAGCGAACCGCGTGGATCCGCGAACAGGCGAAATTTTACCTGGAAGCGGGCGTGCCTATCGAAATCAAAGTGGTCTGGCATAACCGACCTTTCGAAGCCATCATTCAGGAAATTGTCAGCGGTAATCACGATCTGCTGCTGAAGATGGCGCACCAGCATGACAAGCTGGAATCCGTGATCTTCACCCCAACCGACTGGCATCTGCTGCGCAAATGCCCTTGCCCGGTGTGGATGGTAAAAGACCAGCCGTGGCCGGAAGGCGGGAAAGCCGTGGTGGCGGTGAACCTTGCCAGCGAAGAGGATTATCATAATTCTCTGAACGAGAAGCTGGTGAGAGAAACCCTTCACCTTGCCGAGCAGGTTAACCATACCGAGGTCCATCTGGTCGGCGCTTACCCTGTCACGCCAATCAACATCGCCATCGAACTGCCTGAATTTGATCCAAGCGTCTATAACGATGCCATTCGCGGGCAGCATCTGCTGGCGATGAAAGCATTGCGCCAGAAATTCAGCATCGATGAGAAAATGACGCACGTTGAAAAAGGCCTGCCTGAAGAGGTCATTCCTGACCTGTCAGAACATCTTCAGGCCGGGATTGTGGTGCTGGGCACCATTGGCCGTACCGGGATCTCCGCCGCCTTCCTGGGCAACACCGCCGAACAGGTTATCGACCACCTGCGCTGCGACCTTCTGGTGATTAAGCCGGATCAGTATCAAACGCCGGTTGAGCTGGACGACGACGAAGACGATTAACCCACGACGCCCGGCGGCGCAGGCTTGCCGGGCCTACATGACCGTAGGCCGGGTAAGCGTTAGCGCCACCCGGCAGTAAAAAGCCCGCCAATCAGGCGGGCTTTTTTTATCGCGCGTCGGTCACCGGCTGCATGGGCGAATCATCCCCGGCATTCATCCAGGGCGCGTGGAGCACCATGCTCGGCAGCGCCAGGTTGATATCCTGCTGGTTCAGCCCTTCCAGAATACGGATATTAATCTCCTGCTGAATATCCATGTATTTATTGTAATCGGCGGTGTTCACGATATGGACCACCTCAAAGGTCAGACGGTCGCGATCGAAACCCAGGAAATGGGCGCGGTCGAATTTGGTTTCCCCCACGTCCGTAATGATCTGTTTAACCATATCGCCAATGGAGCGCAGCTTGTCCGGCGGCGTGTCGCTCGCGACCCCGAAGGTGAACACAATGCGGCGCGTCTGCATACGCTTGTAGTTATGCAGCGTCTGCTGAAGCAGGATGGCGTTCCCGCAGACGATTTGCTCGCCGCTCAGGCTGCGGATGCGGGTGGTTTTCAGGCCAATGTGTTCAACCGTACCCGCCACGTCGTTAAACACCACAAAATCACCGATTTCGAACGGCTTGTCGAAGCCGATCGACAGCGAGGCAAAAACATCGCTCAGGATGGTTTGCACCGCAAGCGCAATCGCGATACCCCCTACCCCAAGGCTCGCAACCAGAGCAGTGATGTTGACGCCCGCATTGGCAAGAATAGACAGCAGCATCACTGACCAGACGATAGCGCGCAGAATCAGCCCCGTGATCACCAGCGTAACGGGGTTTTTATGGGTGCCCGGCGCCAGCATGACGTGGTGTAACCAGGAGACAACCCCTTGATCCATCCACAGCGCGACCTGAATAGCGAAGACCAGGAACCAGGCGTGGCTGACGGTGCTAAAAAGATGGTCCGGCAGGTTAACGAAGCGCAGGCTGAAAAGCAGCGCGACCACAAACAGCAGGATCCGACTGGTGCGATTAAGCATATCCGTCAGCACAAAGCGCATCCGGTTAGTCGACGGATGCTTGTCGCCCCAGGTGGTGATGCCCTTCTTCACGAAGGCGATAAGGCGCGTCAGCAGCCAGTACACCAGCAGGGTCACAATGACGACCGTGGCGACGCCCACCCAGAATGTTGGCGCCATCATCAGTTCAATGATGTCGAAGCGGGACAGAAATTGCATTACACCTCCTCGTCTTAAGCAAAGCTAAAAGTATAGACAGGGAGAGTGAGCCGGCGGCAGAAATAGGAAAACCGCCCCGAAGAGCGGTTTTTTTTAAAGATACCCGAAAAGATTACAGCGCTTTCAGAATCGCATCCACGCTGGCTTTCGCATCGCCAAACAGCATGTGGGTGTTCTCTTTGAAGAACAGCGGGTTCTGAACGCCTGCATAGCCGGTGTTCATCGAGCGTTTGAAGACAATCACGTTCTGCGCCTTCCACACTTCCAGAACCGGCATTCCGGCGATTGGGCTGCGCGGATCGTCCTGCGCCGCCGGGTTAACGGTATCGTTCGCGCCGATGACCAGCACCGTGTCGGTATCGGAGAAATCATCGTTGATCTCGTCCATTTCCAGCACGATGTCGTAAGGCACTTTCGCCTCCGCCAGCAGTACGTTCATGTGGCCTGGCAGACGTCCGGCAACCGGGTGAATACCAAAGCGCACCTTAATCCCACGCGCGCGCAGTTTTTCGGTGATTTCAGCCACCGGATACTGCGCCTGCGCCACCGCCATGCCGTAGCCCGGGGTGATAATGACCGTGTGCGAGTTTTTCAGCATCTCAGCGGTCTCTTCCGCGCTGATTTCGCGGTGCTCGCCCACTTCTTCATCACTGCCCGTTGAGGAACCGTCGGAGCCGAAACCGCCAGCGATCACGCTGATAAACGAACGGTTCATCGCCTTACACATGATGTAAGACAGGATCGCACCGGAAGAACCCACCAGCGCACCGGTCACGATCAGCAGGTCGTTGCTCAGCATAAAGCCCGCTGCCGCCGCTGCCCAACCGGAGTAGGAGTTCAGCATCGACACCACCACCGGCATATCCGCTCCGCCGATAGAGGCCACCAGATGCCAGCCGAAGGCCAGCGCGATGATGGTCATCACCAGCAGCGCCAGAACCTGCAAGCCCACGCTTTCGGTACGCACGAAGATCACCAGCAGCACAAACGACACCACCAGCGCCGCCAGATTCAGCTTGTGACGGTTAGGCAGCATAAGCGGTTTAGACGAAATCTTGCCGCGCAGTTTGCCGAACGCCACGATGGAGCCGGTGAAGGTCACCGCACCAATGAAGATGCCGAGGAACACTTCGGTCAGATGGATATTGACCAGAATCGGCTCCAGGCCCGGTTCGTGATACAGGTAGCTGTTGAAGCCTACCAGCACCGCGGCCAGACCCACAAAGCTGTGCAGGATCGCCACCAGCTCAGGCATTTCGGTCATTTCAACGCGCTTCGCCAGGCGAATACCGATAGCACCACCGATAATCATCGCCACCAGGATCCATGCAACGTTACCGGTGTCCGGCCCGAAGATGGTGGCGATCAGCGCAATCGCCATCCCGGCGATACCGAAGTTGTTACCCTGCTGGGAGGTTTCGTGTTTCGAAAGCCCCGCCAGACTGAAAATAAACAGGATCGCAGCAACAATGTATGCGGCTGTTACTAATCCTCCAGACATATGCTACCCCTTAGCCTTTACGAAACATTTTCAGCATGCGCTGAGTCACGGTGAAACCACCGAAAATATTGATACTGGCGATCAGCACCGCGATAAAGCTCAGGAAGCTGATCCAGCCGCCGTGACCAATTTGCAGCAACGCCCCGACCACGATGATCCCGGAGATGGCGTTAGTGACCGACATTAACGGCGTATGCAGCGCGTGAGAAACGTTCCACACCACGTAGTAGCCCACTACGCAGGAGAGCGCGAAGACGGTGAAGTGACCGAGGAACTCTTTCGGCGCGACGTCTGCCAGCCAGCCGAACAGAATTATCACCAGCGCCATGATCGCGTATTTGCGCCACGGGGAAGCCGGTTTGGCAGGCTCTTTTGGCTCCGGTGCCGCTTTTGGTGCCGCCTGAGGCTGGGCAGAAACCTGAATTGGCGGCGCAGGCCAGGTGATTTCACCTTCGCGCACCACCGTTACGCCGCGCACGACCACGTCGTCGAAATCAACGGTGATGTTGCCGTCTTTCTCTTTGCACAGCAGCTTGAGCAGGTTAACGAGGTTGGTGCCGTAAAGCTGGGAAGACTGGGTTGGCAGACGGCCAGGCAGATCGGTATAGCCGATAACCTTCACGCCGTTCGCGGTAGTCGTCACCTGGTTTGGCACGGTGTATTCGCAGTTACCGCCGTTTTGCGCCGCCAGATCGACAATCACGCTGCCCGGATTCATGGAATCAACCATTTCGCGGGTGATCAGCTTCGGTGCCGGTTTACCCGGGATCAGCGCGGTGGTGACAATAATATCGACCTCTTTCGCCTGCGCCGCAAACAGTTCCATTTCCGCTTTAATGAAGGCTTCAGACATCACCTTCGCGTAACCATCACCGCTGCCCGCCTCTTCCTTGAAGTCCAGCTCGAGGAATTCGGCGCCCATGCTTTGAACCTGTTCCTTTACTTCCGGACGGGTGTCAAACGCACGCACGATAGCGCCGAGGCTGTTTGCCGCGCCAATCGCCGCAAGACCGGCCACGCCAGCGCCGATGACCATCACTTTCGCAGGGGGAACCTTGCCCGCGGCGGTGATCTGGCCGGTAAAGAAGCGTCCGAACTCGTGGGCCGCTTCGACGATCGCGCGATAACCGGCGATATTCGCCATCGAACTTAATGCATCCAGAGACTGCGCGCGCGAAATACGCGGCACCGAGTCCATCGCCATCACGGTCACGTTGCGCGCCGCCAGCTTCTCCATCAGCTCCGGGTTTTGTGCAGGCCAGACGAAGCTCACCAGCGTGGTGCCCGGATTCAGCAGCGCAATTTCACTCTCTTCCGGTGCGTTCACCTTAAGAATGACGGGCGACTGCCATACCTCTGCACCCTCGACTATTTCAGCTCCGGCCTGAACGAACGCGTCGTCGTCGAAACTTGCCAGTTTGCCCGCGCCGCTCTCAACCGCGACGGTAAAACCCAGTTTAAGCAGTTGCTCCACCGTTTTCGGTGTTGCCGCTACGCGGGTTTCATTGGCTAACCGTTCTTTTGGTACCCCAATACGCATAGTTTTCCCTTCCATCGGTTATTGATGATGGTTTGTCGATAAATACCCGAGATTTGATTCAACTTTCGCCATCCTGATAGCGGCGACAAATGATTAACCCCGGAAAATAAAACAGTAACAAACTTTCTATAACCTACTGAAAATAACGCCTGCGATCTACCGCCAGAAAACACTATTTCTTACTTTATCTGTGAAAAATAAGCGAACGGCGCCTCTGGCAGAGATATTTACCTTAAATTCATTGCCACAACCGATAAATCGCGCAAGCGGAGCGGTAAAAACATGATATAGCGCCATATCAGAACAACTCATTAACATTAAATTAACTTGTATAAGTCATATGCTTTATCAGTTTTGCTTGTCAAACGTCTGTTTTTTCAACATATCACCAAATGTTATCGGATCATGTTCTGCACGGCGCACAGGCTGTGAAAAATGGCGCAGACAGCGACGGGTTATAAATGCAATAATCGAGGCCGTTTCAAATTAACAACATTACCAGTATATGGTTTGCGCAAGGCGAAGGATTATTTTTATGAAGCTTAAGAACACACTCCTGGCGTCCGCACTTCTTTCCGCGACCGCCCTGTCCGCGAATGCTGCGACAGAGTTAACGCCGGAGCAAGCGGCAGCGTTAAAACCTTTTGACCACGCGGTCATTGTGGGTCGTTACAACGCGATTAGCGACGCCGTCGCAGCCGCATCAAAAACTGCCGATAAAAACGGTGCAGCCTCATTTTACGTTGTCGATCAGTCTGACTACGGCAACAGCGGTAACCAGCGCGTGACCATTGCGCTGTATAAAGACGACGCGCCGAAAGCCGACGCGACGAAAAACCGCGTGATTAACGGCGTGGTTGAATTGCCAAAAGATCAGGCAATTCTGCTGGAGCCTTACGACACCGTCACCGTTCAGGGCTTTTACCGCAGCCAGCCTGAAGTAAACGACGCCATCACCAAAGCCGCGAAAAAGAAAGACGCTTACGCTTTCTATATCGTGCGTCAGGTTGATGCGAACCAGGGCGGCAACCAGCGCATTACCGCGTTCATCTATAAACAAGATGCGAAAAAACGCGTCCTGCAAAGCCCTGACGTGATCCCGGCGAACTCCGACGCGGGTCGTGCGGCGTTGGCGAAAGGCGGTGAAGAAGCGAAGAAAGTGGAAATCCCGGGCGTGGCGACCTCTGCCGCACCAAGCGCTGAAGTGGGCCGCTTCTTCGAAACCCAGTCCACCAAAGGCGGTCGTTACTCCGTGACCCTGCCGGACGGGACCAAAATTGAAGAGCTGAACAACGCCACCGCCGCGCAGATGGTGCCGTTCGACAGCGTCAAGTTCACCGGTAACTACGGCAACATGACGGAAGTCTCTTATCAGGTCGCGAAACGCGCGGCGAAGAAAGGGGCGAAGTTCTACCACATCACCCGCCAGTGGCAGGAACGTGGTAACAACGTGACCATCAGCGCCGATCTGTACAAGTAACAAAACGCTTTCACACGGGCGGCCCCAGGCCGCCTTTTTTGTTACTTTTTTTCTGATTTCTGTCACACATCATTGCATGACTTCGTGACTCTCCGTAAAATCCCGCGCCTTAGTGTGATCCACCATTTTTATGCGCCTTTGCGAAATAATTATTCTGGATTGAGAACTTTCATAACAGGAAGCCAATGGAAAAGAAACTTGGCCTGAGTGCTTTAACTGCACTTGTTTTAAGCTCAATGCTGGGTGCAGGCGTATTCAGTTTGCCGCAGAACATGGCGGCGGTAGCCAGCCCTGCCGCGTTACTGATTGGCTGGGGGATCACCGGCGTTGGGATCTTAATGCTGGCCTTCGCCATGCTGCTGCTGACCCGTATTCGCCCCGACCTCGACGGCGGCATTTTCACCTATGCCCGTGAAGGCTTCGGTGAGCTGATCGGCTTCTGTTCCGCATGGGGATACTGGCTGTGCGCGGTTATCGCCAACGTCTCTTATCTGGTCATCGTCTTCTCTGCCCTGAGCTTCTTTACCGATACCCCCGAGCTGCGCCTGTTCGGTGATGGCAACACCTGGCAGTCCATCGTCGGCGCGTCAGTGCTGCTGTGGTTCGTCCACTGGCTGGTGCTGCGCGGCGTGCAAACCGCGGCCAGTATCAACCTGGTCGCGACCCTGGCCAAACTGGTTCCTCTCGGCCTGTTTGTGGTGCTGGCGTTTATTGCTTTCCGCATGGACGTCTTTAACCTCGACTTTACGGGGGTTGCGCTGGGCGTCCCGGTCTGGGAACAGGTGAAAAACACCATGCTGATCACCCTGTGGGTGTTTATCGGCGTGGAAGGTGCGGTGGTGGTTTCCGCCCGTGCGCGCAATAAGCGCGACGTGGGCCGGGCGACGCTGCTGGCGGTTCTCGCCGCGCTGGGCGTGTATCTGCTGGTGACCCTGCTCTCTCTGGGCGTGGTGGCGCGTCCTGAGCTGGCTGAAATGCGTAATCCGTCGATGGCCGGACTGATGGTGAAAATGCTCGGTCCCTGGGGGGATGTGGTCATCGCCGCCGGGCTGATTGTGTCCGTGTGCGGAGCCTATCTGAGCTGGACAATTATGGCGGCGGAAGTGCCTTTCCTTGCGGCCACGCACAAGGCGTTCCCGCGCCTGTTTGCGCGTCAGAATAAAAACAACGCGCCGTCGGCCTCTCTGTGGCTGACCAACATCAGCGTGCAGGTGTGTCTGGTGCTGATCTGGCTCACAGGTTCGGACTATAACACCCTGCTGACCATCGCCTCCGAGATGATTCTGGTACCTTATTTCCTGGTGGGTGCATATCTGCTGAAGATCGCCACCCGCCCGGCGCACTACGCCGTGGGTATCGGCGCCTGTATTTACGGGCTATGGTTGTTGTATGCTTCCGGCCCGATGCACCTGCTGCTGTCAGTGGTGCTCTACGCGCCGGGCCTGCTGGTGTTTATCTATGCACGTCGTACGCATCAGCTGGACAACGCGCTCAAACGCCGCGAGATGGCGCTAATTGGCTTATTGCTGGTTGCTGCCGTACCGGCCACGTGGATGTTAATGGGATAGCGCCGCTTTCCCATTGTTGAACGGAAAGGAGACTACGATGGGAAAATCACCGCACCGCCCTATTCTCATCACAGGCGCAGGCCGTCGCATCGGCCTCGCCATCGCCCATCATTTTCTCAATCTTCACCATCCGGTGATCGTCAGCTATCGCAACGACTATCCGTCGATTGACGGGCTGCGCAGCGCCGGCGCGGTCTGCATTCAGGCCGATTTTTCCAGCGATGCGGGCATTCTCGACTTTGCAGAGAAGGTAAAATCGCAAACCAACGGGCTGCGGGCGATTATTCACAACGCCAGCGCCTGGCTGGCAGAGAAGCCGGGCACGTCCCTGAGCGATACGCTCGCGTGCATGATGCAGATCCACGTTAACGCCCCGTACCTGCTTAACCATGCGCTTCAGGATTTGTTACGCGGTCACGGACATGCGGCAAGCGATATTATTCACTTTACCGATTACGTGGTGGAGCGCGGTAGCGACAAGCATATCGCCTACGCGGCCAGTAAAGCCGCGCTGGATAATATGACCCGCTCGTTCGCGCGCAAGCTGGCGCCGGAGGTAAAAGTGAACGCCATTGCGCCCTCGCTGATCCTGTTTAACGAGGGAGATGACGCCGAATATCGCCAGCAGGCGCTGAATAAATCGCTGATGAAAATCGCACCTGGTGAAAAAGAGATTATCGATCTTATCGACTATCTGCTGACCAGCTGTTACGTCACCGGAAGAACCTTCGCCGTTGATGGCGGTCGCCCGCTACGCTAGTGGAGGCGGCTCCAGAAAAAGATTAATACCCAGGCGCTGAGGCTCCAGCAGACAACGGCTCCGCCCAGCGCCAGCGGCAAACGCATCACGCCGGTGAAGTACCACAGCGACAGCAGGTAGAGAAAATAGGGAATGATTGACCACATCCCGAACACGATGGTGGTGCGCAGCGCCTCGATGCCCCGCTCCGACGCCACGATATAGTGCGCAATCAGCGCAAAGGTCGGGAAGAGCGGGATCAGCCCGGCAATGTAGTAGTTCTTCGTTTTTGCCAGAATCCCAATCAATAAGACCACCAGCGCACCCAACGCGGCTTTTATCACCAGCCCCATGCTTTTCCCTATAACAATCAAGTAACAATGCGCACCAGAATAGCGGAACTGCGGTTATTTGCGAAAGATTAATGGAAGGTTAAGGTTGTGCGGTGTATGTTGGCATTTTTCGCGAACACAGACGCTGTATGAATAAGATTGTTTATGTAGAAGATGAGCCTGAGGTGGGTCAGCTGATCGCCGCCTATCTGGGTAAACACGATATGGACGTGATTGTTGAGCCTCGGGGCGATCGTGCCGAAGAGGTGGTAATGCGCGAAAACCCCGATCTGGTGCTGCTGGATATCATGCTGCCCGGCAAAGACGGGATGACGCTGTGCCGCGACCTGCGCGCCAGCTGGGACGGCCCGATAGTGCTGCTTACCTCGCTCGACAGCGATATGAACCATATTCTCTCGCTGGAGATGGGGGCTAACGACTACATCCTGAAAACCACGCCTCCTGCCGTGCTGCTTGCCCGCTTGCGGCTGCATCTGCGCCAGCGTGCAAGCGTGGAGCGCGAAACGCCCGCGCCGTCGCTTACCCCGCACAAAGCGATGCGTTTCGGCACCCTCTCTATCGATCCCGTTAACCGCCAGGTGCTGTTATCCGGCGAGCAAATCGCGCTTTCAACGGCAGATTTTGACCTGCTATGGGAGCTGGCGACCCACGCCGGACAGATTATGGACAGAGATGCGCTACTGAAAAACCTGCGCGGCGTCAGTTACGACGGTATGGATCGCAGCGTTGACGTGGCGATTTCGCGGTTGCGAAAGAAACTGCTGGATAGCGCCACCGAGCCATATCGTATAAAAACCGTTCGCAACAAAGGCTATTTATTCGCGCCACATGCCTGGGAAACGTAACGATTTCACTTAAAGCAGGTATTTATTTTTAATCCGTGTAGCAGGTTCCTTGCTATCTGCTCACACAACTGCATAATTAAGTCATACATCAGACCATTCCTAACGGGTTTTGCCAGTAGCAGCGTTATCATAAGGAAACGCACCTACCGCTCCCCCGCCCCGGCGAAAGCCGCTACATTTTATCGTTGAATATCGCCCTTTTAGCTTCGCTTACAGGAAGCCATAGACGCATTTTTCTCAAAAAATCTTGAAGTGAGGATTTAAGCCCATGACATATGTATAGCTACGATGACATAGAAAAGATAAAGACCAATCTTGAGTGGATTGTTCATCAGACAACTGCCTGCCAGCATTTGCCCACCAGCTCTGACCAAAAAGCACTCTTCAACCTTCTCGAACTCATTCAGACCTACGAAACGCTTCTTGATTTAATCAACCAGTTTGGTACATCCGTCATTGACGCGGATATCACAGAAGGCCTGTCCGTGACAGAAAGCCTTATCGCTAAGGTAAAACGCAGCTCGGAAGCCATGTAACCCGCCCGGACGGCCAATGAAAACCGTCGGTAGCGGCGGTTTGAGATTTCCCCTGCCTGCTGAACCGATTTCATGCCTTATAAGCGATAAAAAAATGAAATCGGCAGCCCTTTCAGGATCACCGCAAGCGAAATTATGACGGAAGGCTCACCTACCCGTTAACCTCAAAATAAAATTATTAATTAATCACGCAACGAAATAATAATCCAATTAAAGACAAGTTTGTGAAACATTATATATCCTGGGAATTATCGCGAATCGCACAGGATATGCAGCGAGCAGACAAGTAACAAACGATCAAAAATCAGACAGTCAAACGATCATTATCTTTAATATTTTGTAAAGAACTCGATGCGATAATTTTCTATATCATTGAAACATAAGGGGCTGTCGGGGCGCAATGTAAAATACTGATCAATATCAATAAGTTACCGCTTTGATCGTTAACCCTTCTCGTGCTAAACACTATTACAGCCCTTAAATCGTAGATGGAGAGAAGTATGATGTCATGGAGAGTGCTGAGTTCTGTAATATGCCCGAGCACCGGGATCGTTTATTCACACATCGTAGGATTGAGGTTGCTGAGATTGATAATCTGGTATGAAAGTGACATCTACTTATTGCCTGGCGACAGGATCCACCCCTCTAAAGAGGGCGTCTTTATCAACGGTATTTTCACCCACATTACGCTCTACAACGTTTCACCTTACAATGATACCTTATGGGAAGAGATAAAAAATAAGATGGCCTGTCCTTTTAACAAAAACCTCGAAACGGATACCTGTTCTTATTCAATACATTGTAACGCGCGTAAATGTCCTCACGGATTTTCAACAAATCCATTATTACTGCGATATAACGACAGTCAGTAATTGATAATGTAACAAAGCGGGCATAAGCGTGGCGTTTTGCCAAAACTTATGCCCTTTTTTTAGCAAATAATAAATTGCTACGTTTATTGCTGAGCAAAAATAATCGCTAGTATCATCTGATGCAGAAAGGGGATTTCCAGTGTACTCTGCCAGCAGAAACGCGCACCAGAGAAGCAGGCTGATTTTTACCCTGCTCAGGGCGCAGCGCGGAGTCGCTAACACTTTGATCGTCGGTGATATTTCATGAAGAAGCTGTTTGTGCAGTTTTATCTTTTACTGTTTGTCTGCTTCCTGGTGATGACCATGCTGGTCGGGCTGGTCTATAAATTTACCGCCGAGCGCGCAGGCCGACAGTCGCTGGACGATCTGATGAAAAGCTCGCTCTACCTGATGCGCAGCGAGCTGCGTGAAATACCGCCCCACGACTGGGCGCGCACGCTGAAAGAGCTGGATCTCAATTTGTCGTTCGATCTGGGTATCGAGCCGATGAAAGATTTCGACTTAGATCCGTCCACCATGCAGCGGCTGCGCGACGGGGACATCGTGGCGCTGGACGAGAAGTACACCTTTATCCAGCGTATTCCGCGCAGCCACTATGTGCTGGCGGTCGGCCCGGTGCCCTACCTTTATTATCTGCACCAGATGCGTCTGCTGGACATGGCGCTGATGGCGTTTATCGCCATTTCGCTGGCGTTCCCGGTGTTTATCTGGATGCGCCCCCACTGGCAGGACATGCTGAGGCTCGAATCCGCCGCCCAGCGTTTTGGCGAGGGGCATTTCAGCGAACGCATTCATTTTGACAGCGGATCCAGCTTTGACCGTCTGGGCATCGCCTTTAACCAGATGGCCGACAATATTAACGCGCTGATTGCCAGTAAAAAGCAGCTGATCGACGGCATTGCCCACGAGCTGCGCACGCCGCTGGTGCGCCTGCGCTATCGGCTGGAGATGAGCGAGAACCTCACCGAGGCGGAATCTCAGGCGCTTAACCGCGATATCGGCCAGCTTGAAGCGCTGATTGAGGAGCTGCTCACCTACGCGCGCCTCGACCGTCCGCAAAACGAACTAAACCTGACCACCCCCGACCTGCCCCTCTGGCTGCAAGCGCATATTGCCGATGTGCAGAGCGTTAACCCGCAGCGCACCCTGCTGACCGCCGTCACGCCAGGTGATTACGGCGCGCTGGATATGCGCCTGATGGAGCGTGTGCTGGATAACCTGATGAATAACGCCATGCGCTATAGCGAAAGCACGCTGCGCATCGCGCTGAATATACAGGGCAATCAGGCGAGCCTGTCCGTTGAGGACGACGGCCCGGGCATTGCTGAAGACGAGCGCGAGAAAGTGTTTGAGCCGTTTGTGCGCCTCGATCCAAGCCGCGACCGCGCAACGGGCGGCTGCGGGCTGGGGCTGGCAATCGTGTACTCCATCGCGCAGGCCATGGGCGGCACGGTGCGTTGCGACGAGAGCGATTTGGGCGGCGCGCGTTTCTGTTTTAGCTGGCCGGTTTATCACAATATCGCCCTTCCCGTCCCTGCCTGACCTTTACCGCACGCTGGTCTGACCCGGCGTGCTGTGCTATACGGTAAGTATGTTGTAACTAAAAAAGGTGCTTTATGGCGACTTACGATCTGATTGAAAGGCTCAACACCACGTTTCGCGAAATGGAACACGAACTGCTCACGCTGACCGAACGTTTGCAGACCTGTCGCCTGCTGGCCGCGCGCGTCTTTACCCTGCCGGACGTCGTAAAAGGCGCGGAGCACGATCCGCTGGAGACCATCGAGGTGAAACAACACCTGGGTAAGGCCGCGCTGGAGCTGACCTTACAGCACTATCGCCGCCTGTTTATCCAGCAGCAGTCCGAAAACCGCAGCAGCAAAGCGGCCGTTCGCCTGCCGGGGGTGATCTGTTTGCAGACGGACGGTGCGACGCGCGAGGCGCTGGAAAATCAAATTAATCACATTAACAGCCTGAAAGCGGCCTTTGAGAAGATCGTTACCGAGGAGTCGAGTTTAGCCCCCGCCGCCCGCTTTGAATGGGTTCACCGCCAGCTTCCGGGGCTTATCACGCTGAACGCCTACCGCACGCTGACGGTATTGCGCCACCCCGCCACGCTGCGGTTTGGCTGGGCGAACAAGCACATTATTAAAAACTTCACCCGGGATGAGATCCTGGCGCAGCTGGAGAAAAGCCTGAGAGCGCCGCGCACCGTCGCCCCCTGGTCGCGTGAGCAGTGGATCGAGCGTCTGGAGCAGGAGTATCAGAGCATTGCGTTGCTGCCCGCCAGTACGCGGCTGAAGATCAAGCGTCCGGTCAAGGTGCAGCCCATCGCGCGGGTGTGGTATTCCGGGCAGCAAAAGCAGGTGCAGCACGCCTGCCCGACGCCGCTGATCGCGCTGTATGATGCGGATCAGGGGGCGGTGGTGCCGGATATCGGGGAATTGCTGAATTACGATGCCGAAAATGTTCAGCATCGCTATAAGCCAGAGGCGCAGCCGCTGCGGTTGATTATCCCACGGCTGCACCTGTACGTGGCGGAGTGATTACTTCAGGCTGCCGACCATCTCTTCCGGGCGCACCCAGCTGTCGAACTCGGCCTCCGTCAGATAGCCCAGCGCCAGCGCGGAGGCTTTCAGGGTTAACCCCTCCTTGTGCGCTTTCTTGGCAATTTCGGCCGCTTTGTCGTAGCCGATATGGGTGTTGAGCGCGGTCACCAGCATCAGCGACTCGTTCAGCAGCTGGCTGATGCGCTCGCGGTTCGGCTCGATACCCACCGCGCAGTGCTCGTTAAAGCTCTCCATGCCGTCCGCCAGCAGACGCACCGATTGCAGCACGTTGTGGATCACCATCGGGCGATAGACGTTCAGCTCAAAGTTACCGGACGCTCCGCCCATATTGACGGCCACGTCGTTGCCTATCACCTGACAGCAGAGCATGGTCATGGCTTCACACTGGGTCGGGTTCACTTTGCCCGGCATGATGGAGCTGCCCGGCTCGTTTTCAGGAATGCTGATTTCGCCGATCCCGCAGCGCGGGCCCGAGGCCAGCCAGCGCACGTCGTTGGCAATTTTCATCAGCGAGGCAGCCAGCCCTTTCAGCGCGCCGTGGGTATGCACCAGCGCATCGCAGGTGGCGAGCGCTTCAAACTTGTTCGGGGCGGTGACAAACGGCTGCCCGGTGAACTCCGCCAGCGCCTTCGCCACGCGCACCGCGTATTCCGGATGGGTATTCAGCCCCGTCCCGACCGCCGTACCGCCGAGCGCCAGCTCCGCCAGGTGCGGCAGGCTGTTATCGATGTGCTTCAGGTTGTGTTCCAGCATGGCGACCCAGCCGGAGATCTCCTGACCGAGCGTCAGCGGCGTGGCGTCTTGCAGATGGGTACGGCCAATTTTGACGATATCTTTAAAGGCGTCGGCTTTCTGGTTGAGCGTGGTTTTGAGCACGTTCAGCTGCGGAATAAGCTGCTCGCGGATGGCAATCACCGCCGCTACGTGCATCGCCGTCGGGAAGACGTCGTTTGAGCTTTGGCTTTTGTTCACGTCATCGTTCGGGTGAACCTTGCGATCCATTCCGCGCACGCCGCCCAGCAGCTCGCTTGCGCGGTTCGCCAGCACCTCGTTCATGTTCATGTTGCTCTGGGTGCCGGATCCGGTCTGCCAGATGGCGAGCGGGAATTCATCCGGGTGTTTGCCCGCCAGCACTTCATCGGCGGCATTGATAATGGCGGTGGCTTTGTCGGCCGCCAGCAGGCCGAGATCCTGATTCACCTTAGCGGCGGCGCGTTTGGTCAGCGCCAGCGCCTGGATCAGCGAAACGGGCATTTTTTCAGTTGAGATACGGAAATGTTCCAGCGAACGCTGGGTTTGTGCGCCCCATAGCTTATCGGCCGGGACGTCGATCGCGCCCATAGAATCTTTTTCGCTACGTACCGTGGTCATTACTTTCTCCTTGATAACAATGATGGAATGGCTCACATGCTTAAGAGATAAGTATTGATGACTTCTGAGGATCGATATGGCGCTTTGTGCGCTCTTTTTGGTGTCGGGTGGCGGCTTCGCCTTACCCGACCTACGAGAATGTAGGCCGGGTAAGCGTCAGCGCCACCCGGCATTTTCTTCAGACTATTTCACACACGCCGAACACTGGGACGACTGGATCTGTTTGAAGAAGTCATTACCTTTGTCATCCACCAGGATAAACGCCGGGAAATCTTCCACTTCAATTTTCCAGATAGCTTCCATACCCAGTTCCGGATATTCCACGCACTCCAGGCTCTTGATGCTGCCCTGCGCCAGTACCGCCGCCGGGCCGCCGATGCTGCCGAGGTAGAAGCCGCCGTGCTTGTGGCACGCGTCCGTCACCTGCTGGCTGCGGTTGCCTTTCGCCAGCATGATCATGCTGCCGCCGTTGGCCTGAAGCTGGTCGACGTAGGAGTCCATACGCCCCGCCGTGGTTGGGCCTAGTGAACCGGACGCATACCCCTCAGGCGTTTTCGCCGGGCCCGCGTAGTAGATAGGGTGATCTTTGATGTACTGCGGCAGCCCTTCGCCGTTGTCCAGACGCTCTTTCAGCTTCGCGTGGGCAATGTCGCGCCCCACGATAATCGTGCCGTTGAGGGACAGGCGGGTCGATACCGGGTACTGAGAAAGCTGCGCCAGGATCTCGCTCATCGGACGGTTGAGGTCCACGCGTACCGCTTCACCCTCGCCCGCTTTACGCAATTCTTCCGGGATGTATTTGCCTGGGTTATTTTCCAGCTTCTCGATCCAGATGCCGTCGCGGTTGATCTTGGCCTTGATGTTGCGATCCGCAGAGCAGGACACGCCCATCCCCACCGGGCAGGAAGCGCCGTGGCGCGGCAGGCGGATCACGCGGATATCGTGGGCAAAGTATTTACCGCCAAACTGCGCGCCCAGACCCAGATTCTGCGCCTCGGTCAGCAGCTCTTGTTCCAGCTGCACGTCGCGGAAGGCCTGGCCGTGCTCGTTGCCTTCGGTTGGCAGGCCGTCGTAATACTTGGTTGAGGCGAGCTTCACGGTTTTCAGCGTGCTTTCAGCAGAGGTACCGCCAATCACAAAGGCGATATGGTACGGAGGACAGGCGGCCGTGCCGAGGGTCCGCATCTTCTCCACCAGATAATTTTTCAGCTTGCCCGGCGTGAGCAGCGCTTTGGTTTCCTGATACAGGTAGGTTTTGTTGGCTGAACCGCCGCCTTTGGCGATGCAGAGGAATTTGTATTCATCGCCGTCCACGCTGTAGAGATCGATCTGCGCGGGCAGGTTGGTGCCGGTGTTGACCTCTTTATACATGTCGAGCGCGGCGTTTTGCGAGTAGCGCAGGTTATCTTCGATATAGGTGTTATAGACGCCGTGCGCCAGCGCCGCTTCGTCACCGCCGCCGGTCCAGACGCGCTGGCCTTTTTTACCGGTAATGATCGCGGTGCCCGTGTCCTGACAGGTCGGCAGAATGCCTTTGGCGGCGATATCGGAGTTACGCAGGAATTGCAGCGCGACGTATTTGTCGTTTTCGCTAGCCTGCGGATCGTTCAGGATATCGGCAACCTGCTGCTGATGCGCCGGACGGAGCATAAAAGAGGCGTCGTGGAAGGCCTGCTGCGCCATCAGCGTCAGCGCCTGCGGATCGACTTTGAGGATCTCCTGCCCTTCAAACTCAGAGACAGAAACGTAATCGCGGGTTAACAGGTAATACTCGGTCCGATCCTGACTGAGGGGGAAAGGATCCTGATAATAGAAGGGTTTGTTCGACATTGTTCTCTCACTGACTGCTTGGGTCTGATTATTCAGGGCAGATGTTCCGCTGCCCGGCGTAAAAGCGAGTTTGCTTATCCTACACAATTTTTTAACAAAAACTGAGACTAGTACGACTTTTTACATCCGCAGGTTACTTCCCGACGGTTTATTGCTTTAATACCCGCAGTTAATTCCACATTTGAATCAGGGCTTGATAATGCAAAAACTCATCAACTCAGTGCAAAACTACGCCTGGGGAAGTAAAACTGCGTTAACGGATCTCTACGGCATTGCAAATCCAGACAACCAGCCGATGGCCGAGCTGTGGATGGGCGCCCACCCGAAGAGCAGCTCAAAGGTTGAAGATGCCAGCGGTCAGGTTCGCTCCCTGCGCGACGTAATCGACGCGGACAAATCCGCGCTGCTCGGTGATAAAGTCGCCAGCCGTTTCGGCGAGCTGCCGTTCCTGTTTAAAGTGCTGTGCGCTGACCAGCCGCTCTCTATTCAGGTTCACCCGAACAAGAAAGCGTCTGAAATCGGTTTTGCCAAAGAGAACGCCGCCGGTATTCCTTTAGATGCCGCCGAGCGTAACTACAAAGATCCGAACCACAAGCCGGAGCTGGTCTTTGCGCTGACGCCGTTCCTGGCGATGAACGCGTTCCGCGAATTTTCCGACATTATCTCCCTGCTCCAGCCGGTTGCGGGTGCCAATAAGGCTATCGCCCACTTCCTGCAAAACCCTGACGCTCAGGGGCTGAGCCAGCTGTTTGCCAGCCTGCTCAACATGCAGGGCGAGGAAAAATCCCACGCGCTGGCGGTGCTGAAAGCGGCGCTCAACGGCCAGCAGGGCGAGCCGTGGGACACCATCCGCGTGATTTCTGAATTTTATCCCGACGACAGCGGCCTGTTCTCCCCGCTGCTGCTGAACGTGGTGAAGCTCAACCCGGGCGAGGCGATGTTCCTCTTTGCCGAAACCCCGCACGCCTACCTGCAAGGCGTGGCGCTGGAGGTGATGGCGAACTCCGATAACGTGCTGCGCGCGGGGCTGACGCCAAAGTATATCGACATCCCCGAGCTGGTCGCGAACGTGAAGTTTGTTGCCAAGCCGGCGGCAGAGCTGCTGACCCAGCCGGTGAAAAATGGCGCAGAGCTGGACTTCCCGATTCCGGTCGACGATTTCGCCTTCTCGCTGCACGATCTCAGCCAGACGGAAACCCCCGTTGCCCAGGACAGCGCGGCGATCCTGTTCTGCGTTGAGGGCGAAGCGGTGCTGCACAAAGACGCGCAGCGTCTGGTGCTAAAGCCGGGCGAGTCGGCGTTCGTCGCGGCCAATGAGTCTCCGATTAGCATCAGCGGCACCGGTCGCCTGGCGCGGGTTTTTAATAAGCTTTAAGCACTTACTGATTTTTTTAACAACTCTTGCTACTCTAATTGAAGGCATTTATCACCAGGCGGTTAGTACCGCCTGGTTTCATTTTAGGGATAGTCGCAATGAAAAAATCGGTCGTAGCGGTTGGCGTTATTGTCGCATTAGGCGTGGTCTGGACGGGAGCATCCTGGTTCACCGGCAAGCAGCTTGAGGGTCGCCTGGCAGAGATGGTTGCACAGGCCAACAGCGAAATTAAACGCAGCGCCCCGGAAGCGGGCGTTGAGTTGAGCTATCAGAATTATCAGCGTGGCGTATTCACCAGCCATATGGATCTGGTGGTTAAACCGGTAGCCGGTAACACCAATGCCCTGCTGAAGCCGGGTCAAAGCGTGGTGCTCAATGAAGTGGTCAGCCACGGCCCCTTCCCGCTGGCACAGCTGAAATCCTTTAATCTCATTCCTTCCATGGCGTCGGTGAAAACCGTGCTGGTGAAGAACGATGTTACGAAGCAGCTGTTCGACATCGCCAAAGACACCTCACCGTTTGAAATTGAAACCCGCATCAGCTATAGCGGAGACACCAGCTCCGATATCGCCCTGAAAGCCCTGAACTACGAAAACGGTACTGACAAAGTGGCCTTTAGCGGCGGCCACTTCCAGCTCGACGCGGATCGCGACGGTAAAAACGTGAGCCTGAGCGGCGAAGCGCAGAGCGGCCTGGTGAACGCGGTCAACGAATACGACCAGAAGGTGCAGCTCACCTTTAATAACCTCAAGGCCGACGGCAACAGCAAGATGACCAGCTTTGACGAGCGCATTGGCGATCAGAAGCTCAGCCTGGAGAAACTTGCCATCGCCGTTGAAGGTAAAGAGATGGCGGTGCTGGAAGGGATGGATCTGGACGGTAAATCCGACGTCTCCAAAGATGGCAAGAGCATCAACACCCAGCTGGACTACACCCTGAAAAGCCTGAAGGTGCAGAATCAGGATCTGGGCACCGGCAAGCTGTCGCTGAAAATCGGCAATATCGACGGCGCGGCGTGGCACCAGTTTAGCCAGAAGTACAGCAAAGAGAGCCAGGCGCTGCTGACCGATGCGGCCCTGCAACAGAATCCGGTGATGTATCAGCAGCAGGCCATGGCGGTGCTGTTTAATAACCTGCCGATCCTGCTCAAAGGCGAGCCAGTCATTACCGTTGCGCCGCTGAGCTGGAAAAACAGCAAAGGTGAAACCACCTTTAACCTGTCGCTGTTCCTGAAGGATCCGTCCACGGCCAAGGCTGAAGCGCAGACGCTGGCTCAGGAGCTGGATCGCAGCGTGAAATCCCTCGACGGCAAGCTCGCTATTCCGGTCGACATGGCCACCGAGTTTATGACCCAGATTGCGAAACTCGAAGGCTATGGTGAAGAGGATGCCGGTAAGCTGGCGAACCAGCAGGTGAAAGGCCTGGCGGCAATGGGCCAGATGTTCCGCATCACCACGCTTGAAAACAACACCATTGGTGCCAGCCTGCAATACACGAACGGTCAGGTGACCCTTAACGGCCAGAAAATGCCGCTGGAGGAGTTCGTCGGGATGTTCGGAATGCCGTCGCTTGGTCTGCCTGAACCGGCAGCGCCAGCCGCGCCGTTAGCGCCACCGGCACCGGTTGCGCCTCAGCAGTAAACGCAAAACCCCTCGAATGAGGGGTTTTTTATTGCCGGACGGTGGGCAGCGAGATTACTTCACCGTCACGATCCGGGCCGAGACAATCTGGTGTCCGGACTGTACGTCCGTTTTCTCGATGCGCTGCATGATCCTGTCCGCCAGCGTGTAGCCCATCTCACGCGCGGGAGTGGTTGCCCAGACGATGGGCAAATCGTCCAGCGCGTTTTCGCCCACGTCGGCAAAGGCGCCCAGCGCGACCTGCTGGTCGAAGAAAGTTTCAACCCCGCCCTCGCCGCTCTGGCGTCCGGCGCGGATCAGGCCAAACCAGGCCCCCATCGCAATAACGTCGTTGTAGCAAATGACGGCGCTGATCGTCGGGCTGGCGCGCAGTAAGGCGTTTATCGCTTCCGCCGCGCGCTTCTGGCTGGATTCGCACTCCACCACCCATTCGCTGTGAAACGGCAGGCCGTATTTGATAAGCGTGGAGCAATAGCCCCCGACCCGCTCGGCGCGGGTCAGTGATGAACTTTTGCCGCCAAGCCAGGCGATCCGCTGATGGCCGCGACGAATAAGATGTTCGGTCAACATTTGTGCCGCCTGCATATTGTCCGGGCGCAGCGTATCCGCTTCATCCAGATAGCTGGCGCGCGAGGCAAACACCAGCGGCACCCCCTTTTCGGCGGCGCGCTCGCACAGCTCACTCCCCACGCCGGACGCCCCAGCGACAATCACGCCGTCAACGCCCTGGGTCAGCAGCATATCCATACGCGACAGCAGCTGGTCAGCATCGCGCCCGCCGTGCAGCAAAAAGACCATCCGCCCCTGCGCCTCAAGCGCTTCGGTAAGCCCGGCGGTCAGTTCGGCGTAAAACGGCGAGGTCAGATCGCGCACAATCAGCCCAATCACCCCGCTCTGCCCGCCGCGCAGCGCCGAGGCCTGGCGATTTCGCACAAAGCCCAGCTGCTCGACGGCCTCGTTAACGCGCTGGCCCGTTGCGGAAGAGATGCGCCCTTTTCCGCTCAGCACCAGCGAAACGGTGCTGACGGACACGCCAGCCGCCAGAGCGACATCGTTAATGGTGACTTTTTTCGCGACAGCCATGTGTGGCGGAACTCCCTGATAATGAGATCGGTAAAACGTTTTATCAATAAGGTCTCTTTATACTACCAGCCAAAGATTAAGAATGTGATTTAGCGCGCACTAAACTTTGATAAAACGTTTTATCTTCTCGCTGCATTGAAGCAGGCAAACTGAGTTTAACCATAAAGGAGTCGTTTTATGACGACGAAAACAGCACAAAAAATATCGCTGTGGGAGTTTTTCCAGCAACTGGGTAAAACCTTTATGCTGCCCGTGGCACTTCTCTCTTTCTGCGGGATCATGCTCGGGATCGGCAGCTCCCTGAGCAGTCACGACGTTATCACGCTGATCCCGTTCCTCGGCAATCCGGTATTGCAGGCGATCTTCATCTGGATGAGTAAGGTCGGCTCCTTTGCGTTTAGCTTCCTGCCGGTGATGTTCTGTATTGCTATCCCGCTCGGGCTGGCGCGTGAAAACAAAGGCGTTGCGGCCTTTGCCGGTTTCGTCGGCTACGCGGTGATGAACCTGGCGGTCAACTTCTGGCTGACCGCCAAAGGCATTCTGCCCACTACCGATGCCGCGATCCTCAAAGCCAACAACATTCAGAGCGTGATTGGTATTCAGTCTATTGATACCGGGATCCTGGGTGCGGTGATTGCGGGCGTTATCATCTGGATGCTGCACGAGCGCTTTCACAACATCCGCCTGCCGGACGCGCTGGCCTTCTTTGGCGGCACCCGCTTTGTGCCGATTATCACCCTCGTAGTCATGGGCCTGTTTGGTCTGATTATCCCGCTGATCTGGCCAGTCTTTGCGATGGGCATTACCGGCATCGGCCGCATCATCAACGGCGCGGGCGATTTTGGCCCGATGATCTTCGGTACCGGTGAACGTCTGCTGCTGCCGTTTGGTTTACAACACATTCTGGTCGCGCTGATCCGCTTTACCGAAGCGGGCGGTACGATGGACGTGTGCGGCCACGACGTGAGCGGCGCGCTGACCATCTTCCAGGCGCAGCTGAGCTGCCCGACCACCCACGGCTTCTCCGAAAGCGCCACCCGCTTCCTGTCGCAGGGTAAAATGCCGGCCTTCCTCGGCGGTCTGCCGGGTGCGGCGCTGGCGATGTACCACTGCGCCCGTCCTGAAAACCGTCATAAAATTAAGGGCCTGCTTATCTCCGGCGTGATCGCCTGCGTCGTGGGCGGCACCACTGAGCCAATCGAATTCCTGTTCCTGTTCGTTGCGCCCGTTCTGTACCTCATCCACGCGCTGCTGACCGGTCTGGGCTTTACCGTCATGGCGGTGCTGGGCGTGACTATCGGTAACACCGACGGTAACGTGATCGACTTCGTGGTGTTCGGGATCCTGCACGGTCTGTCGACCAAGTGGTATCTGGTGCCGGTTGTGGCGGCTATCTGGTTCGCGGTGTACTACGGCATCTTCCGCTTCGCTATCACCCGCTTTAACCTGAAAACGCCGGGCCGCGATGTGGACACCGCAAGCGTTGAGCAGGCTGTGGCGGGTACCGTCGGCAAATCCGGCTATAACACCCCTGCGATTCTGGCGGCGCTGGGCGGTGCGGATAACATTACTTCTCTGGATAACTGCATCACCCGCCTGCGCCTGTCGGTGGCGGATATGTCCAAAGTGGATACCAACGCCCTGAAGGCCAACCGGGCAATCGGCGTGGTACAGTTGAATCAGCATAATTTGCAGGTGGTTATCGGCCCGCAGGTCCAGTCGGTCAAAGACGAGCTGGCGACCCTGATGCGAACGGTCGAAGCCTGATGCCTCGCCCCCTCGCCATGAGGGGGTTTTATTTTTAGGAGTCACGTTATGTTTGATTTTTCTAAGGTCGTCGATCGCCACGGCACCTGGTGTACCCAGTGGGATTATATCGCCGACCGCTTCGGGGCCGCCGATCTGCTGCCCTTAACTATCTCCGATATGGATTTCGCCACCGCCCCGTGCATTATCGACGCGCTGCATCAGCGTATCGACCACGGCGTGTTTGGCTACAGCCGCTGGAAGAACGACGAGTTCCTCGCCGCCGTGGCGCACTGGTTCCACCAGCGCTTCAACAGCGAGATTGATACCGACTCCGTTGTTTACGGCCCGTCGGTCATTTATATGGTTTCGGAGCTGATCCGCATCTGGTCTGAGCCGGGTGACGGCGTGGTGGTACATACCCCGGCCTACGACGCGTTTTATAAGGCGATTGAGGGCAACCAGCGCCGCGTTGTCCCGGTGGCGATGGAGAAAACCGCGCAGGGCTGGCAGGGCAATATGGCCGCGCTGGAAGCCGCGCTGGCAAAACCGGAAAACAAAACCCTGCTGCTCTGTAGCCCGCACAACCCCACCGGGAAGGTCTGGACGCGTGACGAGCTGAACGCAATGGCGGCGCTGTGCGAGCGCTACGACGTGGCGGTGATTAGCGATGAGATCCATATGGACATGGTGTGGGGCGAACATCGCCATACGCCGTGGAACGCGGTGGCGCGCGGCAGGTGGGCGCTGCTGACCTCCGGCTCCAAGAGCTTTAACATCCCGGCGCTGACCGGCGCGTACGGGCTGATCGGCGATGAGGCCAGCCGCAGCGGTTACCTCAGCGCCCTGAAGGGCCGCGACGGGCTCTCTTCGCCGTCGGTGCTGGCGCTGGTTGCCCACATTGCCGCCTATCAGGAGGGAGAAGCCTGGCTCGACGCGCTTCGCCACTATTTAGAAGATAATTTGCGCTACGTGGCTGACCAACTTAACCGCGCGTTCCCTGCCCTTAACTGGCAGCCGCCGGAGGCAACGTATCTAGCCTGGATCGACCTGCGCCCGCTTAATATCGACGACCGCGCGCTGCAAAAGGTGCTGATTGAGCAGCAAAAAGTCGCCATCATGCCGGGATATACCTACGGTGAAGAGGGTAACGGTTTTGTTCGCCTGAACGCAGGGTGTCCACGCGGCAAGCTGGAGCAAGGGGTTCAACGCCTTATCGCCGGGATCAGCGCGCTGCTGTAACACATTTGCGCAACGGAATATTCCCTTGCGCAAATAGCTTTTTACCCCGATTTGTTTTTATAATATGGCGCACTTTAACCAGAAAAAGAGTGCGACCATGATTGATACACGCCTTCCCCTCACTGATATCCATCGTCATCTTGACGGTAACATTCGTGCCCAAACCATTCTCGATCTTGGCCGCAAGTTCAACCTAACCCTTCCCGCACAAACTCTTGAAACCCTGATCCCGCATGTCCAGGTGACCTCGAATGAACCGGATCTGGTGAGCTTTCTCAGCAAGCTCGACTGGGGCGTGAAGATGCTGGCGTCCCTTGACGCCTGCCGCCGCGTGGCGTTTGAAAATATCGAAGATGCCGCCCGTAACGGCCTGCACTACGTTGAGCTGCGCTTCTCCCCGGGCTATATGGCGATGACCCACAGCCTCCCGGTAGCGGGCGTGGTTGAAGCGGTGATTGCTGGCGTGGAAGAAGGCTGTAAGGCGTTTGACGTACAGGCGCGTCTGATTGGCATCATGAGCCGCACCTTCGGTGAAGCGGCATGCTTGCAGGAGCTGGAGGCGCTGCTGGCGCACCGGGATAAGATCACCGCCGTTGACCTGGCGGGCGACGAGCTGGGCTTCCCCGGCAGCCTGTTCCTCTCCCACTTCAACCGCGCCCGCGATGCGGGCTGGCACATCACCGTTCACGCGGGCGAAGCGGCAGGCCCGGAAAGCATCTGGCAGGCCATTCGCGAGCTGGGCGCAGAGCGTATCGGTCATGGTGTGAAAGCCGTTGAAGATCGCGCCCTGATGGATTTCCTCGCCGAGCAGCGCGTCGGGATTGAATCCTGCCTGACCTCGAACATTCAGACCAGCACCGTGGCCTCGCTGGACAAGCATCCGCTGAAAACCTTCCTGGAACATGGCGTGCTGGCGTCGCTCAACACCGACGATCCGGCGGTTCAGAGCGTGGACATCATTCATGAGTACAATATCGCGGCGCCAAAAGCCGGGCTGAGCCGGGAGCAGATCCGCCAGGCGCAGATCAACGGTCTGGAGATGGCCTTCCTGACGCCGTTAGAAAAACAGGCGCTGCGGGATAAAGTCGCAAGCGCCTAAACCCCGTGCCGGGTAGCGCCCGGCATGGAAAAACGGATAAAACCTATGCCAGACAGAGCGTGGCGCGATGTTTGGCAGATTCGATCCCCAGCTCAATCAGCTCCATGACCTGAATCGCCTGGCTTGCGGGAACCGGGTTTTCGCCCGTCCCGTTCAGGGCATCGCGGATCGCCGCATAATAGGCCGGGTAATTCCCCGGTTGCGTCAGCAGCGTTTCCTCTACCTGCACCTCTCCTTCAAAACGCGTCACCACCCCGTCGCGCATATCGTAGCCCCAGTCCTCCTGCGGCAGACGCTCGCCGTTCTTGAGCCGCTCCTCCTGCGGATCCAGACCGAACTTCACGTAGCTGCCGCGCGTCCCGTGGACGATGTAGCG
Source organism: Enterobacter sp. 186315 (assembly GCF_053290175.1). Classification (NCBI taxonomy): domain Bacteria; kingdom Pseudomonadati; phylum Pseudomonadota; class Gammaproteobacteria; order Enterobacterales; family Enterobacteriaceae; genus Enterobacter; species Enterobacter sp. 186315. The sequence goes on along the minus strand of NZ_JBPTTK010000001.1, from coordinate 207,214 downwards.
CGCCGTTTCCGCCGCCGCCAGCATCGAGGCGTGCAGCACGATGCGCCGCTGCGGATAGCTTAAAATCGCGTGGAAACAGTCGGTGGTTTGCGCGCCGGGTCGTAGCTGCGCCAGGTCGACGGTCAGGCTCACGGGCAGGCCAAACAGGTTCACCGCCTGATCGAGCAGATGCGGGCCCAGGTCGTACCAAATTCCGCTGCCCGGCCCCGCCTGCTCCCGCCAGCGGTTGCGCACCTGCGGCCGGTAGCGGTCAAAATGCGACTCGAACCAGGCGATCTCCCCGAGCGAGCCTTCATTTATCAGTGACTTCACGGTCAGAAAATCGCTGTCCCAGCGGCGGTTGTGAAATACCGAGAGCAGGCGACCGAAGCTTTTCGCCAGCGCGTCCAGCTCGCGCGCCTGTGACAACGTCACGGTGAGGGGTTTATCCACCACCACATGTCTCCCGGCCTCCAGCGCCGCTTTCGCCAGCGGGAAGTGGGTATCGTTGGGCGTGGGAATGACAATTAAATCGATGTTCGGATCGTTAAACAGATGCTTTGGCTCTGACACGACCGGCACCGAGGGCCAGTCCGTTGCCACTTTTGCAGCGTCGCTGCTGGCGATTGCCGCCAGGTCCATACCCGGCGTACCGGCAATCAGCGGGGCGTGAAAGGTTTTACTCGCATAACCATACCCAATAAGCCCGACACGGATAGTGTCATTCATAGTGTTACCCTCGCAGGTGATGTGCTTATTTCACACTGGTTACTGTATTGCGATGAAAGAGTAATAATGTGCCACAGGACTTAGGATAGCATTCTCTGTCGGTTATTTTCGTTACACTCCTATAACCTTCTGATTTCATTTGCAGGGAACCGTTCCCAAAGCCCTTGCCGGAAACCGGGTTGCGCAGTAATATTTACAACCTGAATTTATGGATAAATTACTTATACGAATCATGATATCAATATTTAATCGAATCATTGAATTAGCGGGATGGATTGTTCTGGGTGTGTCAGTCATTTTGCTGGGCTTTGCCAGCCATATTGATAACTACCAGCCGCCGGAGCCAGTCGTAGTCGCTCATCCGAAGTGATCTCAGCACGGTAATAAAGCATGACATATTATGTCAGTAACGTATTGCCAGCCGTGTTGAACAGGGTTACCCTTCTCTTCCAGGCATCATCTGATGCCTGAATCTTTCAACAAAGAAAACTCCTAATTTAGTCGCGTTACCTGAGTGGGCAGTTTACGTCTTTATTAATCCGTTTATTATTCGAACGTATTACCTTTGCGGGTATTACTCACTTTTATATGGAAACTTATTAACATGACAGTTCAGGACTATTTATTAAAATTTCGCAAGATCAATTCCCTTGAGAGCCTGGAAAAACTGTTTGACCATTTGAATTACACCCTGTCGGATAATCAGGAAATCATCAGCATGTACCGCGCTGCCGACCACCGTCGTGCGGAGCTGGTCTCTGGCGGTCGCCTGTTCAACGTGGGGGAAGTCCCTAAGTCCGTGTGGCGTTACGTACTATAAGAAGTAGCCATCAGCGCGAAATGTTATATACTCTGCGCCCTGCAAATTTATATATAACGTTTCGCGCAGACTTATGGGAGAAGACATGACCGCAACGCCCGGAGAACGAATTGGAGGCTGGTTAATCGCCCCGCTGGCATGGCTGCTGGTTGCATTATTAAGCGCGTCGCTGGCGCTGCTGCTTTATACCACTGCGCTGATCACGCCTCACGCTATTCAGGCCCTGATGTCTCAAAGCAACGGCAGAATTGCCCTGTGGTTTGCATCGTTCGTTTTCGCCATCGGCATGTGGTATTACACGCTGTGGCTGACCATTGCTTTCTTTAAACGCCGCAGGTCAGTGCCGAAGCACTACATTATCTGGCTGCTGGTCTCCGTCCTGCTGGCGGTTAAAGCCTTTGCTTTCTCGCCGGTGTCGGACACGCTGGCCGTTCGCCAGCTGTTGTTCCCGCTGCTGGCAACCGCGCTGCTGGTCCCCTATTTCAAGCGCTCGACGCGCGTGAAAAAAACCTTCGTGAACCCGTAATACCCTTACAGTTATCCTGTTGTCGCCTGTTGTGGTTTGTCCGATAATAGGCGGCTTTTTTATTTCAGGCTGAATAATGACCGATTACTTACTGCTCTTTGTCGGAACTGTGCTGGTTAACAACTTCGTGCTGGTGAAGTTCCTTGGCCTCTGCCCGTTTATGGGCGTGTCCAAAAAGCTTGAAACCGCAATGGGCATGGGGCTGGCAACCACCTTCGTCATGACGATGGCGTCGATTTGCGCCTGGTGGATTGATAACTGGATCCTCATCCCGCTCGGGTTGACTTACCTGCGCACGCTGGCCTTTATCCTCGTGATCGCGGTAGTGGTGCAGTTCACCGAGATGGTGGTGCGCAAGACCAGCCCGGCGCTCTATCGCCTGCTGGGTATCTTCCTTCCGCTGATTACCACCAACTGCGCCGTGCTGGGCGTGGCGCTGCTGAACATCAACCTCGGGCATAATTTTATGCAATCTGCGCTGTACGGTTTCTCCGCGGCGGTCGGTTTCTCTCTGGTGATGGTGCTGTTCGCCTCGATTCGCGAACGCCTGGCGGCAGCGGATATTCCTGCACCGTTTCGCGGTAACGCCATTGCGCTGGTCACCGCCGGTTTAATGTCTCTGGCCTTTATGGGCTTTAGTGGTCTGGTGAAGCTGTAATGAATGCTATCTGGATTGCCATCGCATCGATCAGCGTGCTGGGTCTGGTGTTTGGCATCATTCTGGGCTATGCCTCCCGCCGTTTCGCGGTGGAGGACGATCCCGTTGTAGAAAAAATCGATGAACTCTTGCCGCAAAGCCAGTGTGGGCAGTGCGGTTATCCTGGCTGTCGCCCGTATGCCGAAGCGGTGGGCGTGCAGGGTGAAAAAATTAACCGCTGTGCGCCAGGCGGCGAAGCGGTGATGCTGAAAATCGCCGCCCTGCTTAACGTCGATCCGCAGCCTGTTGATGGCGATGACGACGTACAAGAGCCGGTGCGCGCGCTGGCCGTCATTGACGAAGCTAACTGCATCGGCTGCACCAAATGTATTCAGGCGTGTCCTGTCGACGCCATCGTCGGTGCTACCCGCGCCATGCACACCGTGGTGGCGGATCTGTGTACCGGCTGTAACCTCTGCGTAGCCCCCTGCCCGACGCAGTGTATCGAGCTACGCCCGGTCGAAACGACTACCGAAAGCTGGAAATGGGATCTTCAGACCATTCCGGTTCGCATCATTCCTGTGGAACAACATGCTTAAGTTATTTTCTGCCTTCAGAAAAGAGAAGATTTGGGACTTTGACGGCGGCATTCACCCGCCAGAGATGAAAACCCAGTCTAACGGCACGCCGCTGCGTCAAATTCCGCTGGCGGCGCGCTACGTTATGCCGCTCAAACAGCACATTGGCGCAGAAGGCGAGCTGTGCGTAAAAGTGGGCGATTATGTCCTGCGCGGGCAGCCCCTGACCTTTGGTCGCGGACGGATGCTGCCGGTTCACGCCCCCACCTCCGGTACGGTGACGGCCATTGCCCCGCACACCGTTGCGCACCCTTCCGCCCTCTCTGAACTGAGCGTCATGATTGACGCCGACGGCGAAGACCGCTGGATCGATCGTGACGGCTGGAGCGACTACCGCGCGCACAGCCGCGAAGAGCTTATCGAACGCGTTCACCAGTTCGGCGTTGCCGGGCTTGGCGGCGCGGGCTTCCCGACGGGCACGAAGCTGCGCGGCGGTGGCGACAAGATCCAGACGCTGATTATTAACGCCGCCGAATGCGAGCCGTACATCACCGCCGACGATCGTCTGATGCAGGACTGCGCCGCGCAGGTGGTGGAAGGGATCCGCATCCTCGCGCATATCTTGCAGCCGCGTGAAGTGTTAATCGGCATCGAAGACAACAAACCGCAGGCCATCTCAATGCTGCGTGCGGTGCTGGCGGGCAGCCACGATATCAGCCTGCGCGTCATTCCCACCAAATACCCGTCCGGCGGCGCGAAACAGCTGACCCAAATCCTCACCGGCAAGCAGGTTCCGCACGGCGGCCGCTCGTCCGATATCGGCGTGCTGATGCAAAACGTCGGCACCGCCTATGCGGTGAAGCGCGCGGTGATCGACGGTGAACCGCTGACCGAACGCGTGGTGACCCTGACCGGGGAGTCCGTTTCCCGTCCGGGGAACGTCTGGGCCCGCCTGGGCACGCCGGTGCGTCATCTGCTGGATCACGCCGGGTTCTGCGCGGCCAGCGAACAGATGGTGATTATGGGCGGCCCGCTGATGGGCTTTACCCTGCCCTGGCTCGACGTCCCGGTAGTGAAAATTACCAACTGCCTGCTGGCCCCGTCCGCAACCGAAATGGGCGAGTCGCAGGAAGAGAAAGGCTGCATTCGCTGTAGCGCCTGTGCCGACGCCTGTCCGGCCGATCTTCTGCCGCAGCAGCTTTACTGGTACAGCAAAGGCCAGCTGCACGACAAAGCGAAAGCGCACAATCTGGCCGACTGCATCGAGTGCGGAGCCTGCGCCTGGGTGTGTCCGAGCAATATTCCGCTGGTGCAGTATTTCCGTCAGGAGAAGGCTGAAATCTACGCCATCTCAATGGAAGAAAAACGCGCGGCGGAAGCTAAAGCCCGTTTCGAAGCGCGTCAGGCTCGCCTTGAGCGCGAAAAAGCCGCGCGTCAGGCGCGCCATAAGCAGGCCGCCGTGCAGCCTGGCGAGAAAGATCAGGACGCCATCAACGCCGCGCTGGCCCGCGTTCGCGAGAAAAAAGCCAGCGCCGCAGAGCCGGTCGTTATCGCCGCCGGAGAGAAGCCGGATAACAGCGCGGTGATTGCCGCGCGCGAGGCGCGTAAAGCCGAAGCCCGCGCCCGTCAGGCGGAAAAAGCGCAACACGCGCAGCCGCAGGCTGACGTTGACCCGCGCAAAGCCGCTGTCGAAGCCGCCATCGCCCGCGCTAAAGCGCGCAAAGCCGAACAGGCGCAGCCTGCCGAGCCAGCGGCGCCGGTCGATCCGCGTAAAGCCGCCGTTGAGGCCGCTATCGCCCGCGCCAAAGCGCACAAAGCCGAACAGGCGCAGCCTGCCGAGCCAGAGGCGCCGGTCGATCCGCGCAAAGCCGCCGTTGAGGCCGCTATCGCTCGCGCCAAAGCGCGCAAAGCCGAACAGGCACAGCCTGCCGAGCCAGAGGCGCCGGTCGATCCGCGTAAAGCCGCCGTTGAGGCCGCTATCGCCCGCGCCAAAGCGCGCAAAGCCGCACAGCAGGAAGAGCAGCCCCAGGCCGCCAACGACGACGATCCACGCAAAGCCGCAGTCGCCGCCGCGATTGCGCGCGTTCAGGCCAGGAAAGCCGCTCAACAAGCCGTAAACGAGGAATAAATGGTTTTCAGAATCGCAAGCTCCCCCTACACCCACAACCAGCGCCAGACGTCGCGCATTATGATGCTGGTCTGCCTGGCCGCGCTGCCGGGCATCGCCGTGCAGCTGTGGTTTTTCGGCTGGGGAACGCTTTTCCAGATAATCCTGGGCTGTGGCGCCGCGCTGGCCGCCGAAGCGCTGGTTTTGAAACTGCGCAAAATAACGGTCGGGCCCGTGCTTAGCGATAACTCCGCGCTGCTGACCGGGCTGCTGCTGGCGATCAGTATCCCGCCGTTTGCCCCATGGTGGATGGTGGTGCTGGGTACCGTTTTCGCGGTCATTATCGCTAAACAGCTTTACGGCGGCCTCGGTCACAACCCGTTTAACCCGGCGATGATCGGCTACGTGGTGCTGCTGATCTCCTTCCCGGTGCAGATGACCAGCTGGCTGCCGCCGCATGAGATCGCCGCTACCGTGCCGGGCTTTATGGACGGTCTGCATGTGATTTTCACCGGCCACACGGCACTCGGAGCTGACATGAATTCCCTGCGCATGGGCGTGGACGGCATCAGCCAGGCGACGCCGCTGGATACCTTTAAAACGTCGCTGCACGCCGGACACAGCGTAGAGCAGATCATGAAATCCGCTATCTACAGCGGCGTGCTGGCGGGCGCGGGCTGGCAGTGGGTGAACCTTGCCTATCTGCTGGGCGGCCTGTTCCTGTTGCAGCAAAAAGCGATCCGCTGGCACATCCCGGTCAGCTTCCTCGTGACGCTGGCGGTGTGCTCGACGCTCGGCTGGGCGTTCTCGTCCGAGCCGCTGGCAAGCCCGCAGCTGCATCTGCTCTCCGGAGCGACCATGCTGGGCGCGTTCTTTATTCTGACCGACCCGGTGACGGCCTCCACTACCAACCGTGGGCGTCTGATCTTCGGCGCGCTGGCGGGCCTGCTGGTATGGCTGATCCGCAGCTTTGGCGGCTATCCGGACGGCGTGGCCTTTGCGGTACTGCTCGCGAATATCACCGTTCCGCTTATTGACTACTACACCCGTCCGCGCGTGTACGGCCATCGCAAGGAGTAACGCCATGCTGAAAACGATGCAAAAACACGGCGTCACGCTGGCGGTCTTCGCGGCGGTGCTGACCGGCCTGACGGCGCTGGTGAACGCGCTGACAAAAACCACTATCGAAGAGCAGGCGGTGAAGCAGCAAAAGGCGCTGTTCGACCAGGTGATCCCGTCAGATTTCTACGATAATGACCTGCAAAAAAGCTGCTTTATCGTACAGGCCCCGCAGTTAGGCAAGGGCGAGCACCGCCTGTTTGTTGCCCGCAAAGGTGAAAACCCGGTGGGCGTGGTGATGGAAACTACCGCTCCCGACGGCTATTCCGGCGCGATTCAGCTGCTGGTCGGCAGTGATTTTTCCGGCACCATCCTCGGCACGCGCGTCACGGAACATCACGAAACGCCGGGCCTGGGGGATAAAATCGAGCTGCGCCTGAGCGACTGGATTTTGCATTTTGCCGGTAAAGTCATTCACGGTGAAAACGACGCCGCCTTTGCGGTGAAGAAAGACGGCGGTGAGTTCGACCAGTTCACGGGCGCGACCATTACGCCACGCGCGGTGGTCAATGCCGTCAAACGTGCCGGGCTGTATGCACAAACGCTGCCTGCGCAACTGAATAATCTTCCGGCCTGTGAGGAGTCGCAATGAGCCAGGTAAAAGAGGTCATCGTCCAGGGACTCTGGAAGAACAACTCCGCGCTGGTGCAGCTGTTGGGCATGTGCCCGCTGCTGGCGGTCACCTCCACCGCCACCAACGCGCTGGGGCTGGGTCTGGCGACCACGCTGGTGCTGACCCTGACGAACCTGTCGATTTCCGCCCTGCGCCGCTGGACGCCGTCAGAAATCCGTATTCCTATCTACGTGATGATCATCGCCTCGGTGGTGAGCGTCGTGCAGATGCTGATTAACGCCTTCGCGTTTGGTCTGTACCAGTCGCTCGGGATCTTCATCCCGCTTATTGTGACCAACTGTATTGTGGTTGGCCGCGCGGAAGCCTTTGCCGTCAAAAACAGCCCGGCTATCTCGGCGCTGGACGGTTTCGCCATCGGCATGGGGGCAACCTGCGCCATGTTCGTGCTCGGCTCGATGCGCGAGATCTTAGGTAACGGAACGCTGTTCGACGGCGCGGACGCCCTGCTGGGCGGCTGGGCAAAAGCATTACGCATCGAAGTCTTCCATACCGATACCCCGTTCCTGCTGGCGATGCTGCCGCCGGGCGCGTTTATCGGTCTGGGCATGATGCTGGCAGTAAAATACCTCATTGATGAGAAACGTAAGCGCCGCGCGGCTGAGCGCAGCGTACAGGAAGGGATCCCCGAGAAAGCCTCATGAACAAAGAGAAACGCATTGCGATACTGACCCGCCTTCGGGACGAAAACCCGCATCCGACGACGGAGCTGAATTTTAACTCACCCTTTGAGCTGCTGATCGCGGTGCTGCTCTCTGCGCAGGCCACCGACGTGAGCGTCAACAAGGCGACCGCCCTGCTCTATCCAGTCGCCAACACCCCTGAAGCGATGCTGGCGCTGGGCGTAGACGGCGTGAAGTCCTACATTAAAACTATCGGCCTGTTTAACAGCAAGGCTGAGAACGTGATAAAAACCTGCCGGATTTTACTTGAACAGCACGGCGGCGACGTGCCGGAAGATCGCGCCGCGCTGGAGGCATTACCGGGCGTAGGGCGCAAGACAGCAAACGTGGTGCTGAACACCGCCTTTGGCTGGCCCACTATCGCCGTGGATACCCATATCTTCCGCGTGTCTAACCGCACCCATTTTGCCCCGGGGAAAAACGTCGAGCAGGTTGAAGAGAAGCTGCTGAAGGTGGTTCCGGCGGAATTTAAGGTCGACTGCCACCACTGGCTGATCCTGCACGGGCGTTACACCTGTATTGCGCGTAAGCCCCGCTGCGGCTCCTGCATCATCGAAGATCTGTGTGAATTCAAAGAAAAAGTCTATTCATAATTGTTTTAGCCACTTATCAAAACCTTAAAAAAGGAAGGTCTACTGACAACCTTCCTTTTCTCCCTTTATTGTTCGCTTTTCCCGCTTATCGCCTTGTGCATTACTCGGCTATTTAACGTTCAAACAGGTTAATTGTTTTTTCATCACCAAAAATTTCTATACATCTGTGATCGGGATCACTCTGATAACGTCATGTTGGATTTTTGTTGTGAAAAGCTGTGTAAAGCCTTTGCCAGATAAGATGTAACCGATCGAATGCCGCAGATAAGACCAGTCATTTTTCAGAATATGGGCTATATCACTACCTCAAAGGGCAAATAGCAGAACATATTGCCAGTCACCGCCTTTCTGGGGATTTTAGCAGTGAAAAAAACCATCAAAACTCAGCCAATGAAATTTAACGCTGAATAACATTTGTATGAACGGACGATTATAGCGCCTCAGTTATATGTAACAGAGTATTACAAATGCCTTGCCAGAATGGTCAGGATAGTGAACATTACCCGCCGTTTCCCCTCCCAATATAACTATAAGGCGGATGGACTACGGTCATCACGCTATGAACACCCCCGTTAATATGGGATGTAAAAAAAGAGGTATATGTGTCTACTGCAAACAATAAACCAACAGAGGAAAGCGTAAGTCTGAACGCTTTCAAACAGCCTAAAGCGTTCTATCTCATCTTCTCTATCGAGTTATGGGAGCGTTTTGGTTATTACGGCCTGCAAGGGATCATGGCGGTTTACCTGGTTAAACAGCTGGGTATGTCAGAAGCCGATTCCATCACGCTGTTCTCCTCATTCAGTGCCCTGGTATACGGTCTGGTCGCCATCGGCGGCTGGCTGGGCGATAAAGTCCTCGGCACCAAACGCGTTATTATGCTGGGCGCCATCGTTCTGGCGATTGGTTATGGCCTGGTAGCCTGGTCTGGACACGATGCCGGTGTGGTCTATATGGGTATGGCGACCATCGCCGTGGGTAACGGTCTGTTCAAAGCGAACCCGTCTTCCCTGCTCTCTACCTGCTACAGCAAAGATGACCCGCGTCTGGACGGTGCATTCACCATGTACTACATGTCCATCAACATCGGTTCATTCTTCTCTATGCTGGCAACGCCGTGGCTCGCCGCGAAGTTCGGCTGGAGCGTGGCGTTTGCGCTGAGCTTCGTGGGTATGCTGATCACCGTGGTGAACTTCCTGTTCTGCCGCAGCTGGGTTAAGGACTACGGTTCTAAGCCAGACTTCGAGCCGGTACACATGGGTAAACTGCTGGCCACTATCGTTGGCGTGGTGATCCTCGCGGCTATCGCGACCTGGCTGCTGCACAACCAGGGTATCGCTCGTGCGGTTCTGGGCGTGGTTGCGCTGGGTATCGTCTGCATCTTCGCTAAAGAAGCTTTCGCCATGCAGGGCGCTGCCCGTCGTAAGATGATTGTGGCGTTCATCCTGATGCTCGAAGCGATTATCTTCTTCGTGCTGTACAGCCAGATGCCGACTTCTCTGAACTTCTTCGCCATTCGTAACGTTGAGCACTCAATTCTGGGCATCGCGTTCGAACCAGAGCAGTTCCAGGCGCTGAACCCGTTCTGGATCATGGTAGGCTCCCCGATTCTGGCGGCTATCTACAACAAGATGGGTGACCGTCTGCCAATGCCGCACAAGTTCGCGGTGGGTATGGTGCTGTGCTCCGGCGCATTCCTGGTGCTGCCGCTGGGTACGAAATTTGCGACTGACGCGGGTATCGTATCCGTTAACTGGCTGATCCTGAGCTACGCGCTGCAATCAATCGGTGAGCTGATGATCTCCGGCCTGGGCCTGGCGATGGTTGCTCAGCTGGTTCCACAGCGTCTGATGGGCTTCATCATGGGTAGCTGGTTCCTGACCACCGCAGGTGCGGCAATTATTGCAGGTAAGATTGCAAACCTGATGGCGGTGCCGGAAAACGTGACCGATCCGCTGGCGTCACTGCACGTTTACGGTAGCGTGTTCATGCAGATTGGTATCGCAACAGGCGTTATCGCGCTGCTGATGCTGCTGACCGCACCAAAACTGAATCGTATGACTCAGGACGACGACAACGACGTGAAAGCGAGCGAATCCGCTACCGCGTAATGTCATCGGGAAACGACTGAACCTGGGCCGCTAACTTTGAGTTAGCGGCTTTTTTTTTATCTGAACGCGCACTACCATAGCTGAAACCTCAGCCAAAAGGAGTTACCGATGAAACTGTTCTACAAACCGGGCGCCTGCTCTCTTGCTTCCCACATTACCCTGCGCGAGAGCGGCAAAGATTTCACGCTGGATGGCGTCGACCTGATGAAAAAACGCCTCGAAAACGGTGATGACTTCCTGGCGATCAACCCGAAGGGACAAGTTCCGGCTCTGCTTCTCGACGACGGCACGCTGCTGACCGAAGGCGTGGCGATCATGCAATTCCTCGCCGATAACGTTCCAGACCGCCAGCTTCTGGCCCCGGCCGGCAGTATCTCCCGCTATAAAACGCTGGAGTGGCTGAACTACATCGCGACCGAGCTGCACAAAGGCTTTACCCCGCTGTTCCGCCCGGACACGCCGGAAGAGTACAAGCCGACCGTGCGCGCGCTGCTGGAGAAAAAGCTGCAATACGTTAATGAATCGCTGAAAAACGACGAGTGGATCTGCGGGCAGCGTTTCACCATTGCCGATGCGTATCTGTTTACCGTGCTGCGCTGGGCCCGTGCGGTTAAGCTGAATATGGACGGATTGGATCATATTGCGTCGTATATGGAACGCGTGGCGGCGCGCCCTGCGGTGGCTGCGGCGCTGAAAGCGGAAGGTCTTAATTAACCGAGCGGCCTGTGTTGCCGGGTGGCGCTGCGCTTACCCGGCCTACAAAATCCCTGCTCTTACAATTGCGTGGCGCTGAAATAATGCTCCGGCTTCGCGATACGATCCTGCGCTGCCACCACCTGTAACTCGTACTCCTGCATCTCTTTTGTCGCAATCATAATTTCGTATACCGCCGCTGTGACGTGCTCCAGCGCGTCGCGCAGGCCTGCGCCTTGCAGCAGTTTTACCAGCAGCAAACCGCTGGTCACATCCCCTACGCCAACCGGCTGACGCGCGCCGAAGTCCACCAGCGGACGGCTGATGTGCCAGGCGTCGTCCCTAGTCACCAGCAGCATCTCAAAGCGGTCCTGGCTAAGCCCTGCACGCGCCAGGTGCTTCACCAGTACAATCTCAGGCCCAAGCGCAATCAGCTCGCGAGAAGCGCTCACGGCCTCTTCTACGCTGTTGACCGGGTGCTCGCAGAGGATTTCCAGCTCAATCAGGTTAGGCGCAATGATATCGCTTGCCGGCAGCGCGTGACGAACGTGAAACTCCGCCACGCCGGGCGCGACAATGCAGCCCTTTTCCGAATGACCCATTACCGGATCGCAGAAGTACTTCGCCGCCGGGTTAGCCGCTTTCACCTGACGCACAATCCCGAGGATATGCTCGCCCTGCTCCGCGGAGCCCAGATAGCCGCTCAGGACGGCGTCACAGCGCTTAAGCTGGTCGATATCGGCGATGCCCTGCACAATCTCCGTCAGGTGCGACGGCGGCATCACGCAGCCGGTCCACTTGCCGTACTGGGTGTGGTTGGAAAACTGAACGGTATTGAGGGGCCAGACGCTGGCACCGAGGCGGCGCATCGGAAATTCTGCGGCACTGTTGCCAGCATGTCCAAAAACAACGTGGGACTGAATGGCGAGGATATTCTTCATTTTTTGCTTACCAAACCCTGAACAAACAAAAGGGGCGTGGTTTCCCACGCCCCTGTATTCTATTTAATTACTTCCAGCAGACCAGACAGTAGTTCTTCTTACCGCGACGCAGCAGCGTGTAGCGGCCATACAGACGATCGCTGTCAACAAAGGTGTATTCAGGATCGGCCTGCTTTTCACCGTTGATGGTAATGGCGTTAGAGGCGATGGTTTTACGCGCCTGCCCGCGGGACGGTTGCAGCTCGGAGTCCACCAGCGCCTGCATCAGGTCAGCGCCTTTTTCCATCTCAACCATTGGCACGCCGTCCTGCGCCAGCTGTTCGAAGTCCGCTTCGCTCAGATCGCTCAGGGTGCCGTTGAACAGGCTTGCGGTAATGCGTTTTGCCGCGGCCAGGCCTTCTTCACCGTGAACCAGTTTAGTCACTTCATCCGCCAGCACATACTGCGCGCGAGGGGCCTTGCCGCTGTTTTTGTCTTCTTCTTCCAGGGCGTTGATGTCTTCAATGTCCATGAAGGTGAAGAACTTCAGGAAGCGGTACACGTCCGCATCGGCGGTGTTGATCCAGAACTGGTAGAACTTGTACGGGCTGGTTTTCTTCGGATCGAGCCATACCGCGCCGCCTTCGGTTTTACCGAACTTGGTGCCGTCTGCTTTGGTGATCAGCGGAACGGTCAGGCCAAAGACCTGGTTCTGGTGCAGACGACGGGTCAGATCGATACCGGAGGTGATATTGCCCCACTGGTCGGAACCGCCAATTTGCAGCGCCACGCCGTGCAGCTTGTTCAGGCAGGCGAAGTCGTAACCTTGCAGCAGGTTATAGGAGAACTCGGTAAAGGAGATGCCCTGATCGTCACGGTTCAGGCGCTGCTTCACCGCTTCTTTGTTAATCATCTGGTTAACAGAGAAGTGCTTACCAATGTCGCGCAGGAAGGTCAGGACGTTCATGCCGCCAAACCAGTCGTAGTTGTTGGCGGCAATCGCAGCGTTGTCACCGCAGTTGAAGTCGAGGAAAGGCGCAACCTGTTTGCGGATCTTATCCACCCACTCCTGCACGGTGTCTTCAGTGTTCAGTTTACGCTCAGCGGCTTTAAAGCTTGGGTCACCAATCAGACCGGTCGCGCCGCCCACCAGTGCAACAGGCTTATGGCCCGCCATCTGGAAGCGTTTCAGGCATAACAATGGAACAAGATGCCCCAAATGCAAGCTGTCAGCGGTGGGATCGAAGCCGCAATAGAGCGCGATCGGGCCTTGCGCCAGTCGCTCTGCTAACGCTTCCTCGTCCGTCACCTGGGCCACGAGGCCCCGCTCTTGCAATTGTTTAATCAAGTTACTGCTTGCCATCCAATTCTCCATGTATAAACGACTGCACCTTTGCCGGTACACGACTTTTCGCCTGATGCGAAAGGACCATAGAATAAAGCGCTGGCGCACGTAGCGCTAGCGCTTAACACAACAAATTTCAGGGATTAGGGTGCCAGTCTGTCGATTTTCCAGCCGCCGTTGTCGCGCTGGTATAAAAAGCGGTCGTGGAGGCGATGTTCACCGCCCTGCCAGAACTCCATCTGATCGATGGGGATACGGAAACCGCCCCAGAAGCTCGGCAGCGGGACTTCGCCCTGCTGGAATTTCTGTTTTAATTCGAGGAATTTGCTCTCCAGCACGCCGCGAGCGGAAATTCGGCTGGACTGCTTAGAGACCCATGCGCCAATCTGGCTGTCGCGCGGGCGGCTGTGGAAATATTTCACTACTTCCAGCGTCGACAGGCGCTCGGCTTTGCCGGTCACCATCACCTGCCGCTCCAGCATGTGCCACGGGAACAGCAGGCTGACGCGCGGGTTGTTTTCAATCTGGTGCGCTTTACGGCTGCCGAGGTTGGTGTAAAACACCAGTCCTTTTTCGTCGTAATGCTTAAGCAGCACGATGCGTTGATACGGCTGGCCGTGTTCATCAACGGTGGCGACAACCATCGCGGTTGGATCGGCGAGTCGGGCATCGCAGGCCTGTCTTAGCCAGCGTTCAAACAGCGCCAGCGGTTCGGCGGGAAGATCCTGGCGACGCAGGCCGCCTTTGGTGTATTCACGGCGCAGGTGCGCGATTTGCTGCAATTCATCGTTATCTGACATGGCGTTAGCTGACATTGACAATGGGTGGCGCTATTGTGCGCCGCCCCTGTGAAAATCTCAACGCTTCGGATTTTGCAGCTGGCAATTGTTCAGCACGATGCGGTCGCGCTTGTAGACCGTCGCGTCGTCACCTTTCGACCAGAAAACGTAAATCCCGTCGGTATAACGCGCCCCGGAAGCGGACATCCCCTGCTTCAGCGTCAGCAGAGTGTTGTCGAGCACAAAGCTGGCTTCCTGGCGAGGATTGTTGATTTTCACGGTCAGCGGTTTTTCGTCACAGCGGTATTCGAGGGTGTCAGTCTGCATCCGTTCAACGAACTGGTTATAGGCGCTGCACCCTGTCAGTACGAAAGGGAGAGCAATAAGAAGGATTTTTTTCATGAGCTTATTCCGAAGACTTTCCTGGTCCTGGAGGGCTTGCGCGCCCTCCCGTGTGTCCCTGTATGTTAACGACAACGCGTAACGCTGAAATTCAGTTAACTCTGATTATGACGCGGATTGGCGGGGAAAATGGCGCCGAGAACAGAGGCTTCCCGCGCCCCGGTGACGGACGGCAGGTTGCCCGGCAGTCCGGCCACGGTACGCCAGGCCAGCCAGGCGAAGGCCAGCGCTTCCATATCATCACCGCTGATCCCGGCGTCGTCGGTCGTGGATACTTCGGTGCCCGGAAGCAGCGCCGCCAGACGGGCCATCACCAGCGGGTTGCGGCTGCCGCCACCGCAGACCAGCAGGCGCTCGCAGCCACCGCTGAGCAGCACCTGCTCGGACACCGACACGGCGGTCAGCTCTGCCAGGGTCGCCTGGACATCCTGCGGCGCAAGCGCGGGATAAGCCGCCAGCTGACGTTCGAGCCAGCCGTAGTTAAAATATTCGCGTCCGGTGCTTTTCGGCGCCGGAGAGGAGAAATAGGGATCGCTCAGCATCGACTGCAACAGCGGCAGGATCGCTTTCCCCTTGCAGGCCCACTGCGCGTCCTGGTCATACGGTTTTCCGCACTGGCGCCAGATCCAGGCATCCATCAGCATATTGCCCGGTCCGGTATCGTACCCGCGCACCGGCTGACCGGGGATGAGCATCGACAGATTCGCAATACCGCCGATGTTTAATACCATGCGCCGCTCCGTAGGGTGAGCCAGCAAAGCCTGATGGAATGCGGGCACTAAAGGCGCGCCCTGTCCACCGAGCGCCATATCCCGACGGCGAAAATCCCCCACTACGGTGACGCCGGTTTTGGCGACGATCTGGTTGTTATCGCCAATTTGCATCGTGTGCGGCGCCTCGCCGGTGGGCTCATGCCAGACCGTCTGCCCGTGACAACCGATCGCCACGATATCCTGCGGTTGCAGCTTCTCTTTTTCCATCAGCGCAAGAATGGCATCGGCAAACAGCGATCCCAGGCGCGCGTCGAGCTGGCCCAGCTGGGAAAGCGTCAGCTGCTGGCCCTGGCAGATGCCCAGAATGGCTTCTTTGAGCGGAACGGGGATCGGCCAGCTCAGGCTCGCCTGCTGTGCCACCATATTCTCATCTATTGCAGCCAGAACGACATCAACACCATCAAGACTGGTGCCTGACATCACACCGATATAGCGACCCGATTTCATGCGCTTTCCTTACGTTACGTGGGCGATTAGCCAACACTCCACCATAAACGGCGCCGCTTTGCTACGCGACGATAATATTTTTTAACAATACCAGCCCGCCGAGCGAGGCCGTTTGTTTATGCCCCGTTAAGCCAAATTCCGGTACAATTTTTCTATTGGTAGTGCAAAGATATGAACTATGGCCCCTTATGCCATATAATTTAGCCATAACGGATGCCGACATCGGCGCTTTTTGGTGAACAGGAGATTCAAATGATTTTACGTGTACTGGGCGTTTCGCTGATCGGATTAACGCTTGCAGGTTGTGTGAATAACGATTCCCTCTCCGGGGACGTTTACACCGCGTCTGAGGCGAAACAAGTTCAAAACGTGACTTACGGTACGGTGGTTAATGCACGTCCTGTACAGATCCAGGGTGGCGATAACAGCAACGTTGTTGGCGCTATCGGTGGTGCAGTGCTGGGTGGTTTCCTGGGTAACACCGTAGGCGGTGGTACAGGTCGTTCTCTGGCAACAGCGGCAGGTGCCGTTGCCGGTGGTGTGGCAGGCCAGGGCGTTCAGGGTGCAATGAACAAAACTCAGGGCGTTGAGCTGGAAATCCGCAAAGACGACGGCAGCACCATCATGGTTGTGCAGAAACAGGGTAACACCCGATTCTCTGCTGGCCAGCGTGTTGTACTGGCGAGCAACGGTAGCCAGGTCACCGTTTCCCCGCGTTAACATTAAAAGGGATGTAGCCGCCCGGCTGCATCCTTTTACATTCTCCAGCATTTCCTTAAATCTATTTACATAAGATCTCTTCTTCTTTTAATAATTACCTCCCTAATTATTGCTCCCGCGCAAAGTATTTACTGAACTAATCCATAAAACTAATCAGTTCACGCTCCCTACTCTCATTTACGCTTTTTGTTAAAGGCACGTATGCTTCCGATTACACGTTATATACAGAACCGTTATATTGCCTTCTGCCTGGGCTGCATTATCGTCATCGGGATATTACAACTTTCATTTTCAAAGTTGCTTGAATTAGTTCCTTCACTGTCGCCCCTTTTATTCCCGACGCTCACCATCTTTTTACTGGTCTTTCATCTGTTTATCGCCTGCTTCATGTCGATGAAATACTGGTGCGACCGCAGACGCGTCTATTTGGTGGCGATTGCCCTCGCCTTCAGCGGGTCGATGCTGCTCATGCTGGGCACGCTGTCGAGCTTCCCGGCCTGGCTTAATCTCTACCAGTTCAACGTCATTAACTATAACGACGCGATGATTTTCTACATGTTCCGCCATCTCATGATGGCCGTTCTGATGATTGTCGCTGCGGTACTCTATTCGATTCGCGATTATCCCCTTTCTCGTCTGACCCATATTAGTATTGTCGTCGCGCTAATTATATTCACCATATTTATGGTTTCATTTGCGTGGCTCTATTCCAGCCATTCAGACAAACTGATGCTTGATTTAGTGGATAATGAAACGCGTCATTTCATGGTGCTGTGGAGCCATGTAATTAATATTATTTTGATCATTTTGTGGGTGGTTACATTAGCAGCTCTGATGTTTATTACCCGCTTGCGCAATCTATTCTGGGTTGGCGGCAATTTCTTATGCATTTGCTATATCGTGACGCTCTGCATGTTGTTATTTGGCGGTCGCGCCGAAGATATCGCCTGGTATCGCTCGCGTTTGTTTGAAACCGCCGCCACGCTATTGATTATTCTGGTGCTGCTGTATGACGTGTTTAGCCTTTACCGCGACTCGCATCTTAAGTATCAGCAGTCCTATCAAAACTCGATCCGCGACCCGCTGACGCGCCTGTATAACCGTAGCTATTTCTACGACGCGTTAACCCAGGCGCTGAGCGCGGCAAAAGCCAGCCGCCCGGTGTCTGTGATCGTCAGCGACCTCGATCGTTTTAAGCGCATAAACGATACCTATGGGCACCTTCAGGGTGACAAAGTGTTGCAGTTTGTCGCCCATCTTCTGATGGACTCCGTTCGCCCGCAGGATATTGCCGCGCGCATCGGCGGTGAAGAGTTCGTGCTGATGTTAACCAACACCTCTTCCGAGTCCGCACACCAGGTGGCCGAACGTATTCGTCTAAAACTGAGCAGCTTTGATAAATCCAGCACCGACGGACAGCTTCCTGAGCCGATTACCATCAGTATGGGCGTGTTTACGGCGACCTCTTCCCAGACGACGCCGGAAGAGTGCGTGGAGCGCGCGGATAAAGCGATGTATGAGGCAAAAGAGACCGGGCGTAACCGCGTGGTGGTGTTTAAGTGAAAAAAAAGCCTTGCATCAGCAAGGCTTTTTTAGCGTTTAGTCGCGAGACTGTAATTCACTGATGTTCTGCTCAAGCCGTGCGACAAGGCTGATGAGCATCTCCAGTTCTTCAGACGAGATCCCGGAAAGGATCTCCCCTCGCGTCTTACTGATCACGGCTTCCATCTCATCAATGATAGGGGCCGCTTTTTCAGTGAGCTTGATTCGCTTAGCGCGACGATCGCTGGCGCAGGTTTGCCGGGAGATCAGTCCTTTTTCCTCCAGCTGATCGAGCGTACGCACCAAAGACGGCTGCTCGATGCCTATCGCTTTAGCCAGTTGAATTTGCGACTGATCGGGCGGCAGCTGATGAATGTTATGCAGCGTGACCCAATGCGTCTGTGTCAATTCCAGAGGTTTCAGGCGATGGTCAATCAGAGCACGCCAGACGCGTACCAACCTTGCCAGATCAGAACCAAGTGGCGATTCCAATTTCATCTCCTTATAATTAGCTTGCTAAGTTATTATACTGATTTTAGAATAGTGTGCAGCATTTATATTGCCAAAACAAATGTAATACTGCATTCATCGATGTTGAAAGTATGGCGTAAACTGATAGCTGACGCCTCATCGCGTGATGGCCGGCCCTGTGGCCCCTTTCTTCAACTGCAAAGGATCTCTGCTCGTGAAGTTTCCATTTAGCTCCGCGGGGTTACCCCTTCAGGACCTGATTGTCGGTGCATCCGTCTATTTTCCTCCCGTCTTTAAAGCCGTCTTTGTGGGCTTTCTTATCTGGCTGGTTGCGCACCGCCTGCTGCGCGACTGGATGTACTCTGGGGACATCTGGCACCCGATGCTGATGGATCTCTCCCTGTTCGCCCTGTCCGTATGCCTTGGCCTTGCCGTCTTGATTGCTTGGTAGATAACTCGATGAAAACGCTTAAATATTTTTCCAGTTTAATGGTGTTGGCTCTGGCAATTATCGCCGGGTGGTGGCTGTGGAATTACTACATGCAGTCTCCCTGGACGCGGGATGGCAAAATCCGCGCCGAGCAGGTCAGCATTACGCCGCAGGTCTCGGGCACCATCACCACGCTGCCGATAAAAGATAACCAGTTTGTTAAAGAAGGCGACGTACTTTTTCGCATCGATGAAACGCCCTTTCATATCGCGGTGCTAAATGCCCAGGCGCAGCTTGCCAAAGCCCAGTCTGATCTGGCAAAAGCCAACAACGAAGCCAATCGCCGCCGTCATCTCTCGCAAAACTATATTTCTGCGGAGGACCTGGACACCGCCAACATCAACGTCAAAGCCATGCAGGCCAGCGTGGATGTCGCCGAGGCGACGCTGAAACAGGCCCAGTGGCAGCTGTCGCAAACGGTGGTCAAATCGCCGGTAGACGGCTGGGTCACGAACCTGTCGGCGCGCGTGGGTAATTACGCCACTACCGGGCAGCCGGTATTTGCGCTGGTCGATAGCCGCTCATTCTACGTGGTGGGTTATTTTGAAGAGACCAAGCTGCGCCACATTCAGCAGGGCGCTCCTGCCCAGATCACGCTCTACAGCGGCACGCAATCGTTACAGGGTCACGTATCCAGTATTGGACGCGCTATCTACGATCAGAGCGTTGAAACGGATTCTGGCCTGGTGCCGGACATTAAGCCTAACGTGCCCTGGGTGCGGCTTGCCCAGCGCGTGCCGGTACGCGTCGAGTTCGACAGCCTGCCGAAGGACATCACGCTGGTATCGGGCATCACCTGCACCGTGTCGATTGGAACCCGCTGATGAACCTGCCCGCTTTTTCCTGGCGCACGCTGCCGTGGAGCAAAGCAACCCGGCCACAGTGGCGCTATGCGCTGCGTAACGGCATTGCCATGTGTCTTGCGCTCATGGTGGCTTATCACCTGAATCTGGACGAGCCCTACTGGGCGATGACCTCCGCGGCGGTGGTGAGCTTCCCTACGGTGGGCGGGGTGATCAGTAAAAGCCTGGGTCGCGTGGCGGGCAGCCTGCTGGGGGCAACCGCCGCGCTAATCATCGCCGGTCACACGCTGAACGATCCGTGGCTCTTTTTATTCAGCATGGCGGCCTGGCTGGGGCTGTGTACCTGGGCCTGCGCGCATTTTACCAATAACGTCGCCTACGCCTTCCAGCTTGCGGGTTATACCGCCGCCATCATTGCGTTTCCGGTAATCAACGTTCTGGATACCACCGAGCTGTGGGATATCGCCCAGGCGCGCGTCTGCGAAGTGATCATCGGGATTTTGTGCGGCGGAGTGATGATGATGATCCTGCCGAGCACCTCGGACGGCACCACGCTTATTAGCGCATTAAAGACCATGCACGCGCGCCTGCTGGAACATGCCAGCCTGCTGTGGCAGCCCGACACCAGCGACGACATCCGTCTTGCCCATGAAAAGGTCATCGGCCAGATCCTGACCATGAACCTGCTGCGCATCCAGGCCTTCTGGAGCCACTACCGGTTCCGCCGCCAGAACGCCCTGCTTAACCATCTGCTGCACCAGCAGCTGCGCATGACCAGCGCCATATCCAGCCTGCGCCGGATGCTGCTGAACTGGCCCGATCCCCCGGCCAATACCCGCGAGGTGATCGACGCGCTGCTGGCCGAGCTTGCCCGCCCGACGGCCGATTTTTACAGCGTGGCGCGGATCGTCGCCCCTCTGGCCCCGGTGAATGAATATGACTATCGCCACCGCGCCTTCTGGCAGCGGCTGCGCTATTTTTGCCGCCTTTACCTCGCCAGCAGCCGCTGGATCCGCGCCGTGGAAAATGCCACGCCGATCACCGAATTCGCCGTACCGCGAAGCCCGGCGCTGGCGCGACACACGGATAACATGGAGGCGCTCTGGAGCGGGTTCAGGACCTTCTGCGCCCTGACGCTGGTCGGTACCTGGGGCATCAATACCCAGTGGGAAGCCACCTCCGCCGCGCTCACCCTTGCGGCGATCAGCTGCGTGCTTTACTCGGTGGCCGCGTCGCCCTTTAACTCGCTGACGCTGCTGCTTCGCACCCTGGTGCTGCTCTCTCTGTTCAGCTTTGTGGTGATGTTTGGCCTTATGGTGCAGATCACCGACTTGTGGCAGTTCCTGCTCTTTCTCTTCCCCCTGCTCACCACCATGCAGCTGCTCAAGCTCCAGATGCCGAAGCTGGCCGGGCTGTGGGGGCAGCTGATTGTGTTTATGGGTTCGTTTATCGCCGTTACCAACCCGCCGGTGTATGACTTTGCCGATTTTCTGAACGACAATCTGGCGAAGATTATCGGCGTGGCGCTCGCCTGGCTGGCCTTTGCCGTGCTGCGACCCGGCTCTGACGCGCGTAAAAGCCGACGCCACATTCGGGAGCTGCGGCGCGGGTTTGTCGATCAGCTGAGCCGCAGGCCGCACCTGCGCGAAAGCGAGTATGAGTCGCTGGTCTATCATCACGTCAGCCAGCTCAATAACAGCCATGACGACCTCTCCCGCCGCTGGCTGCTGCGCTGGGGCGTGGTGTTGCTAAACTGCTCGCATGTGGTGTGGCAGCTGCGCGCGTGGGAATCGCGTTCCGACCCGCTGTCGCAGGTCCGGGACGTCTGTATTGCCCTGCTGCGGGATGTGATGAGCGAGCGCGGCGTGCAGCAGAGGCCGCTGAAAACCACGCTCGATGAACTCCAGCGGATCTGCGATGCGCTCGCGCGCCACCACCTTCCGGCAGCGCGCGATCTGGCGTCGATTATCTGGCGACTTCACTGCTCGCTGTCACAGCTGGAGCAGGCGCCCGCGCCGGGTACGATTGGGGATCAGATCACGCCGCAGGCGTAACGCTCGCCGCCACCGCCGAGAGGTTTAGGCTGGTCGGACATATTATCGCCCCCAACGTGGATCATCAGCGCTTTGCCTTTAACCTCATCCAGCTTTTTCAGTCGTGGTGCAACGACCGAATCGGTGGCCTTGCCGTCATTATTCACCACCAGCACGGGCAGATCGCCGAGATGGCCCATTCCGTCTGGCCCTTCGTGTTTACCGGAGTGTTGCGGATCGAGGTGGCCTCCGGCCGCTTCTGCCGCCGTGGCTTTACCCTCTTTCATGGCGGGCTGACAGCTGCCTTTGGCGTGAACGTGGAAACCATGTTCACCGGGGGGAAGCGCTTTCAGATTGGGTGCGAACTCAAGGCCCTTATCCGTTTCGGTAATTTTCACCGTCCCGATGGACTGTCCAACACCCTGCGAGGTGACGAGATTCATTTCGACTTCATCGCTGGCTGCGTGCGCGCCTGCGCACACCACCAGCGTGACCAGTGCCAGAGTAAAACGCTTCATGTGACCTCCGTTGATTATTTTTTGCCCCTTAAGCCTAGACCAGGGGCAGAGATTTCACCGGAAAGTCACCGTTTTCCAGATTAAGGCACGTCGTAGCCGAGCGCCGCCTTGCGAATGCGGAACCACTGCTGGCGGGTCATGTTCAGCTCTTCGGCGGCAATGGCGGAGCGCACGCGCTCAATTTTTCCGGAGCCGATAATCGGCAGCGGTTTTGACGGCAGACGCATAATCCAGGCGTATACCACCTGCTCGATGTTCTCGGCGTTGAGCTCGCGGGCAACCGTCGTCAGTTCATCACGCAGCGGCTGGAACGCCTCGTCGTTAAACAGACGTCCGCCGCCGAGGCATGACCACGCCATTGGACGGATGCGCAGCTGTTGCAGCTGGTCGAGCGTGCCGTCCAGCAGGAGCGGCTGATGCACCGGAGAGATTTCCACCTGGTTGGTCACCAGCGTGAACGGCAGACGGGACTGAAGCAAGGTGAACTGCGCAGGGGTGAAGTTAGACACGCCGAAATGACGCACCTTGCCGCTCTGGTGCAGACTGAGGAAAGCTTCCGCCACCTCGTCCGCGTCCATCAGCGGATCCGGGCGGTGGATCAGCAGCAGGTCGATGCGGTCTGTCGCCAGGTTCACCAGCGACTGTTCGGCGCTTTTAACGATGTGGTCACGGTCGGTGATGTAATGCCCCAGCGCGTGTTCCGGCTTCGCGGTGGTGGCGATGCCGCACTTGGTGACGATTTCCATCCGATCGCGCAGGGCCGGCACCAGCTTCATGGCTTCGCCGAACGCCGCTTCGCACAGATAGCCGCCGTAAATATCAGCATGATCGACGGTGGTGATCCCTAATTCAATGTGCTCTTCGATAAAGCTTGCAAGCTGAATGGGGGACATATTCCAGTCCATCAGACGCCAGTAGCCCATCACAAAACGGGAAAACTCCGGGCCGTGGGGTGCAAGAGTAATACGCTGAACCATAACAATTTCCTCAAGGAGTAGATGTCATGAGTATACGCAATTACGTTGCTAAAACAGTGAAGGTTGCTGAGGTTCTTCGGTATCAGCCGCTTTGTTTGCGCGTAATTTGCGCAGCAACCGCTGCCGACAGAGGCGAATAATGTCCTGTTTCTGCGTGTCGCTAAAATTCTGCCAGTTAAAACGCTCGTCGCGGGTGCGCATACACCCACGGCAATAGCCGCGCTCGTCTGCCTGACAAATTCCCCGGCACGGGCTCTGGATGGGGAAAAACTCCAGCTGCTCTGCCACACACACCTCCAGAAAACGTTATTCCCCTACAGTGAAGACGCTAAACGCCGCGCGTGCAAGGCGTTAGCGCACAAATGTGGTATTAAGGTTTCACTAATCTTCGCTCCCTATACTCACCGCATCAATATAAAGAATGGTTTGTTAATGATGTGGTTTGCAAAAAAGTTACAGTGTAACGATATAAAATTCACCCTGGGCTGCGCGCTCTTCTTTACGGTATTAAATGCCCTGTTTATTCAGCGCAGCTGGGCCATTATCGCCCCTGCCCATTTGCACGACTTGCTGTTCGCCGCCTCCGTGCCGCTGGTGCTGTTCTGCGGCTGGGTCATTGTCTTCAGCGTGCTCAACATCCCCTATATCCGCAAGCCGCTGCTGATTGTGCTGACCATAGGGTGCGCCGCCGCGACCTTTTTTATGTACACCTACGGCGCGGTTATCGACCAGAACATGATGGTTAACGTCTTCGAGACTAACTCCCAGGAGGCCACCGCGCTGCTCACGCCGCAGCTGATCCTGTGGATTGCGGTTGCCGGGCTGGTCCCTTCCGTTGTGTTAGCCCTGACGCGCATCCGCACCGGGAAATGGTGGTATGCCCTGCTGACCCGCGTTGCCGCGATGCTGGGCGCGCTGCTGGTCATCATCCTGGTGGCGTCCGTTTTCTACAAAGATTACGCCTCGCTGTTTCGCAACAACAAAAGCATCGTCAAGATGGTGACGCCGGCCAACTACGTCAGCGCCGTCATGCGTTACAGCAAAATGCGCTGGTTTGCCGGGGATCAAACGCTGGTGCGCATGGGTGAAGACGCCCGTAAAGGGCCGCTGATTTCCAGCCAGCAGAAAAAAACGGTGCTGGTACTTGTGGTGGGCGAAGCGTCCCGCGCGGCGAACTATTCGCTGAACGGCTACGGGCGTGAAACCAACCCGGAGCTGAAAAAGCAGGACGTGATTAACTTCCCGCAGGCCTCTTCCTGCGGAACCGAAACGGCGGTCTCCGTGCCGTGCATGTTCTCCGGCATGCCGCGTAAAAAATACGATGCCGACCTTGCCCGCCATCAGGAAGGCCTGCTCGACGTGCTCGGACACGCGGGCGTTAACCTGCTGTGGCGTGATAACGACGGCGGCTGTAAAGGGGCGTGCGACCGTATTCCGCACACCGACATGACCCAGTGGAAGCTGGATCAGTTTTGCAAAGACAAATCCTGCATTGATGACGTGAACCTGTATCGTCTGGATAACGTGCTCGACGGCCTGAAGCAGGATACCGTGCTGGTGATCCACCTGATGGGCAGCCACGGCCCGGCCTACTACCGCCGCTACCCGGATAGTTTCCGCAAATTCACCCCTACCTGCGACACCAACGAGATCCAGGATTGCGATCATCAGGCGCTGATTAACACCTATGACAACACCATTCTTTATACCGACAGCGTGGTCAGCAGAACCATCGACGCCCTGAAGGCGCGTCAGGGCAGCATGAACACGGCGCTGATTTACCTCTCGGATCACGGCGAATCGCTGGGCGAAAGCGGGATCTACCTGCACGGCACGCCGTACATGCTTGCACCTGAACAACAAACGCATATTCCGTTTATGTTCTGGCTCTCCCCGGATTACGCCCGTAACTACGGGGTTAACGCGCAGTGCTTGCGCGGCGAGGCTGCAAAAAATGCGGTTTCGCAGGACAATTTGTACGCTACCGTGCTCGGGATGATGGATGTGAAATCAACGGTTTACCAGCCACAGATGGATATTCTTCACCCTTGTCGGCAGTCGACACGCTTGCAATAGACCGAACGGTCTATTAGAGTGCGATCCATGAGCAGAAACACTGAACACTACACACGCGAAAACTTACTGGCTACCGGCGAGCGTCTTTGTATGCACCGCGGGTTTACCGGTATGGGGCTGAGCGAGCTGTTAAAAACCGCCGAGGTGCCGAAGGGGTCGTTTTACCACTACTTCCGCTCCAAAGAGGCGTTTGGCGTGGCGATGCTGGAGCGGCACTATGCCGGATACCATCAGCGCCTCGCCACCCATTTTGACAGCGGCGCAGGCAACTATCGCGATCGTGTGCTGAACTACTATCAGGAAACGCTGAACCAGTTCTGTCAGCAGGGCATTATCAGCGGATGCCTGACGGTAAAACTCTCTGCCGAGGTGTGCGATCTCTCTGAAGATATGCGCGCCGCGATGGATAAAGGCGCCAGCGGTGTCATCGCGCTGCTGGCGAAGGCGCTTGAGAACGGCCGCCGTGAAAAAACGCTGGCCTTCTCCGGTGAGCCGCTGACTCAGGCGCAGGTGCTGTATGCGCTGTGGTTAGGGGCAAACCTGCAAGCCAAAATATCTCGCAGTGCGGTGCCGCTGGAAAGCGCGCTGGCACATGTGAAAAGCTGTATTACAACGCCTGACGTATAAGGCGTTTTTATTTATCTTATTACTAGTCGACTGGTCTACTCAGGAGTATCTATGTCCGCTGAAAAATTATTTACCCCACTGAAAGTCGGTGCCGTTACCGCGCCAAACCGCGTATTCATGGCCCCACTGACGCGCCTGCGTAGCATCGAACCGGGCGATATCCCTACGCCACTGATGGGTGAATACTATCGCCAGCGTGCAAGCTCTGGTCTTATCATCTCTGAAGCAACCCAAATCTCCGCCCAGGCCAAAGGCTACGCGGGTGCGCCTGGCCTGCACAGCCCGGAGCAGATCGCCGCGTGGAAAAAAATTACCGCTGGCGTTCACGCTGAAGATGGCCGTATCGCGGTGCAGCTGTGGCACACAGGCCGTATTTCACACAGCAGCATCCAGCCTGGCGGCCAGGCGCCGGTGTCCGCCTCTGCCCTGAGCGCCAACACCCGCACCTCGCTGCGCGACGAAAACGGCAACGCGATCCGCGTCGATACCTCCATGCCGCGTGCGCTGGAACTCGACGAGATCCCGGGCATCGTGAACGATTTCCGTCAGGCTGTCGCCAACGCCCGTGAAGCCGGTTTCGACCTGGTCGAGCTGCACTCCGCCCACGGCTACCTGCTGCACCAGTTCCTCTCTCCGTCTTCTAACCATCGTACCGACCAGTACGGCGGCAGCGTCGAAAACCGCGCGCGTCTGGTGCTGGAAGTGGTGGATGCGGTATGTAAAGAGTGGAGCGCCGACCGTATCGGTATTCGCGTATCCCCGATTGGCTCTTTCCAGAACGTCGACAACGGCCCGAACGAAGAAGCCGATGCGCTGTACCTGATTGAAGAGCTGGCAAAACGCGGTATTGCCTACCTGCATATGTCCGAGCCGGACTGGGCGGGCGGTCAGCCTTATACCGAAGCATTCCGTCAGAAGGTACGCGATCGCTTCCACGGCGTAATTATCGGTGCGGGCGCGTACACCCCGGAAAAAGCGGAAGATCTGATCAATAAAGGTCTGATTGATGCCGTGGCGTTTGGCCGTGACTTCATCGCCAACCCGGATCTGGTGGCCCGCTTGCAGAAAAAAGCCGCGCTGAACCCGCAGCGTCCGGAAAGCTTCTACGGCGGTGGTGCTGAAGGTTACACCGACTACCCTTCCCTGTAATTCCCCCGTTTTGCATTGATAGCGGCGATGATTCGCCGCTATACTAAAACATCGTTTCTGATCAAAAAGATAATCCATTCCATTGGTTAATGAGGACATTATGCGCTTACTTCACACCATGCTGCGTGTTGGCGACCTGCAACGTTCTATCAATTTCTACACTAACGTACTGGGCATGAAGCTGCTGCGCACCAGCGAAAACCCGGAATACAAATACTCGCTGGCGTTTGTTGGTTACGGTGAGGAATCCGAAGAGGCCGTTATTGAGCTGACCTATAACTGGGGAGTCGACAGCTATGAGCTGGGCACCGCTTATGGCCACATCGCCCTGGAAGTCGACAACGCGGCGGAAGCCTGCGAACGCATTCGCAGCAACGGCGGTAACGTGACCCGTGAAGCAGGCCCGGTAAAAGGCGGCACCACGGTTATCGCTTTCGTAGAAGATCCGGACGGTTACAAGATCGAACTGATCGAAGCCAAAGACGCGGGTCGCGGTCTGGGCAACTGATCCTCAGGGCGCATTATGCGCCCGTAGTTTTACTGCATCCCCTCTTAAAATTTGCCATAATGCGCACTGCTTTTTTCCCCATGTAAGAGACCCAGATGTCCGATAACGCTCAACTTACCGGTCTGTGCGACCGTTTTCGTGGTTTTTATCCCGTTGTGATCGATGTTGAAACAGCCGGATTTAACGCTAAAACCGATGCGTTGCTTGAAATTGCCGCTATCACGCTGAAGATGGATGAACAGGGCTGGAT
This sequence comes from Enterobacter sp. 186315, assembly GCF_053290175.1. NCBI lineage: Bacteria > Pseudomonadati > Pseudomonadota > Gammaproteobacteria > Enterobacterales > Enterobacteriaceae > Enterobacter > Enterobacter sp. 186315. The sequence goes on along the minus strand of NZ_JBPTTK010000001.1, from coordinate 179,178 downwards.
TTCACCGGACACCACGATGCATTTTCACGTTGAGCCATTCGAAGGCGCCAACCTTCAGCCTGAAGCGCTGGCCTTCAACGGTATAGACCCTCACAACCCTCTGCGCGGTGCCGTCAGCGAATACGACGCCCTGCACGCCATCTTCAAAATGGTGCGCAAAGGGATGAAAGAGAGCGACTGTAGCCGCGCGATCATGGTGGCGCATAACGCAACCTTCGATCACAGCTTTATGATGGCGGCAGCCGAACGCGCATCGCTCAAACGCAACCCTTTCCACCCGTTTGTCACCTTCGACACCGCTGCGCTGAGCGGCCTGGCGCTGGGACAGACGGTGTTGTCTAAAGCCTGTATCACGGCGGGTATCGAATTTGACGGCACGCAGGCGCACTCGGCGCTGTACGATACCGAGCGTACGGCAGAGCTGTTCTGTGAAATCGTCAACCGCTGGAAACGCCTGGGCGGCTGGCCGCTGCCCGTCAATGACGAGGCCGACCCTCAGCCCTGAGCCGGTTTTGCAGGCAATAAAAAAGCGACCTCAACGGGTCGCTTTTTTTATCTGCGCGGAAGAGAACTTATTCTGCGCCTGGCTCTTCTGTTTTGTACTTGGCTGCGGTCTCTTTGATCAGCTGCTGCAATTCGCCACGCTGATACATTTCGATCAGGATATCGCAACCGCCAACCAGCTCACCGTCAACCCACAGCTGCGGGAAGGTCGGCCAGTTTGCGTATTTAGGCAGCTCGGCGCGAATGTCCGGGTTTTGCAGGATATCGACGTAAGCAAAACGCTCACCGCAGGCAGACAGCGCCTGTACCGCTTGCGCGGAGAAGCCGCAGCTTGGCAGCTTCGGAGAACCTTTCATGTACAGGAGAATCGGGTTTTCAGCGATCTGGTGCTGGATTTTTTCAATAGTGGTGCTCATGTTTTGCTTCCTTATACTTCCGTTACGGCATACGTCTGACATTGTAGCGGTTCAGACCAACATCGGAAAATAACATTTTTGTCACGTATAGCTATTTTAACCATTAGTCGCAAAAGATGCATTCAATATATAGTTTAACCCTGCTGCGCATAAGGTTTTGCTCAAGGAGCGAGCAACAGTGTGTCAAATCGATCAATTTTTTTGCACTCGCTAACGAAACATAATTTTAGATTGAAAAATGCTATTAACTTCCGGGCTTTTTATAGATTAGAATCGACGGGTTTTGAAAATCATTCGCAGGTAGTATTGATGACCTGCAATTACCAGAGGATTGGCCAGTGGCGCGGATAACTAAAATCTCGATCACGCTCTGTGCTTTATTGTTTACATCACTCGCATTCACGCCAGCGGCTAACGCATCACAGCAGGTGCGGCATTCTGCCGTGCAAAAAACGCATCTGGCGAAAAACACAGAACGTAAGAAAAAAACCACCAGCAAAACCGAAAAGAAAAAAACCACAGCAACTACCAAACGTACGACCTCCAGCAAAGCCAAAGTCGCCCGCATCACCCCTTCCAGCACGCGTAAAGTTCAAAAAACGGCCGCAAACCTCGTCAACGAAAAATGTACCGTCCGTAAAGGGCGTAAAACCAAGTGCGTGAAAGGGATGAAAATCGCTGAAGTGCATAAGGTGCGCGTACAGAAGGCGCAGAAAACGGCACTGAATAAGCTGATGGGGCAGATCGGCAAACCTTACCGCTGGGGCGGCACATCGCCGCGTACCGGATTCGATTGCAGCGGCCTGGTCTATTACGCCTATAAAGATTTAGTGAAATTCCGTATTCCTCGCACCGCGAACGAAATGTACCACCTGCGTGACGCCTCCCCGGTTAATCGCGGCGAGCTCGAAAACGGCGACCTGGTCTTCTTCCGCACCCAGGGGCGCGGTACGGCTGACCACGTTGGCGTTTATGTTGGCAACGGGAAATTCATCCAGTCCCCGCGCAGCGGCCAGGACATTCAGATTACCTCTCTGAGTGAAGATTACTGGGTTCGTCATTACGTTGGCGCCCGCCGCGTCATGACCCCGCAGACCATCCGCTAACCCCTGCCCTGCCGCACTGCGGCGGGGTAAGTTCCTCTTTTGCATACCCTTTCAATTTGCTACTCTATCCCTGTTGTCTGTATGGTTATTGGCAACATTAAAAACAATAAGGAGAGATGCAATGTCGTTCGAATTACCTGCATTACCGTATGCAAAAGACGCCCTGGTCCCACATATTTCTGTGGAAACCCTGGAATATCACTACGGCAAACACCACCAGACCTACGTCACCAACCTCAACAACCTGATTAAAGGCACCGACTTTGAAGGCAAAACGCTGGAAGAGATCGTGCGTAGCGCTGACGGTGGCGTATTCAACAACGCCGCTCAGGTCTGGAACCACACCTTCTACTGGCACTGCCTGGCACCAAACGCGGGCGGAGAACCGACCGGCGAACTGGCTGCGGCCATCAACGCCGCGTTCGGCAGCTTTGCGGATTTCAAAGCGAAATTCACCGACGCCGCGATCAAAAACTTCGGCTCCGGCTGGACCTGGCTGGTCAAAGAGGCGGATGGCAAACTGGCTATCGTGTCAACGTCTAACGCAGGTACACCGCTGACCACCAGCGCAACCCCGCTGATGACCGTCGATGTGTGGGAACACGCCTACTACATTGATTACCGTAACGCGCGCCCGAACTATCTGGAGCATTTCTGGGCGCTGGTTAACTGGGAATTTGTTGCGAAGAACTTCGCAGCGTAAGAGACACGCAGAAGGGTTCGCCCTTCTGCGTTTTTTTATTCTGCCGCGCAGGCGGCTTCCGGCTGTTTGCGACCGGACATCAACACCAGCAGCAATCCCAGCGCTGCGATAATTGCGCCCATCACCGGCACAAAGCTGTATCCCAGCCCGCCTGAAATCACCGCACCGCCGGCTGCCGCACCCAGCGCATTGCCGAGGTTGAACGCCCCGATATTCACCGATGATGACAGCCCCGGCGCCTCGTGCGCCACGCGCATCACCCGCATCTGCAACGGCGGCACAACGGCAAAGGTCGCCGCACCCCAGATAACCATCGCCACCGCCGCGCCAATTTCATTGCGCGCCAGCCACGGGATCGCCACCATAATGACAATCAGCAGGGTCAAAAAGCCCTTCAGCGTGCCGCTGACCGAGCGATCCGCAAACTTGCCGCCGAGGAAATTGCCCACCGAGAAGCCGACGCCAATCAGCACCAGCATCGCGGTCACAAACAGCGGCGTGGCGTGAGTGATGTCGTGCAGCACCGGCGAAATATAGGTATAGAGCGTAAACATCGCTCCCGCGCCCAGCACGGTAGTCAGCAGTGCAGACAACACCTGAGGGCGCAGCAGCACCGACAGCTCTTTACGCACGTCAGGACGCTCCCCTGCGCTGCCCTTCGGCAGCGAGAAGAACAGCGCCGCCATCGCCACCACGCCAAGCCCCGCCGTGGCGAGGAAGGACATACGCCAGCCAATGGCTTCGCCTAACCAGGTCGCAGCGGGCACGCCGCCGATATTGGCGATCGTCAGCCCCATAAACATGGTTGCTACGGCGCTTGCCTGCTTGTGCTTCGGCACCACGCTTGCGGCCACCACTGAACCCAGGCCGAAGAAGGCCCCGTGGTTAAGGCTCGTCAGAATACGCGACAGCATCAGCGTGGTGTAATCCGGCGAAATGGCGGAGAGCACGTTGCCCAGCGTAAAAATAGCCATCAGGAAAATCAGCGCATTGCGTCGCGCACGGTGAGAGAGCAGCAGCGTCATTAACGGCGCGCCGATCATCACGCCAATGGCGTAGGCGCTGATCAGCATCCCGGCGGCCGGGATCGAGACATCCACGCCCCGGGCGATAACGGGCAGTAATCCCATTGGGGAGAATTCAGTGGTGCCAATCCCGAAAGCGCCAATCGCCAGGGCCAGCAGGGGAAAATTGATTTTCATGGGTCAACTCCGGTTGCCGTGTCATTACGCGACACAGGACAAAGAAGCCGAAAGCATGACACCAATCACAAAAAATGAGAAGTTAACAATTTGGCAAAAGATTTTTGCTGAAGAAGTAACAATCGAGGAAGGTATTGAGGAGGGAGAAGGCTCTCCCCCCTTGTAAATCAGTGCAGCGCGGCCGTCAAACCGCCAGCCACGATTAACGCCAGCACGATAACGGTGGTAACAAGCGAAAACTTCAGATCGGAACTCATCAATTTTTCTCCTTTTAATCCCCCCACGAAAAGTGAGCTTGCTCATTTTTACACAGTTCAGGTCAAAAATCTTCCTGGATTTAAACCGATCCTCATTTTAACTCTTCCCCTTTTCATCAAGATAGGACAAAATTCCACGCTAAATTTATTAGCGTACCGGCCATTGATCCCCTCCTGACGTCCCGTGTCGTTTTCCCGGCGTGCCGCAATCCAGAATTGCGCGTTAAGGGTGTGAGAAGGCAAACGTTTACCTTCCCGTTTTTCAGGAGCTTAGGATATGGTCTGGAGTGACATTTAATGGCAACAATTAAAGACGTGGCAAAACGAGCAAACGTTTCCACTACAACCGTATCACATGTAATTAACAAAACCCGTTTTGTTGCTGAAGAAACGCGCAACGCCGTCTGGGCGGCGATCAAAGAGCTGCACTACTCTCCAAGTGCGGTGGCGCGTAGCCTCAAGGTAAACCACACCAAGTCGATTGGTTTGCTGGCGACCAGCAGCGAAGCGGCCTATTTCGCTGAAATTATCGAAGCGGTTGAGAAAAACTGCTTCCAGAAAGGCTACACCCTGATTCTGGGCAACGCCTGGAACAGCATTGAAAAGCAGCGCGCCTATCTGTCGATGATGGCGCAAAAGCGCGTGGATGGCCTGCTGGTGATGTGCTCCGAATATCCGGAGTCCGTGCTTTCGATGCTGGAAGAGTACCGTCATATCCCGATGGTGGTGATGGACTGGGGCGAAGCGCGCGCAGACTTCACCGACTCGGTTATCGATAACGCCTTCGAAGGCGGCTACATGGCCGGACGTTACCTGATTGAACGCGGTCACCGCGAGATTGGCGTGATCCCGGGCCCGCTGGAGCGCAACACCGGTGCCGGTCGTCTGGCGGGCTTTATGAAAGCGATGGAAGAAGCGCTGATCGCCGTACCGGAAAACTGGATCGTGCAGGGTGACTTTGAGCCGGAATCCGGTTACCGCGCGATGCAGCAAATCGTGTCCCAGCAGCACCGTCCGACCGCCGTATTCTGCGGCGGCGATATCATGGCGATGGGCGCGCTGTGTGCCGCCGACGAGCTGGGCCTTCGCGTGCCGCAGGATATTTCGGTGATCGGGTATGACAACGTGCGCAACGCGCGTTTCTTCACCCCGGCGCTGACCACTATCCACCAGCCGAAAGATTCGCTGGGCGAAACGGCCTTCAATATGCTGATGGACAGGATCGTGAACAAGCGCGAAGAGTCCCAGTCTATTGAGGTTCATCCGCGTCTTATCGAGCGCCGCTCGGTCGCAGACGGCCCGTTCCGCGACTACCGCCGTTAATCTCTTTACGGGGCCAGCTAAGCTGGCTCCCGTAGCCACTCCCGGTTCAGGGTTTCGCTATCCCCTAAATAATCCAGAAGCCAGGCCATCGCGGGCGAGACGTCGTTTTGCTGCCACGTCAGGCAACAGGCCGCGTCCGGGAACGGGTTCTCAAGCGCCAGCGCCACCCACTCTCCGGCATCGATGCGCGGGCGCGCAAAATGGACCGGCACCATCGCCACGCACAGCCCCGCCGACAGACAGGTCGCGGAGGATTCCCAGTCCGGCGCCACCACCCGTCGCTGGTTGTCCAGCAGCCAGGTGATGCGCTTGGGCAGCGAGCGCGAGGTATCTTCCAGCACCAGCGACGGCCAGTCGCGCAGCGTGTCGTCGCTCAGCGGCCCGGCTATTTGCGCCAGCGGATGCGTGCTTGCCACCACGCACGTCCAGCTCAGCATGCCCATATCCCGAAACGCGTAGCGCCCCCCTACCGGAATGGCCTGGGTCGCGCCGATCGCCATCTCTGCCCTGCCGTCCGCCAGCGCGTCCCATACGCCGTTGAACACCTCCTGGGAGACGCGCAGCTCCACGTCGGAGAAATGACGATAGAAATCCACAATCATCTGCCGGGTGCGTTCGGGCTTGACGATGTTATCCACCGCAATCGACAGGTGCCCGCGCCAGCCGTTGGCGATCTGCTGGCACTGCTCGCGGGTGATCTGCATTTTTTTGATAACAGAACGCCCTTCTTTTAAAAACCACGCCCCCGCAGGCGTTAATTCCACGTCGCGATGGCGGCGTTCAAAGAGCGGAACTGCCAGCCACTCCTCTAACTGCCGCACCGTATAGCTGATGGCTGACGGGACGCGGTGCAGTTCCTGCGCGGCTGCGCTAAAGCTGCCGTTACGGGCGACAGCGTCCACCACTTCAAGAGAATAATCTGACCACATTTTCTGCCTGCAAAATTTTTGAATGCAACCGCCAAATATTAGCGTTTCACAAGCCGCTTTGCACTCCCTACACTTTGCGCCAATTACACCTGCCTCCTGAAGGAGAATAAAAGAATGCAACCTGGGAAAGGATTTTTAGTCTGGCTTGGCGGTCTGAGCGTGCTGGGCTTCTTAGCCACCGACATGTATTTACCCGCTTTTGCCGCCATGCAGGAGGATCTGCAAACCCCTGCCGCCGCCATCAGCGCCAGCCTGAGCCTGTTCCTTGCCGGTTTTGCCTTTGCGCAGCTGCTGTGGGGGCCGCTCTCGGATCGTTTTGGCCGTAAGCCGGTGCTGTTGCTGGGCCTGGCGATTTTTGCCGTGGGCTGTCTGGGGATGCTGTGGGTTCGCGACGCGACCTGGCTGCTGGTGCTGCGCTTCGTTCAGGCGGTGGGCGTGTGTGCGGCGGCGGTCACCTGGCAGGCGCTGGTCACGGATTACTATCCGGCGTCGCGCACTAACCGTATTTTCGCCACCATCATGCCGCTGGTCGGCCTGTCTCCGGCGCTTGCCCCGCTGCTGGGAAGCTGGATCCTGGCGCATTTCGACTGGCAGGCTATTTTCGCTACGCTGTTTGCTATCACCCTTGTCCTGATGCTGCCCGCGTTTGCGCTTAAGCCCGCGCATAAAAAAGTTCTGCATCCCGAAGCGAAACCGATCACCTTTACCTCGTTACTGCGTAGCAAAGCCTATCGCGGAAACGTGCTGATTTACGCGGCCTGCTCTGCGAGCTTCTTCGCGTGGCTGACGGGTTCACCCTTTATTCTTCACGATATGGGCTACAGCCCGGCGGCGATTGGCCTGAGCTATGTCCCGCAGACCATCGCCTTCCTGATTGGCGGATACGGCTGTCGTGCGGCGCTGCAAAAATGGCAAGGCCAGCAGATGCTGCCCTGGCTGATGGTGCTCTACGCCCTCAGCGTAATCGGTACCTGGGCGGTCGGGTTTATTCCGGGCGCGGGTCTGGCTGAGATCTTGATTCCGTTCTGCGTGATGGCAATTGCAAATGGTGCGATTTACCCGATTGTGGTGGCGCAGGCGTTACGCCCGTTCCCGCAGGCTACGGGGCGTGCTGCCGCCTTGCAGAATACGCTTCAGCTTGGCCTCTGCTTCCTGGCAAGCCTGGTGGTCTCTGCCCTGATTACCACTCCGCTGCTGACCACCACCAGCGTGATGCTGGTAACCGTTGCGCTGGCGGTACTTGGCTACAGGATGCAATCGTCCGCTCAGAAAGCGTCAGATAACGGCACGCAGGCGGAAACGTCGCACGCATAATCGCGGCTGAAATTATGTTACATTTCAGTGATTAGGTTGCTAAGAATTTTCTATTGAATCACCAAATTTTGAGGCCTATACTAAATTTGGTTCGATTAAATACGATAAATATTAAGTGTTAACGGGAGCCGGAGTGCTCCCGTTTTACCATGGAAGGCATTTCGGCAAGGGCTATCCCCTTCCTCTGTTCTACGTCGGATATTAGCCTCACGGTGGAATACCGTGAGATTTCTCACAAACCAAAAAAAGCGTCTACGCTGTTTGAAGGTTCTGATCACAGCAGGTGATGGAGAAGCTATGAGTTCATCGTGTATAGAAGAGGTCAGCATTCCGGACGATAACTGGTCCAGAATCGTCAGTGAACTATTGGGTCGTGCAGGCATCGCCATCAACGGGCCGTCCCCCTCGGATCTTCAGGTCAAACATCCCGATTTTTTCAAGCGCGTGTTGCAGGAGGGATCGTTAGGCCTGGGTGAGAGTTATATGGACGGCTGGTGGGAATGCGAGCGGCTGGATATTTTTTTCACAAGCGTATTACGCGCCGGGCTGGAAAATCAGCTCCCCCGCCATTTCAAAGACACTCTCCGCGTGGCGTCTGCCCGCCTGTTTAATTTGCAAAATAAGAAGCGGGCGTGGATCGTCGGTAAAGAGCATTACGATCTCGGTAATGACCTTTTTAGCCGGATGCTCGATCCCTTTATGCAATATTCCTGCGCCTACTGGAAAGAGGCCACCACCCTTGAAGATGCCCAGCAGGCTAAACTGCGTCTGATCTGCGAGAAATTGCAGCTACAGCCGGGAATGCGCGTGCTGGATATCGGCTGCGGCTGGGGCGGGCTTGCCCAGTTTATGGCGCAGAATTACGGCGTCAGCGTGGTGGGCGTGACGATTTCTGCCGAGCAGCAAAAGATGGCGCTGGAACGCTGTCAGGGGCTGGATGTGGATATCCGTCTTCAGGATTACCGCGACCTTAACGAGCAGTTCGATCGCATTGTCTCCGTGGGCATGTTTGAGCACGTCGGGCCGAAAAATTACAAAACCTATTTCGAGGTCGCCGATCGTAACCTGAAGCCTGACGGTATTTTCCTTTTGCACACCATCGGCTCTAAGCGCACCGACAACAATGTCGATCCCTGGATCAATAAATACATCTTTCCGAATGGCTGTTTACCGTCCGTTCGCCAGATTGCGAACGCCAGCGAGCCGCATTTTATTGTGGAAGACTGGCATAACTTCGGCGCGGATTACGACACCACACTGATGGCATGGCACGCGCGCTTCCAGGCGGCCTGGCCGGAAATTGCAGACAACTATTCCGAACGATTTAAACGCATGTTTAGCTATTATCTGAACGCCTGCGCGGGTGCATTCCGGGCGCGTGATATACAGCTCTGGCAGGTTGTTTTCAGCCGTGGGGTTGAACACGGCCTGCGCGTGGCCCGATAAAAAATAACCCCGGATATCCGGGGTTGTTTTTATTCCGCTTCTGCCGCCCTGATAATTGCCGCCTCTTTTGCGGCCAGCACGCGTTCAACGGTATCCACTACCGCCTGGGTCTGCGGATCTATTTCAATATTCACGCGATGGCCCAATTTTTTCGCCCCCAGCGTGGTGCGCTGCAATGTTTCTGGAATTAAATGCACGCAGAAACGTGTCGCCGTGACTTCACCCACCGTCAGGCTAATACCATCAATACCAATAAATCCTTTATAAAGGATGTATTTCAGTAATGAAGGGTCCTGCACTTTAAACCAGATCTGGCGGTTATTTTCGGAAGTCAGTATTTTCGCAACTTCCGCCGTGGTCATAATGTGGCCCGACATCAAATGTCCGCCAATCTCATCGCTGAATTTCGCGGCGCGCTCAACGTTGACAGTATCACCGACCACCAGCTCGCCCAGATTGGTGATCCGCAGCGTTTCTTTCACTAAATCAAAGCTGATGTGGTTGCCGTTAATTTCAGTCACCGTCAGGCAACACCCGTTATGCGCAACCGACGCGCCTGTTTCCAGGCCATCGAGCATATATTCCGGCATCTCGATAACGTGGGTGCGGAAATTGGGTTTTTCATCAATGGACACCAGTTTAGCCGTGCCCTGAACAATACCAGTAAACATGCTTACAACTCCTGTTTCTTGCGTACGGTGGTGACACCGTTTAATCCCACCACAATAACAGTTGGAAAAACAGGTTGCCAGTGGAGCGCATTTTCCGGCGATTTTTTCACTAGATAATTAGTTAAACCCCGCTACAATAGCTGGCGCCCCCCTGCATTTTCTTCTTGCTGCCCGTTATGGCGGCTTTTTTTAGTCTCTCTTATAACAACAATTCAAAGGTGTTCACGTGCAGAAGTACATGAATGAAGCGCGTCAATTATTGGCACTGGCTATACCGGTGATCGTCGCGCAGGTTGCCCAAACCGCAATGGGATTTGTGGATACGGTCATGGCCGGTGGCTATAGCGCCACCGATATGGCCGCCGTAGCTATCGGTACCTCTATCTGGCTCCCGGCCATTCTCTTTGGTCACGGTCTGCTGCTGGCCCTGACCCCGGTCATCGCCCAGCTTAACGGCTCCGGGCGTCGCGAACGCATCGCGCATCAGGTTCGCCAGGGGTTCTGGCTGGCAGGTTTTGTTTCGGTGCTGATTATGGTCGTGCTCTGGAATGCCGGGCATATTATTCGCGCTATGGACAATATCGACCCTGCCCTTGCAGATAAAGCCGTGGGCTATCTGCGTGCGCTGCTGTGGGGCGCGCCGGGCTATCTCTTCTTCCAGGTGGCGCGTAACCAGTGCGAAGGGCTGGCAAAAACCAAGCCCGGCATGGTGATGGGATTTATCGGCCTGCTGGTTAACATTCCGGTGAACTACATCTTTATTTACGGTCATTTTGGCATGCCGGAGCTGGGTGGCGTTGGCTGCGGCGTGGCAACTGCGGCGGTTTACTGGGTGATGTTCTTTAGCATGATTACCTACGTTAAGCGCGCCCGCTCGATGCGCGATATCCGTAATGAATCCTCTTTCAGCAAGCCGGATACCGCCATTTTATCGCGACTGGTACAGCTCGGTCTGCCTATTGCCCTGGCGCTGTTTTTCGAGGTAACGCTGTTTGCGGTTGTCGCCCTGCTGGTCTCCCCGCTGGGGATTGTGGACGTGGCCGGACACCAGATCGCGCTGAACTTCAGCTCGCTGATGTTCGTGCTGCCGATGTCGCTCGCGGCGGCGGTCACTATCCGCGTCGGGTTCCGTCTGGGGCAAGGCTCCACGCTTGATGCGCAAACCGCTGCTCGCACCGGGCTGGGCGTCGGCGTGTGTATGGCGGTCTGTACCGCGCTGTTCACCGTTGCGCTGCGTGAGCAGATTGCCCTGCTCTATAACGACAACCCTGAGGTGGTGACGCTGGCCTCGCACCTGATGCTGCTCGCGGCAATCTATCAGATTTCCGATTCGATTCAGGTGATCGGCAGCGGCGTGCTGCGTGGCTATAAAGACACGCGCTCGATCTTCTTTATCACCTTCACCGCCTACTGGGTGCTGGGTCTGCCAAGCGGCTATATTCTGGCGCTGACGGATCTGGTGGTTGATCGAATGGGGCCGGCGGGCTTCTGGATGGGCTTTATTATCGGCTTAACCTCGGCGGCGATTCTGATGATGCTGCGCATGCGCTTCCTGCAACGCCAGCCGTCGTCGGTGATTTTGCAGCGCGCCGCGCGTTAAATACGCAGTAGCCGCCAGCGGGCGGCTACTTTCTCTTCGTTTTGAACGGGAATGAAGCAATCGCGTGAAATCTGAGAGAAAATTGCATTTTCCCTCTTGCCTGAACCCGGCAGTGCCGCTAATATTCGTCCCCGTTGTCGCCGACAACACGTTGCGTTCATAGCTCAGTTGGTTAGAGCACCACCTTGACATGGTGGGGGTCGTTGGTTCGAGTCCAATTGAACGCACCATTCTGCGTCCGTAGCTCAGTTGGTTAGAGCACCACCTTGACATGGTGGGGGTCGGTGGTTCGAGTCCACTCGGACGCACCATTTCAGTCCTGAAATGGTGCAAATTCTCTTCTTATCTTCCTAATTTTCCCTTTATCCAAATTTGTTAACTTTTATCCTGCTACGCTTTTCTCATGACGAAAAAGCACAGGAAGCGTGTTGATGAAAAAAATTGCCATTATCGGCTCAGGTCCAACAGGGATTTATACCTTCTACTCACTCCTGAACAATCCCTTCCCCCTTTCGGTGACGGTCTTTGAGCAGTCGGATGAGGCCGGGGTCGGCATGCCCTACAGCGATGAAGAAAACTCACGCCTGATGCTGGCAAACATTGCCAGTATCGAAATCCCACCGCTGTTCATCACCTATCTCGACTGGCTGCGAGAGCTGAGCGAAAGCCATCTTGCGCGTTATAACGTCAATAAAGCCACGCTGCACGATCGCCAGTTTCTGCCCCGCATTTTGCTGGGGGAGTATTTCCGCGACCGCTTTTTAACCATCGTTGAGAAAGCCCGCCAGCGCGGTTTCGAAGTTGAGATTCACGAATCCTCCCGCGTCACCGATCTGGATGCCAGCGAAAGCGGCGTCCTGCTCTCGGTGAATGACGAGCCCTTCCCGACGCGATTCGATCTCGCCGTGGTGGCGACCGGACACGTCTGGCCGGATGAAGAGGAATCCACCCGCAGCTTCTTCCCCAGCCCCTGGTCGGGGCTGATGGATGCCAAAATCCCCGCCTGCACGGTAGGCATTATGGGTACGTCGTTAAGCGGTCTGGACGCCGCAATGGCGGTTGCCATCCAGCACGGCGATTTTGTCGATAACCGCTTTATTCTGGACGAGGCCAGCCGGACGCTGAAGATAACCCTGATGTCGCGTTCCGGCATTCTGCCGGAGGCGGACTTCTACTGCCCGCTACCCTACGAGCCGCTGTCGGTGCTGACCGAGGAGACCGTTCAGGACGAAATCGACAAAGGCGAGTCGGGGCTGCTGGACAGGATTTATTCCCTGATGGTCGAGGAGCTGATGCTCGCGGATCCCGCATGGTGTAAAGAGATCGCGCTGCATAGCCTGACTCCCGATACCCTCCTTGAGGCCTGGTATGCGGATCGCAAACATCACGATGCGTTCCGCTGGGCCGAGGAGAATCTCAAAGAGGTTGAGCAAAACAAGCGCGATAAACGTACCGTCGCCTGGCGCTACACCATTCTTCGCCTGCATGAGGTGGTGCAGGAAATTGTCCCGCACCTTACCGATGAGGATCGCGACCGTTTCAAGAAAGGGCTTCAGCGCGTGTTTATCGACAACTATGCCGCCATCCCGTCGCAGTCCATCCGTCGTCTGTTAGCCCTGCGCGAAGCCGGGGTGATCGACGCCGTGGCGCTGGGGAATGATTACCAGCTGGAAGTGGGCAGCACGCAAACGACAATCACGGCCGGGGACAAGGTTTATCAGTTCGATGTGTATATTGACGCGCGCGGGCAAAAGCCGCTCAAGGTGAAGGATCTGCCCTTCCCGTCCCTGCGTAAATTGCTGATGACGACCGGAGAAGCGTTACCGGAATTTGGCGAGGATTACACCCTGACCGCGCCCGCCTCCATTCGTGGCCGGGTCGCCTTTGGGGCAATTCCCTGGCTGATGCACGACCAGCCCTTTGTACAGGGTCTGACGGAGTGCGCTGGCGTGGCGGAAGCAATGGCAAAAGCGGCGGAGAGAAACGCGTCGGGTCGGCGCAGATCGCTGCCGTTTCCGGAGGATTAACAGGGCGTCCGTGCCCTGGCGGAGATTACTCGAAATAGACGTCCGGGTTCTCTGAGAGCGACACGAAGGTTTTGGTGTTTTTATCCAGCGCGCGGATCACGCCGCTTTCAATGTCATACACCCAGCCGTGCAGGCGGATGGAGTTGTTGCGCAGGCCCACCGCCACGGACGGGTGGGTTTTGATGTTGCTGAGCTGCGCAAACACGTTCTCCTGCACCATCGCGTTCACCTTGTCGGTGCCGTTGTCCCAGGTTTTGTTCTCCACTACCGCTTTCGCCGCATCGGAGTAGCGCAGCCAGTGGGAAACCGCCGGCATCGGCTCAAGATCCGCGTTATCCGCAATCGCTTTCATCGCACCGCAGTTGGAGTGGCCGCAGATCACGATATCGGTCACGCCCAGCGCCACTACCGCGTATTCAATGGTGGCAGACACGCCGCCAGGTTCAGGGCCGAACGGCGGCACGATGTTGCCAGCATTTCGAATGACAAAGAGCTGTCCTGGCTCTTGCTGGGTCACCAGCTCTGGCACCAGACGGCTGTCGGAGCAAGAAATGAACAACGCTTTGGGATTCTGGCTGGACGCTAAACTGCGGAAGAGCTCTTTACGTTGCGGGAAAACTTCTTTTTGAAAGCTGAGAAAACCTTCAATGATATGTTGCATAGCAATTTCTCTTTTATCTGTTTTAGTTTAGGCGTGATCGCGATCACGATCGCGCTTCTGAAGTTTACCCACCGCCCTTTACTCCAGACAAGCAATATATTTCTGGCCCGACCGCTGCACGATCTCGTCGGCCTGCGCGAGGATATTTTGCCCTTCAAAGGCGCCGTACAGGCGCTCAAAGCGTTTGTCCTTGAGATGCCCGGTTATCCGCTCAACGGTGTTCGCAGGAAGCGGCAGCATGTTCGGGTAGCTCCACATAAACGACACCGCGTCTTTGCCCGGCGTCACCTGGAGAATATCCCCCGCCAGCAGTATCCCCTCGCCCGCCTGCCAGTGCAGCACCGTCCCGCCCGCGAAATGGCCGCCGAGGCGTAGCAGTGTCACCGACGGCAAAATCTCCAGCGCGTCGCCCTCCCAGAACTCGATAGCCGGGCTGTCGCGCATCACCCAGTCTCTATCGCTGGCGTGCAGGTAGATTTTGGCGTCAAACGCCTCTGCCCAGTCCTGCATGGTGGAGTAGTAATGCGGATGCGAAATGGCGATGGCGTGAATGCCTCCGAGCGCCGAGACCAGCGTTTTGGTGGCCGGATCGAGGCTGGCGATACAATCCCAGAGAATATTGCCGTGCGGGGTGCGCAGCAGCAGCGCGCGCTGGTCGATGGCAAACTCAGGCATGGTTTTGATGCTCAACAGCTGCGGCTCCAGCTGCTGCCATTTGTTGGTATGCGTGGTCGTCAGGGTTTCGAAATCGGTCCACGCCTGGCCGCTATGCGGCACATACTGGCGCTCGTCTTCGCATATCGGGCAGCGGTCGGGCTGCTTCTCATAGGACGTCCCGCAGGTTTTACAAAGGGTAATCATCAGCGTTCCTCAGCCATAAAAGTTTGAGTATGGCAGGGATTATCCTTATGTGCTGCGAGGTACATTGCCGCCGATTTTTCCCCTATACTGTGCCAATATCAAAACTGAATGAGCAGGTATAAAAATGGAAATTGATCTCGACAATCTGGTGTTTAACGGACTGGATGAAGCCGAAGAGCGCAACGCTGAACGTCTGGACGACGCGGACAAAAAAGCGCAGGCGATTGTGGCTGACGACGACTGCGGCGACGCCTGCAAGATCTGATAAAAAAAGCACCGGGTTGTCCGGTGCTTTTTTTTGCCGGTATCAAATTTCCGGCGTGGTTTTAAATCCGGTCAGCATCAGGATCAGGTTTTCATGGGAGGACGACGGTTCAAACTGATAGTGGTTCCCCTGACGATCGCCGCCAATATACCAGGAAATCTCTTTCTCCCCCTTCGCCAGCGCCTTGCGCACGGCTTTGTCCACGTCCACCATCCGGTATTCACGGGTAGAGTTCAGATAGAGGATCGCATCCGAGTTATAGCTGCACGCCGGACGTGAGGTCCAGTTCACGGTCGCCGGATCCCAGTTGTTGCTCGCCGGATAGAAGAAGATCTGATCCGCGCCGTTTTTCTCAACTTTGCCGCCGTAAATGCGCACGCGGTATTTGGAGGTCGACGCATCCTGTCCGGCAGGCAGCGGTGGGATTGTAAATTTCACCAGCGACAGGGTTTCACTGTTGCGGGTACGCCCGCCGTTCTTCCAGTTATCCTGCACCAGCAGCACCTGCGGCGCGGGCTGAGAGGCTTTCGGCTCCATGCTGCTCAGCCAGACGTTGGCCTTCGCCGGGGAGTAGCCGTACGGCACGTTGGTCCCGCAGTCGGTGCCGTTGTTCATGCAGAGATCGGTCATATAGCGGGCCGCATCTTCCGTCCAGCCGTTCATAAAATCAGCGTGCGCCGTATAGAGGCTTCCCCAGCGCTCTTCGCGTTCATCCCCGTGCATCACCGGATCGAGCGACAGCTGCGCCTTGCTGGTGTCGAGGGAGGTTACGCCCGGCAGCACATACGCAACGTTCATGTTGACCGTCGGAATTTTCACCGGGAAGGCGCTCGGGCACTGGCCTTTGGTGGCGTAGGTGGCGTTCATAAGGCCGTGCGCGGGCTTAAGATTGACGCCGTCCCAGCAGTTCGGGAACTCAATGCCAATATTAAACTGCACCCCGTCCTTCGCTTTGCGCAGGCCACAGACTTCACCCGTTTTATTGCTGTATCCCTTACCGTTGGCGCACAAGAACGTAATGTGCGGATTCGGGGCGCTACCGTGGTGATCGCCCGCCAGCAGCTCAAGTCCGGCCGGGAAAGGCTGAAGCGGGTGGGCATCGACGTTAGAAGACTGGTAGTAGGTTTTTTGATAAGCCGGTTTCACCACCGTCCCGTCCGGCAGGCGCAGAGAAGGCGCCCAGTAGGCAGAGCCGTCGGCTTTATTATCACAGGTCGTCGCCTCGTGCTGGCGCAGGGTCGCCCGCGTGGAGTAGGCATCGGTGCGGGTGTTGCCGAAGAAATCATGCAGCATGGCGTGATTCGGCTGTCCGGGCATCATGATGGCGTCGTCGCCGAGGGTGTGGGAATAGCTACAGACAACGTGCGCCTGCGGGCCGGCGTGGGCCGCCTGCATGGCTATCAGAAACGCGGTGGCGGAAAGTACGGGGGCTAAGGTAGTCCGTTTCATTTTTATCTCCTTATATGAAAGGAGATATTGGTAACAAAGGCGCGAGGATTAACCGAGGAGTTCCCCGGATACTTTTCCCCTCGCCGCGGCTTTACAGACCGTTAGCACACTTCGTTCCAGTACATTTCGCGGGTAAACCGCAGCTCAGCGTGACGTTTTATCATGGAACCACTCCGGATCGATGTTGGCTACGTCCACGCCGTACAGGCTGGCGACCGGCAGTATCGACTCAAGAACACGTTGCGCGCTGTTCTCCGCATTCGACTCTCGGGTCGCAAAAAACCGCCGTAACGTGCTTATCCACTTTTTCATGGTCTTTACCCCTTTTCACTCAACCTGCCCTCAGTTAAACACCCAAATCCGATCCAAAGGAAATACCAAAAAAGACTGTCGATGTGCAGGATTTGCAAATAGCGCGGGTGTCGTTTCAGGCAGTTAACATCCTGTTGTTAATGCTTTTTTGTCAAAAGCAAAACCGGATAAGGCATTTGTCCATAGCCTTTTCTTATGGGAGCGTTACAGGACAAAACAAAAACGACGGGACGAGGCAACACGATGGCAGCAAACAAAAAATCTTTTCTGGCGCTGGGCTTACTGGCGGCTGGCGGCCTGCTTTCAGCACAGGCTCAGGCGGATCGGCTGGCGGAAATTAAAGCCGCAGGCGTGGTGAAAGTGGCCACCTTTGATGCCAACCCGCCCTTTGGCTCGGTCGATGCGAAAACGCACGACATCGTGGGCTATGACGTGGATTTCGCCAACGCGCTGGCAAAGGCGCTGGGCGTTAAGCTGGAGCTGGTCGCGACCAACCCGGCCAACCGCATTCCGCTGTTGCAGTCGGGGAAAGCGGATCTGATCGTGGCGGACATTACCATCACTCCGGAGCGGGCGCAGGTTATTGATTTCTCAACGCCCTATTTTGTGACCGGACAGCAGTTCCTGGTTCCGGTCAAATCGGGCGATAAGCTGGACGACTACAGCCGGGCGGGCATTGGGGCGGTAAAAGGCACGACGGGCGAGCAAACGCTGCACCAGCGCTTCCCGCAGTCGCGGGTGGTGTCGTATGACGACATTCCGCTGGCGCTGACGGCGCTGCGTAACGGCAACGTGCAGGCGATTACCCAGGACAGCACCATCCTGGCCGGGCTGCTGGCGCAGGCGCCGGATAAAGCGAACTTCAAAATCCTGCCGGATCTGCTCAGTAAAGAGGAGATTGGCGTCGGCGTTAAGAAAGGCGAAACGGCGCTGCTCAAGGTGGTTAACGACGAGCTGGTGGCGCTTGAGAAAAACGGCGAGGCCGCCAAAATTTACGACGTCTGGTTTGGCCCGCAGACCCCTTCCCCACAGCCTCGCACCTTTAAGATAGAAGCCCAGTAATATGCTCTCAGGTTTATTCTCCCACTCCGCGGCCCGTGCCGCGGATTTTTCACATCTGGAACAGGCCAGCGTCGAGTTTCGCGACGTGGTAAAACGCTACGGCGATCGCGCGGTGCTGAACGGCGTGAGTCTGCGCATCGCCCCGGGCGAAGTGGTGGCGATCCTCGGCCCGTCCGGTTCCGGAAAATCCACCCTGATTCGCCTAATCAACCAGCTTGAAACCCTGAACGGCGGCGAGATCCTCGTCGACAACAAACCGACCGCGCACCTCTCAAGTGCCGCGCTGCGCCAGCTGCGAAGCCGCGTGGGCTTTGTGTTCCAGCAGTTCAATCTTTACGCCCATCTGACCGCCAGCCAGAACATCACTCTCGCGCTGGAGCATGTTCACGGCTGGAAACCGCAGCCCGCGCAGGAGCGCTCGCGGGCGCTGCTGGAAAAGGTAGGCATGCTGGAAAAAGCCCATCACTTTCCCGCCGAGCTTTCCGGCGGGCAGCAGCAGCGGGTAGCCATCGCCCGCGCCCTGGCCTCTTCGCCGCAGATCATCCTCTTTGACGAGCCGACCTCCGCGCTCGACCCGGAAACCATCGGCGAGGTGCTGTTTGTGATGAAAGCCCTGGCCCACAGCGGGATCACGATGATTGTGGTGACGCATGAAATGCAGTTCGCCAGAGAGATTGCCGACCGGATTGTCTTTATCGATGGCGGCCAGATCCTGGAAGTCGCGCCGCCGGAGCGGTTCTTCACCCAGCCAACCCATCCACGCGCCCGGCGTTTTCTGCAAAAAGTGCTTAACCCGCTGCATCAGGAGCATCTGTAATGCCCGCGCTCGACTGGCAGGGGGTGCTGACCGGGCAGCCCTTGCAGTGGATCCTCTCCGGTTTTTTAACCACCCTGTGGGTTACGCTGGCCGGCACGGTGCTGGCAAGCCTGCTCGCGGTGCTCTTCCTGCTGCTGCGCCTTTGGCCGGGGCGCGTGGGCAAGGGCGTGGTCAGCGTGTGGGTATCCCTGTTTCGCAATACGCCGCTGCTGGTGCAGCTCCTGTTCTGGTATTTCGCGGCGTGGAACGGGCTGCCGCAGGGGTTTCGCGATCTGGTTAACGCCGATCACGGCTGGTCGGTGCTGCCGGGCAACGTCTGGTGGTTTACCCCGGAGTTTCTGTGCTCCGCGTGGGGTCTGGGGGTCTTCACCTCCGCATTTCTGATTGAAGAGGTTGAATCCGGGCTGCGCGCGGTTCCCGCCGGGCAGCGCGAAGCGGCGCTGGCGCAGGGATTCACCGGCTGGCGGCAGTTTCGCTATGTCCTACTTCCGCAGGGGCTGACGAACGCCTGGCAGCCGGTCGTGGGGCAGTATCTTAATCTGATGAAGCTCTCCTCCCTTGCGAGCGGCATTGGCTTCGCCGAGCTGACCTACCAGGTGCGGCAAATCGAAAGCTATAACGCGCATGCGCTGGAGGCGTTTATTGTCGGCACCCTGCTCTATCTGCTGACGGGCGTGGTGATGGGGCTGATACTGTCCCGCACCGGCCCGGCCAGACGGCGCGAGCGCCACGCCAGGGGAGAAAACGCATGATTGCCGGGCTGAACGTGATTCTGGATAACCTTGATTATCTGCTGTGGGGTCGCCTGGAGGCAGGCGAGCCAGGCGGCGTGCTGCTGACGCTGCTGATGACGCTCGGCGCGGCGCTTCTCGCGCTGCCGGGCGGTATCGCCCTGGCCGGGCTGGCCTGGCGCTACCCGGGCCTGGTGCGCAAAGGGCTGTTTCTGTGGGCGGAGCTGATACGCGGTATCCCGCTGATTTTCGTTATCTTCTGGATGTGGTATCTGCTGCCGCTTATCACCGGCGGGGATCTGCCGGGCGCTATGACGGTGACGCTGGCGCTGGCGTGGTTTACCTCAGCGTCGGTGATGCATTCGGTCATCGCCGGATTAAACGCCCTCCCGGCCGGGCAGGTTGAGGCGGCTCAGGCGCAGGGGTTCAGCACGCAGCAAACCCTGTGGCGCATAATGCTGCCGCAGGCGTTACGCAACATTCTGCCGTCGCTGGTGGGGATTTTTATCAGCCTGCTTAAGGATACCTCGCTGGCCTTTATTGTGAACGTGCCGGAACTGACGACGGTGGCGGGACAGGTGAACAACCGGGTGCAAATCTACCCGGCGGCCATTTTCATCTTTACGGGTGTGGTCTATTACCTGCTCTGCTGCGCGCTGGAGCAGTTCGCAAAACGCTGGCGCGTTACCCGGCCAGCGCTTTAACCACCGTTTCCATCGCCTGGGTTGTCATCTCGCTGCGCTTAACGCGCTGGTTCGCCAGCGCGGTACGCAGCACCCCGGCGATCACAATATGTTTTGGCTCTTGCCCTAAATCGCGCATTTCAAGCACGACTTTCCCGACCACCCGGCACATCTCCTGATACAACGCTTCGTCTTTGGTCACATTGCCCATTGTCTTCACTCCATTGCCGCAAAAACTCAGCTTAAAGGATTCACAGGCTGGATACAAAAAAGAAGCCCGGCGAAAGACTCGCCGGGCTTCATTCACAAAATCAACAGATTAATTATTGACAGGAATAACGGCGCCTTTGTATTTGGTGCGGATCCAGTCCTGAATCTCTTTAGAGTGCAGCACGTTCACCAGCGCGACGATATCTTTCTTCTTCTCGTCACCGCGGTGCACGGTAATGATGTTGGCGTACGGGTTGTTTTCACCGCTCTCTACCGCAATCGGGTCGTGAACCGGATCCAGACCCGCATCGATAGCGTAGTTGGCGTTGATCACCACCGCCGCGCCTTCGTCGTTGTTGTACATCTGCGGCAGCAGAGAGGCCTCAACGTTAGGAGTAAATTGCAGTTTTTTCGGGTTCTCGACGATATCGCTGATGCGCGCGGTCACTTTATCGATGCCCGGCTTGAGCTTAATCACGCCCTCTTTTTCGAAGATGGACAGAATACGGCCCTCTTCAGAAACGGCATCGCGCATGATGATTTTGCCGCCCTCCGGCAGGTCTTTCAGCGACTTGTATTTTTTAGAGTAGATGCCGATTGGCTCAATGTGGATCGCACCCGCACTGACGAAATCGTAGTCTTTGTCGCCCGCATGATCTTTCAGCACGCTGTTCAGATACGGAATGTGCTGGAAGTAGTTAGCGTCGATATCATGCCCCGCCAGCGCGGTGTTCGGCAGGATGTAGTCCTGGAAAGGTTTAATTTCCAGATCGATGCCCTGCTTCGCCAGAATCGGCTTCGCCTGCTCCAGAATTTCGGCGTGCGGCGTGTTGGACGCGCCCACGGTCAGGGTATCGGCCCAGGAGGCAAAGCTCAGGGCGCCCAGAGTTGCTGCGGCGATCAGTGTGAGTGTCTTTTTCATGATGTGGTTCCTGTAGTTTTAGCTATCATCTTTTGTCTAATAACGAGGTAATGACATCGCCGCAGAACTGGATAATGAAAACGATGATCAGAATGGTCACCGTTGCCACCAGCGTGACGTCACCGTGGTTGCGCTGGAATCCTTCCAGATAAGCCAGATTTCCCAAACCACCGGCTCCAATCACCCCCGCCATGGCGCTGTAGCTCACCAGGGCAATCAGCGTGACCGTGATCCCTGATACCAGGGCAGGTGATGATTCCGGCAGTAACACTCTAAAAACTAAGGTGCTCAGACGTGCGCCCATTGAGCGCGTGGCCTCAATCACCCCTTTGTCGACCTCGCGCAGGGCGATTTCGACCAGTCGTGCATAAAACGGTGCGGCACCGACAATCAGCGCGGGCAGCGCGGCGTTGGCGCCAAGAATGGTGCCAACGATGGTTTTCGTGAACGGGATCAGCAGCACGATCAGAATGATGAACGGGATAGAGCGAAACACGTTCACCACAATGGAAATCACGCTGTAGACGGTGCGGTTCTGGAACAGGCCACCGCGCGCGGTTAAGAACAGCGCCAGACCGAGCACAATGCCGAGGACGAAGGTCGCCACGCCGGAGAGCGCCGTCATGTACAGGGTTTCCTGGGTCGCCGCCCACAGTTGGTCCCACTTCAGATGGGGGAACAGATTCTCAGCCATGTTTAATTACCTCGCCTTCAATATCGCTTTGCTTCAGGTCGGCGAGGATATTGTTCAGTTGATCTTCCGTGGCCACGACGTGGACCCACAGTTGTCCAAACACGCCGTGGGCGGTTTGCGTCATTTTGCCGTGCAGGATGTTAAACGGCAGGCCGTAGCGCAGGGTTAACTCCCCGACCACCGGACGGTGGGTGCTGTGACCGGTAAAGGTCAGGCGGATCACGCTTCCTTCCAGCGCGTTCGCCAGCTCCGTATTGAACGTTTCGTCTTCGGCGTACTGGCTTACCTGACGCACAAACTGCTGCGTGATCGGCTGCTGAGGATGGGTAAACACGCTCAGGACATCACCCTCTTCAACCACCTTTCCGTTCTCCATCACCGCCACGCGGTCGCAGATTTTGCGCACCACGTGCATTTCATGGGTGATCAGTACGATGGTCAGCTTGAAGCGACGGTTAATGTCGAGCAGCAGATCGAGGATCTGATCGGTGGTCTGCGGGTCGAGCGCCGAGGTGGCTTCATCGCACAGCAGCACGTCCGGGTTATTCGCCAGCGCGCGCGCAATGCCCACGCGCTGCTTCTGCCCGCCGCTCAACTGCGACGGATAGGCCTGTTCGCGGCCTTTCAGACCGACCAGCTCCACCAGCTCGGCGACGCGGGCGGTGATTTTGGCTTTCGGCACCCCGGCGATTTGCATCGAAAAGGCGATGTTTTCATTGACCGTGCGCGACCACAGCAGGTTGAAGTGCTGAAACACCATGCTGATTTTCAGACGCGCCTGGCGTAGCGCTTCCCCTTTTGCCGCCGAGATATCCTGCCCGTTAATGGTGACGCTTCCGGCGCTCGGTTTTTCCAGCCCGTTAAGCAGGCGGATCAGGGTGCTTTTTCCCGCGCCGCTGTAGCCTATAATTCCGTAAATCTGTCCCTGTTCAATCGTCAAATTGACGTTATCAACGGCGGTGAGTGCGACCTTTCCGTTGTCAAAAATCTTCGAAATATTCCTGAGCTCAATCATTCTTATTCGTTATCCGTGCCGCGCATGGCGGTTTAGCAGTATGGATGTCCAAACGATAGTAATGAGCGATCTACAGGTTTTAAATGACCAAAAAAGCATGAGTTATAGCGAAATGAAATAACGCGCGGATTGACTGGACGGGACGCATTTAGCTCAATTTCAGCAATGATTATCTGCCAGATGAATATCTCCCCGCACCGGGCGTGCAAAAACGGCTATTTTTACAGCATTTTATCTCGATTTAGCCATCCTCACATCCGGACCACTTTACGTCTTGCTGTCTTTCCTTCCGAAAAAGACATTAATATTACATTCCGTTCTAAAAGGCAGTGAAAGGTTCTTTAGTACGCCGTTTTAGCCGCCCTATCATCCGGTCATGACCTCCCTGAAGGATACCATCATGACCGTTTACCACTCCGTGACTGAACTGATCGGCCACACGCCGCTTATCCAGCTGCACAAGCTTGATACCGGCCCCTGCGCGCTGTTTCTGAAGCTTGAAAACCAAAACCCCGGCGGCTCGATTAAGGATCGGGTCGCGCTGTCGATGATTAACGAGGCCGAGCGCAAAGGGCTGCTCAAGCCTGGCGGCACCATTATCGAGGCTACGGCGGGCAATACCGGGCTTGGGCTGGCGCTGATCGCCGCCCAGAAGGGCTATTCGCTGATCCTCGTGGTGCCCGACAAAATGAGCCGCGAGAAAATTTTCCACCTGCGGGCGCTGGGCGCGCAGGTGGTGCTTACCCGCTCGGACGTGAATAAAGGCCATCCGGCCTACTATCAGGATTACGCCCAGCGCCTGGCGGACGAGCTGCCGGGGGCGTTTTACATTGACCAGTTCAATAACGAAGCCAATCCGCTGGCGCACAGCACCACCACCGCGCCGGAGCTGTTTGCCCAGCTTGAGGGGAATATCGACGCCATTGTGGTCGGCGTGGGGTCCGGCGGAACGCTCGGCGGCCTTCAGGCCTGGTTTGCCGAGCACTCGCCCCATACCGAGTTTGTGCTGGCCGATCCCGCAGGCTCGGTGCTGGCGGACCAGGTAGAAACCGGGCGCTATCAGGACGCCGGCTCCTGGCTGGTTGAAGGCATCGGCGAGGACTTTATTCCGCCGCTCGCGCATATCGAAGGGGTGAACCGCGCCTGGCGCATCAGCGATCGGGAAGCCTTCTCCACCGCCCGCGCGCTGCTGAAAACCGAAGGCATTCTGGCAGGCTCCTCCAGCGGCACGCTGCTGGCGGCGGCGCTGAAATATTGCCAGGCCCAGACCACGCCGAAGCGGGTTGTGACCTTCGCCTGCGACAGCGGCAATAAATACCTCTCCAAAATGTTCAACGATGACTGGATGCGCCAGCAGGGCCTGCTCGCCCGACCGCAGGCCGGGGATCTCTCGGATTACATCGCCCTGCGCCATGACGAAGGGGCGACCGTCACCGCCGCGCCAGACGACACGCTCTCTACGGTGCTGGCGCGGATGCGTCTGTACGACATCTCCCAGCTGCCGGTGCTCGATAACGGCCGTGTCGTCGGGATCGTCGATGAGTGGGATCTGCTGCGCCACATTGGCGGCGACGGCGACCGCTTCGCCCTTCCCGTCACCGAAGCCATGACCCGTCAGGTGGAATGTCTCGATAAACGCGCTCCGGAAAGCGCCCTGCACGCCATCTTCGATCGCGGTCTGGTGGCCGTCATTACGGATAACGCTCGTTTTCTGGGTCTGATTACGCGCACCGACCTCCTCACGGCGTGGCGCAACCGTCTACAGCAATAAAGGAACAACGCATGAAAAATCTGGCAACCCTGAGCGTTCACAGCGGGGAAGTTAACGATCGGCACGGCGCGGTGATGCCGCCGATTTACGCCACCTCGACGTTTGCGCAACCGTCCCCCGGCGAGCATACGGGCTATGAATACTCGCGCAGCGGCAACCCGACCCGCCACGCGCTGGAAACCGCCATCGCCGAACTGGAGGGCGGCACGCGCGGCTACGCGTTCGCCTCTGGCCTGGCGGCCATTTCGACCGTGCTGGAGCTGCTCGACAAAGACAGCCATCTGGTGGCGATTGATGACGTGTACGGCGGGACATACCGGCTGATTGAGAACGTGCGCAAACGCAGCAGCGGATTACGGGTCAGCTGGGTGAAGCCTGACGATCTGGCCGGGCTGGAGGCCGCAATCCGTCCGGACACGCGCATGATCTGGGTGGAAACCCCGACCAACCCGCTGCTGAAGCTTGCGGATCTGGCGGCCATCGCGGACATTGCCCGTCGTCATAATATTATCAGCGTGGCGGATAATACCTTTGCCTCACCGGTCATTCATCGTCCGCTGGAGTCGGGCTTTGATCTCGTTGTTCATTCAGCGACTAAATATCTTAACGGCCATTCCGACGTGGTGGCCGGGCTGGCGGTGGTGGGTGATAACCCGGCGCTGGCGGAAAAGCTGGGCTATCTGCAAAACGCGGTCGGCGGCGTGCTCGATCCCTTCAGCAGCTTCCTGACGCTACGCGGTATGCGTACCCTCTCCCTGCGCGTGGAAAAACACAGCGCTAACGCTCTGGCGATTGCGCAATGGCTGGCGCAGCATCCTGAGGTGGAGAAGGTGTTTTATCCGGGGCTGCCTTCGCACCCGCAAAACGACCTGGCCCGGAGGCAAATGGCGCTGCCCGGCGGGATGATTTCGGTGGCGGTAAAAGGCGATGCGCAACGGGCGACGGAAATTATCCGTCGGCTGAATCTGTTTACGCTCGCCGAGAGCCTGGGCGGCGTGGAGAGCCTGGTCAGCCAGCCCTACAGCATGACCCACGCCTCTATTCCGCTGGAGCAGCGGCTGGCAAACGGGATTGTCCCGCAGCTAATCCGCCTTTCGGTAGGGATTGAAGCGCCAGAGGATTTGATTGCCGATTTGGCACAGGCCCTAAAAAGTTAAGTATTGGCGGCAGGTGCCTCACCTGCCGCCATAAGTTGTCATTATGCCTTAACGCATTGATAACAATCCTCTGTGGATCTGCACAGATTATTTTTGAAACGCTGTTTTCATTTTCCTTTTATCTGAAAATCAGCGTATAATGCGCGCCTAATCCCCGGTGAATGGTTTCAGCGCTTGGAATACGAAAAAAAATCGACAACATCTCCTCTCTCCCCTTGGGCTGAAACTCGGGCACACTTTCTTCTGCACGCTCATTTGATGTCTCCTATCCTTAGTGCGTGTCATATACTCTTTTGCAACACAGGTTTGGCTCTGCGGCGGTGCGCCCCCGGAGCGAGATTTCCATATCCTTCCCAACTTAAAGACTAAGACTGTCATGAAAAAGACGAAAATTGTTTGTACCATCGGCCCAAAAACCGAATCTGAAGAGATGCTGAGCAAAATGCTGGACGCCGGCATGAATGTGATGCGTCTGAACTTCTCTCACGGTGACTATGCTGAACACGGTCAGCGTATCCAGAACTTGCGCAACGTGATGAGCAAGACCGGTAAGAAAGCGGCCATTCTGCTGGATACCAAAGGTCCTGAAATCCGTACCATCAAGCTGGAAGGCGGTAACGACGTTTCTCTGAAAGCTGGCCAGACTTTCACTTTCACCACTGACAAGTCTGTTGTCGGCAACAACGAAATCGTTGCTGTAACCTACGAAGGCTTCACCAGCGATCTGTCCGTTGGCAACACCGTTCTGGTGGACGATGGCCTGATCGGTATGGAAGTGACCGCCATCGAAGGTAACAAGGTTGTTTGTAAAGTACTGAACAACGGCGACCTGGGCGAAAACAAAGGCGTTAACCTGCCGGGCGTGTCTATCGCTCTGCCAGCGCTGGCTGAGAAAGACAAACAGGACCTGATCTTCGGTTGCGAACAAGGCGTTGACTTCGTTGCGGCCTCTTTCATCCGTAAACGTTCTGACGTGATTGAAATCCATGAGCACCTGAAAGCCCACGGCGGCGAGAAGATTCAGATCATCTCCAAAATCGAAAACCAGGAAGGCCTGAACAACTTCGACGAAATCCTTGAAGCCTCTGACGGCATCATGGTTGCGCGTGGTGACCTGGGCGTTGAAATCCCGGTTGAAGAAGTGATCTTCGCGCAGAAGATGATGATCGAGAAGTGCGTTCGCGCGCGTAAAGTGGTTATCACCGCTACGCAGATGCTGGACTCCATGATCAAAAACCCACGCCCTACCCGCGCAGAAGCAGGTGACGTGGCGAACGCCATCCTCGACGGTACCGACGCAGTGATGCTGTCTGGCGAATCCGCAAAAGGTAAATACCCACTGGAAGCCGTGACCATCATGGCGACCATCTGTGAGCGTACCGACCGCGTGATGACCAGCCGTCTGGACTACAACAACGACAGCCGTAAGCTGCGTATCACCGAAGCGGTATGCCGCGGTGCGGTAGAAACTGCTGAGAAACTGGACGCGCCGCTGATCGTGGTAGCAACCCAGGGCGGTAAATCTGCGCGCGCAGTGCGTAAATACTTCCCTGACGCGACCATCCTGGCGCTGACCACCAACGAAACCACTGCGCGTCAGCTGGTGCTGAGCAAAGGCGTTGTGGCGCATCTGGTGAAAGAAATCGCCTCTACCGACGATTTCTACATTCAGGGTAAAGAGCTGGCGCTGGAAAGCGGTCTGGCTCAGAAAGGTGATGTGGTGGTGATGGTGTCTGGTGCACTGGTACCGGCAGGAACAACCAATACTGCATCTGTTCACGTACTGTAATAATACCCAAACGAATTAAATTTTATAAAAAGCGTCCTGCGGGGCGCTTTTTTTATTCCCGTCTTTAGCCACATCCATTCAAAAAGCAAATCGGGTTTTTCTATTTAATCGCGAATTATCTAAGATGAATCCGATGAAAAAAGCCTTTTTTTACATAGCTTTTTAGACAAAATGTCCGAATTCGATGCTTCTTTGAGCGAACGATCAAAAATAGGCGTATTCCCATCAAAAAAATATTCTCAACTCAAAAAACTTTGTGTAATACTTGTAACGCTACATGGAGATTAACTCAATCTAGAGGGTATTAATAATGAATCGTACTAAACTGGTACTGGGCGCGGTAATCCTGGGTTCTACTCTGCTGGCAGGTTGCTCCAGCAACGCTAAAATCGATCAGCTGTCTTCTGACGTTCAGACTCTGAACGCTAAAGTTGACCAGCTGAGCAACGACGTGAACGCAATGCGTTCCGACGTTCAGGCTGCTAAAGACGACGCAGCTCGCGCTAACCAGCGTCTGGACAACCAGGCTACTAAATACCGTAAGTAATAGTACCTGTTAATAAAATGGCGCACATTGTGCGCCATTTTTTTTTGCCTCTACTGCGTCACCCTTTCGCTCTGACCTTCCGATATCGCCGCTGATACCCGACTGTTCTGCACCGACTGCACCCCATTGTTGGCGGATGCGCCTGCGCCTTCAGATACCACCACCGGGATCCCCGCGCGGCGTGACAACGCCTTAGTGATTAACGCCTTATCGCTTCCCGCCTCAGATACAAAGTTTGCAAACTCCGTTGAATGGCTAATTTGCAGCGTCTGCGGGTTTTGCCCCTCTTCCTGCGCCAGCGGACGGTGTACTTCCACATAGCGTTTACCGTCTGGCTCAACGGCGTATTTTACCGGCTCATTAATAATCTGCACCCGCGTGCCTACGCGTGTCTGCTCGAATAACGCTTTTATATCCGGGGCATTCATACGCATACAGCCGGAGCTGACCCGCAGCCCAACGCTGTTCGGTGCGCTGGTTCCGTGAATGAGATATTCCCCATTACCTATACCCAGACGCAATGCGAAGCGTCCTAAGGGGTTATTTGGCCCCGCGGGTACAACGGGCGGTAATTTTATTCCCTGCGCCAGAGAGCGCGCTCTGATGCCCGCTGTTGGCGTCCAGGTTGGATTTGGAATTTTCTGACTCACACGAGTGGTGCTTACCGGTGTTTCAAGGCCAAGCTGCCCGATGCCGAGCGGATAAACCTGAACAATATTCTCTCCCGGCGGGAAGAAGTACAGCCGCAGCTCGGCCAGATTCACCACAATGCCTTCACGCGGCGTATCCGGGAGCAGCATCTGGGATGGAATAGTAATTACCGTACCCGGCGCGGGGTTAACCGGGGCAATCGTATTATTGGTTTCGAGGATCAGCTGTGCAGCGGTATTAAATCGTCGGGCGATATCCTGAAGTTTATTGTCCCCTTCCTGAATGGTGTAGGTTTGATTCTGCCCAATAAGTCGGCTGCCCGCAGGCGGCAATGGATAATCCACCGCCCAGGCCGAATTAAGGGCGCTGAACGAGCCAAGAAGTAATAGTGTAATAATAGACGCGCGCTTCATGCTGAGATTCCTTATTCACTGGCAGAACGCCAGAAAGCTGAAAAACCAGCGAGGCGGAAACCACCTCGCGAAAAGGAATGAATGCTGTCTTGTCAGTTTAGCTAATGATTGAGGCTTTGGAGCGAATTGCGCGAATCATCGCTTCCAGCCCCTGAGAGCGGGAGGGGGTTAAGTGTTGGGTTAACGCCATTTTTTCAAACCACGGGCGAACGTCAAACGCGACAATGTCCTGGGGGGACATCTGGTGGTAGAGAATAAACACCACCGCGATCAGCCCTTTCACAATCGCCGCGTCGCTGTCGCCCTGAAGTTCAATCACGCCGTCGTCGTTCTGGCGCATCACAATCCACACCTGGCTCTGACAGCCCTGAATAATATTGTCCGGGTTGTGCGCCTCTTGCGGGAGCGGCGGCAAACGCTGCCCCAGCTCGATGATATAGAGATATTTCTCTTCCCAGTTTGCGCAGCGCCCAAAGTTGCGCAGCAGTTTCTCTTTGTCCGGCAGCTCGGCCATCTCTTGACTCTCCGTTATCCAAGCAGCTGATGGATGCGCTTAAGCCCCGCCACCAGTCTGTCGACCTCTTCCGTTGTGTTATACATCACCAGCGACGCGCGGCACATCGCCGGGACCTGATAAAACGCCATCAGCGGCATCGCGCAGTGGTGTCCGGTGCGCACGGCCACGCCATAGTTATCAAGGAAGCTTCCCACGTCATAGGCGTGGTGTTTGCCCAGGTTAAAGGCAATCACGCCCTGACGCGCGGCGGGGCCATAGAGGGTGAGATCGGGCACGCCGGCAAGCTCTTGCAGCGCATAACGCATCAGCTCCTGTTCGTACGCCTGGATCGCCTCAAGGCCAATGGCGGAAACGTACGATATCGCCGCGCCCAGGCCGATAATGCCACCCGTATTCGGCGTACCCGCTTCGAAGCGCCACGGCGCGCGCGCGTAGGTAGTGCCCTCGGTCAGGCTGACGGTGGCGATCATCGATCCGCCCCCTTCCCACGGCGGCATCGCCTGCAAAATGTCCTCTTTGACGTAGAGCACGCCGATCCCGGTCGGCCCGTAGAGCTTGTGCCCCGAGAAGACGTAGAAATCGCAGTCCAGCGCCTGCACGTCAACGGCATGGTGCATGACCGCCTGCGCGCCGTCGATCAGCACCTTTGCGCCCGCCTGATGGGCTTTGGCCACGATCTCCGCAACCGGGTTTTCAGTGCCCAGCACGTTAGACACCTGCGTAACAGCCACCAGCCGGGTGCGAGCGTCGAGCAGCGCATCGAGCCGATCGAGCTGCAAGGTGCCGTCCTGATTGAGCGGGATCACGCGAAGCTGCGCGCCGGTACGTTCACAAAGCATCTGCCAGGGAACGATATTGGCGTGGTGCTCCATCTGGGTAACGATGATGTTATCGCCCGCGTGAACCTCCGCGCTGCCCCAGCTGTTTGCCACCAGGTTGATGCCTTCCGTCGTCCCGCGCACAAACACCAGCTCTTCCGGCGAGCGCGCGTTGAGGAACGTCGCCACCTGCGTGCGCACGTTCTCCATGCTCTGGGTCGCCTCGGCGCTCAGGGTGTGGATCCCGCGATGCACGGCAGCGTAGCCGTGGCGATAAAATTCGGCTTCGGCGTCGATCACCTGATTCGGTTTTTGCGCGCTGGCGGCGCTGTCGAGATAGGCCAGCGGCAGACCGTTCACTTCGCGGGTCAGAACCGGAAAATCTGCCCGTACTTTCTCTACGGGAAAACTCATGCTTCGCCTCCAGGCAGGCGTTGACCGATGCGGGCCAGCACCTGCTGTTTTAACGCGTCGTCGCGCAGAGCCTCGGTCAGCTCCGCCGCAAAGGCGTAGATAATCATTTTCTGCGCCGCCTGCTGGTCTATTCCGCGCGAGCGCAGATAGAACATCTGCTCGTCGTCAATGCGCCCGATCGTCGCGCCGTGGCTGCACTTCACGTCATCGGCGTAGATCTCCAGCTGCGGTTTGGTATCGACCTCCGCCAGGCGCCCCAGCAGCAGATTGTTATTGGTCATCTGCCCGTCGGTTTTGATGGCGTGCTGTGCCACGTTAATCAGCCCGTTAAAGACCGCGCGGCCCTTGTCGCTGACGATGGTTTTGTGCAGCTGACGGCTGTTACAGTAGCCTTTATTGTGCTCAAGCCAGGTGCGGGTGTCGCACACTTCACTTTTCATCGGCATCGCCAGGCTGTTGATGCGCAGCGTGGTATTTTCGCCGTTGAGCTGGGTGCTGGTGTTGTGGCGCAAGACCGCGCCGCCGAGCAGGAAGCTGTGGCTGTCGGCCGCGCCGTCTTGCCCCAGCACGATATCGTTATGGGCAAAGTGGTGGCTCTGCGGGTTCTCAAACGCCAGCTTGATGTGGTGCAGATGCGCGTTGGCGGCAACGTTCATCGTCAGACGGCCCCCGGTAAAGTGGCGGGCGTCGGTCAGGCTGACGTAATGCTCAATCACCGTCGCCTCAGCCCCTTCGGCCAACTCCAGATGGTGGCGATAGTGCGCGGTGTTAATCTCATCGCCGCCGAGCCCCTGGGTGATGTGCATCAGCAGCAGCGGCTTCGCCGGGCGCTGGTTGCGCCTGACGCGAATGTGGGTGACGCTCTGGGCCAGGCTTTCAGTGAGATGCAGGAACACCTCCGGCTGCACCGGGGCCGCCAGGGACTGACGATCGTCGTTCACCGTCACCTCAAATCCGCTCTCGTCGGTGCCGTCGCTCAGTTCCGGGCAAAAACGCCCGTCGACAAACACCAGCCGCGTGGCGTCGACATCCAGCGCCAGCGCATCGCGCTGAGACTCGCTCACCTGCGCCAGACGGGTGACGAACTCGCCGTTCAGCAGCCCTTCCAGCGGGGTATATTTCCAGTTTTCGTGTTTACGGGTGGGTAAACCGAGGCGCAGCAGCTGTTGCAGGTGCTGCTGGGCGTGTTCAGAGCGGCTGTCGCCCTGCGTTTCAAACAGGCGATGCCACTGCTGGAGCGCATTACTGCTGTTCGGTAAGCCAGCCATAGCCCTGCTCCTCCAGTTGTTTAACCAGCGTGAAATCACCGGATTTCACAATGCGCCCCTGATAGAGCACGTGGACAAAGTCCGGCTTGATATAGTCAAGAATACGCTGGTAGTGGGTCACGATGATGAACGAGCGGTTGCCGTCGCGCAGGGAGTTAACGCCGTCGGCGACAATCTTCAGGGCGTCGATATCCAGCCCGGAGTCGGTTTCGTCAAGAATACACAGCTCGGGTTCCAGCACCGCCATTTGCAGAATGTCGTTACGCTTTTTCTCACCGCCGGAGAAACCGACGTTGACGGAACGGGTCAGCAGATCTTCCGGCATTTTCAGCAGCTTGATCTTCTCTTCCATCAGATCCTGGAAGTCAAAACGGTCGAGCGCCTCCAGCCCACGGTATTTACGCACCGCGTTCAGCGCCGTTTGCAGAAAGAACTGGTTGCTGACGCCGGGAATTTCCACCGGATACTGGAAGGCCATAAAGATGCCCTCGCCCGCGCGATCTTCCGGGGACATCTCCAGCAGATCTTTGCCGTTAAACGCCACCGAACCGCTCGTCACTTCGTAATCTTCGCGCCCTGCCAGCGTCGCGGAAAGCGTACTTTTCCCGGAGCCGTTCGGCCCCATGATGGCGTGAACTTCCCCCGGTTTGACGTCAAAATTCAGCCCACGCAGGATCTCTTTGTCTTCCACGCTTACCTGTAAATCTTTAATGCTTAACATGTGCTTTCCTTAACCGACGCTGTGTTCAAGACTAATGGCGAGGAGTTTTTGTGCTTCAACGGCAAATTCCAGCGGCAGTTCAGAGAACACGTCCTTACAGAAGCCGTTCACAATCATTGATATCGCATCTTCTTCGCTGATGCCGCGTTGCAGGCAGTAGAAGAGCTGATCTTCACCGATGCGCGAGGTGGTCGCCTCGTGCTCAAGCTGGGCGCTGTTGTTGCGGCATTCCACATACGGGAAGGTATGCGCGCCGCAGTCGGCACCGATCAGCATCGAGTCGCACTGGGTGAAGTTACGGGCGTTGGTCGCCGTCGGCATGATTTTCACCAGCCCGCGATAGCTGTTCTGGCTGTGCCCGGCGGAGATGCCCTTCGAGATGATGGTCGATTTGGTGTTTTTACCAATGTGGATCATCTTGGTGCCGGTATCGGCCTGCTGATGGCCGCTGGTCAGCGCCACCGAGTAAAACTCACCGATGGAGTTATCCCCGCGCAGAATACAGCTTGGGTATTTCCAGGTGATCGCGGAGCCGGTCTCGGACTGGGTCCAGGACATTTTGCTGTTTTCGCCTTCGCACAGGGCGCGTTTGGTGACGAAGTTCAGGATACCGCCGGTATTGCCGTCGCCCGGGAACCAGTTCTGCACCGTGGAGTATTTCACCTCGGCGTCTTTGTGGATGATGACTTCCACCACCGCCGCGTGCAGCTGATAGCTGTCGCGTACCGGGGCGGAGCAGCCTTCGATGTAGCTCACGTAGCTCCCTTCATCGGCCACCAGGATGGTGCGTTCAAACTGCCCGGTTTTTTCAGCGTTGATACGGAAATAGGTCGACAGCTCCATCGGACAGCGCACGCCCTTCGGCACGTAGATAAAGGTGCCGTCTGAGGCCACCGCCGCGTTAAGCGCCGCGAAGAAGTTATCGTTACTCGGCACCACGGTACCGATGTACTTTTTCACCAGCTCCGGGTGATCGTGAATGGCTTCGCCGAAGGAGCAGAAGATGATCCCCTGCTCTGCGAGCTTCTCGCGATAGGTGGTCGCGACCGATACGGAGTCAAAAATGGCGTCGACCGCCACCTCTTTACCCTCGCGCACGGGTACGCCGAGCTGGTTGAACGCCTCTTCCACCTCTTTGCTGAGGAAGCTGTTATCGGCACCGGTTTGCTGCACCGCGCCGGGCTGCGAGGCGCAGGTGTCATCACAGCTACCGCAGGATGGCGCAGAGTAATAGCTGTAATCCTGATAGTTGAGCTTGTCGTAGTGGGCTTTTAGCCAGTGCGGCTCTTCCATCTCCAGCCAGGCGCGGAAGGCGCTCAGGCGAAACTCCAGCATCCATTCAGGTTCGTTACGTTTGGCCGAAATCGCCCGCACGACATCTTCGTTGATGCCTTTAGCCAGCTCGTCGGTTTGCAGCGTGGTAAAGAAGCCCTCTTTATAGTTGAGGTGCCCGCCGCTCCAGGTGTTGACATCGTCAGTTGCTTCAGTATTACGAGACATAGTACCGCCTATACCCCAAAGCTTTCGCCGCAGCCGCATTCGTTCTGGGCTTTCGGGTTATGAAATTTGAATAACTGGTTTAAACCTTCGCGAACGTAGTCGACTTCGGTTCCATCGATAAAAGGCATTGCCTGAAGCGCGACAAACAGCTTCGCGCCGTCGGTTTCAAACACCAGGTCGTCTTTCGCAGGCTCGGTGACGGTGTCCAGCACGTAGCCAAAACCGGCACAGCCGGTCTGCTTAACGCCTAAACGCACGCCGAGGATCTCCGGCTTTTTAGCCACCAGTTCGTGAATATGCGCCGCCGCCGCTGGCGTTAGCGTTAAGCCGCGCCAGGTGAAGTCGGCAGGGTTAAAGGTTTCTGAATGCAATTCCATAGGTCCACCTCATGTATTGAGCCACCAGGGCATAACACTATGTTAGTGATAACGATTATCACTTCAACCCCCTGACAGCAGGGGCTTTCCGCTAAATCGCCCTTTTTGGCTACTTTTATTAAGCATAGACCCTGATGAGACAGGGCGACGGGATGGATTTAAATGTTCAATGCATTGATAGATAATGCATTTATTGACGATAGAGAGGCTGATTTGCGGAAATACAAAATATGCATCGGAAATGCCTATTTTTAGGATAGCTTTTGCGGGGGTCGTAACTTTGCGGTGAAATAAAGAAACAAAGGCCCTTCCGGACCCTATACTCAATCGTGGAAAGACACCGCAAAGCCCTGTTCCCGCCAGTGGTCGAGCTGCTCCTGCTGGCGCGCAGTCGGTGGTTTCCCGGTCCAGACAAAAATACTTTGCCCCGGGAAAAGTTCCGGACGCGGAGAATCGATAGGCTCGGCCAGAACGTCTATATGCCAGCCTTTGTGCGCGAGTCGCGCTGCTTCCAGCCATAAATGAGTGCGGTCGTCGCACTCCCAGCCAATCAACAATGCGTCTTTACCCGCTTTCTTACGCGATTCCGCAAGCGATGCAATAGCAAATTCAATTAGCACGCCGTCCAGCAGGCTCGCCATGTGGCGCACCGTGTTCTGATCCTGATTCATGCGCTGACGCACGGGGGTAATGATGTTATCGATAAGCTCGTCCATCGCGTGATCGCGACGGAATTCAGCAATTTTAGCGCGCAGCCTGGCGGGGCTGGCGTAGCGCACGACGAGCATCATCTCTTCCTGGAAGGTGGCCCAGTTACCCTGAGTCATCACATCTTTGTTTTCCAGCAGAGCTTTCACTTTACCGACCGACACGCCGCTTTTCATCAGGCGTTTGATCTCTTCGATGCGCAGGATATCTTCATCGTCGAACTGACGATGGCCACCTTCGCTTCGCTGCGGCTTCAACAAACCATAACGGCGCTGCCAGGCACGCAGCGTAACGGGGTTGATACCGCATCGTTCGGCGACTTCACCGATACTGTAATAGGCCATTAACTCCCTCACGCTCAATACTTCCATACCCAACCTTACCAGATTGTACAAACCATTTGTATAACTAAGACCGTTTTAAGATACAAGTGAATGGTGTTTAGGCCATCCACTCGTTAATACATTGTTGTATAAATTTAGCCTCAGGTACAGCTAACCATTCACAATCTTAATGTATTGGTCAAAAATCAAACTTCTTCTCAGGCCACGCAATGACCGGGATACCGCCCAGGCGAGGGCTGGCAAACAGGTGGCCCTGGAACTGAGAAATGCCAGCCGATTCCAGCCACATCCACTCCTCTGCCTGCTCAACCCCCACCGCACAGAACTCAATTTCCAGCGATGCACAACATTTGATGATAGCTTGTACAATGGCCTGTCGCGGGCCGCTTTTGTGTACATTGGCAATCAGATCACGATTAATCTTAATTCTGTCCGGCTGGAACTGGGCAAGCAGCTGTAGCCCGGCAAATCCCGCACCAAAATGGTCAATGGTGACGCTGATCCCGGCGATTTTCAGCTCTCTGACGGAGCGTTTGAATTCATCAAAGCGGGAAATCGCCTCGCTTTCCGTAAACTCAATCACGATTTGCTCGGGCACAAACCCGTTCGCCTCTATGGCCGTTAACAGAAAATCGACCGCGTTTGGCACTTCTACCAGCGTCATCGGCAGCAGGTTAAGGGCCAGGCGCTGCGTTTGCAGCCCAAGCGCGCTGGCCATCGACAGGGCAACCTGCTTGCTTTTCAGATCGGACTCATAGAGCGCAGCACCGGATAATCCCTCGAAATAGGCTTGTGGAGATCCCCCCTCGGGCGTGCGAACTAACGCCTCCCAGGTCACCACCTGCTGCATGAACGGGTCAACGATAGGCTGAAACGCAAAGCTACAGTCCGCCCCTTTCGCGACAACGGCTGGCATGGCTGACAGCGGCGTTTCTTCCGGGATGAAGTCCCAGGAATCTGAAGGCGGCAGCTCGAAATAGTTCGCTTTTTCCGTAGCCTCTACGAAGGTGCGGAAAAATTGCAGCGCGCGATCGTTATAGGTCAGCTGATAGCGGGTCGTGCCTTTATCCAGCACCTGTTGCAGCACTTCGTCGCGATCGTATTTGCGTAGATCGAACAGCTCCATGCCGACGTTGCCAAAACGTCGCGATGGCCCATGGTCGCGCAGCAGTTCGACCAGATTGTGGTGGCGCGGGTCGCGACAAATACTCTCATAAATCGCCGTGACGCTCTCTTCCGGCCCCTCCAGCAGCTGGAAAAAATGGGTGCCGTTAAACAGCAAAATTCCGGAGACACTGGCGTATTGGTTTGTACTATTTGCAGCAGCTACCATGTCCTCCAGCGCTTTCACTGGAACGTCCTCGCAGATATGACTGCGGTAAATGATGGTTGTTAGCATACTGTTCCTGGAAGTTAGAGGATGGTCCACACGAATGTGTGGGCAAGGTTCTGTTATAGCACATTAATTGCCCAACAAATAATTTACATCTCAATGATTTACACTATTGACAATGTCAATATTCACGCCTGTACAGGTATGTCCGGCCACAACATTTTGTACAATATATTCTGTCAAATCCACAACAAAATGTGACAACGCAACCCACTGAATAGTAACAACTTTATAAAATATATCCTAAAATCTTTAAAAATCTGTACATTTTGGATGTACAGATTTGAAAAAAGTGTATACCTTAATTGTAACGTTAGTGATTACAGTTTTTTACAGGAGCGAAACATGCAGCAAAACGGTTACGTCGCAGATTCCGCAGCAGCCATTGCACAGTATTTCGAGAAAGCCGCGATGCCTACTCAACAGGAAACGCTGGGCCAGGTCGTTGTAGAAATCCTGAGCGACGGGCGAAACCTGAATCGCAAATCGCTCTGCACCAAACTTTTAAGTCGCCTCGAAAAGGCCAACGGCCCGGAAGAGGAACAACATTATCACATGCTGCTTGGTCTGCTTTTTGAACGGTAACGTATGAATAGCAGTGACACAGACCTGCTGATCGACAAACTTCTCGGTGAGGCCGTCCTTTCTCTTCTGAAAGAGCGGGGGCCGATTACAACCGATGCACTGGTTCAGCGTCTGCGTGAGATGAAAGCACATGAGCAGGATCCCCGGCGGCGGGAGACACTCGCGATGGTGATTGCCGAGATTGGCGATAACAATCATCCCTTTAAGCGTCGCAGAGCCGCTCAAGGAAGACATGAAAGAGAGGGATCTCTCAAAAACAAACGAGACAATGTAGTGCCGTTATTTGGTGAAGGAAAACCGTCAGATCCAAAGAAAATACATTGACTACAACTTAACAGCTACGGTGAGAACAAATGAGACAAAATATTCAGCTTCAACCCGAATACCATTCTGCTTTTTTGGATAGTGCGTTATCGGAGTACTTCCGTCACGCCGGCGATCGATTTGCTGAAGAGTCCGCTGTTTTTTCTAATGCAGTACGCTGCGTCCTCGCCTCTGAGGGCCATTTAACCAACAAAGCCATTATCCTGTGGCTGATCCAGACTCTGGAAGCGACAGACGATGTCGTGAAGGCCGATGTGATCCGCAAAACGCTGGAGATTGTCGTCGGCTATACGATGGACGATCTGTAATCAGACGCTCTGCCCCTATCTAACGTGTCATCGTCACTTGTGACGAACTCGCTGACGATGACACGCCTCCCCTCTGCAAAATCCCTGTAAAACCCTGTTATGCCTGTGTGGCACGGATCCTGCTTACTCCCGCTGACGGGACTGGCGTGTGCCAGTTAAAAGTAGCTTCATTTCTTAACAGGTCTGTTATTGATGAAAAAAATCGCAAGCGTCTGCCCCTACTGCGGTGCGGGCTGCAAACTCAATCTTGTCGTAGAAAATAACCGTATTATCCGTGCCGAAGCGGCAAACGGCGTCACTAACCAGGGAACGCTGTGCCTGAAAGGCTTTTACGGCTGGGATTTTCTTAACGACACCCGCCTCCTCACCCCTCGCTTAACCCAGCCGATGATCCGCTATCGTAAAGGCGACCCTTTCACCCCGGTCAGCTGGGACGAAGCCATCCGCTATACCGCGAAAAAGCTGAACAGCATCAAAGAGCAGTACGGCCCTCGCGCCATCATGACCACCGGCTCGTCCCGCGGAACGGGTAACGAAACCAACTATGTGATGCAGAAATTTGCCCGCGCGGTGCTCAACACCAATAACGTGGACTGCTGCGCCCGCGTCTGCCACGGCCCCTCCGTTGCCGGGCTACAGGAAACCCTCGGCAACGGGGCGATGAGTAACTCCATCAACGACATTGAGAACTCACAGTGCCTGCTGATCTTTGGCTACAACTGTGCGGACTCGCATCCGATTGTGGCCCGACGGGTGCTCAAAGCACGAGAAAACGGCGCCAAAATTATCGTCTGCGATCCGCGCCGCATTGAAACCGCCCGCATCGCCGACCAGCATTTGCAGCTTAACAACGGCAGCAACATGGCGCTGGTCAACGCGTTCGGTTACGTGCTGCTGGAAGAAGAGCTGTACGACAAAAGCTACGTGGCCCGCTTCACCGAAGGGCTGGAGGCCTACCGCGAGGCGGTCAAAGATTACGCGCCAGAGAAGGTGGAGCATCTGACGGGGATCGCCGCGCGCGACGTGCGCCAGGCGATGCGCACCTTCGCCGCCGCGCCGTCCGCTACGGTGATGTGGGGCATGGGCGTGACCCAGTTTGGTCAGGCGGTGGACGTGGTGAAAGGCTTGTCCAGCCTCGCGCTGCTGACCGGCAACCTCGGTCGCCCGGCGGTGGGCGTCGGCCCGGTTCGCGGACAAAACAACGTGCAGGGCGCCTGCGACATGGGCGTGCTGCCCAACATGTTCCCCGGCTATCAGGACGTAACCGACCCGGCGGTGCGACAAAAATTTGCCGACGCCTGGGGCATTGACGTTAACAGCATGGACACCCGTGTCGGCACGCGCATTACCGAAGTGCCGCACCTGGCGCTGGAGGGCAAAATCAAAGCCTATTACATCATGGGGGAAGATCCGCTTCAGACCGAAGCTGACCTCGGCCTGGTGCGCAGCGGTTTTGACGCGCTCGACTTCGTGGTGGTACAGGACATCTTTATGACCAAAACCGCCGAAGTTGCCGACGTGCTGCTCCCCGCGACCTCATGGGGTGAACACGGCGGCGTCTTTACCTGCGCCGACCGTGGCTTCCAGCGCTTTGGCAAGGCCATCGAGCCCGTGGGGAACGTCAAGCGCGACTGGGAGATTATCAGCCTGCTGGCAGCCGACATGGGCTATCCGATGCAGTACGAATCTGAACGCCAGATCTGGGATGAGATGCGCGCGCTGTGCCCGCTGTTCTACGGCGTCACCTGGGAGAAAATGGGCGAGATGGGACACGTTCAGTGGCCCTGCCCGGAGCTGGACCATCCCGGGACGCCCTTCCTTTATAAGGAGAACAAGTTCGACACCCCGAGCGGCAAAGGTCAGCTGTTTGCCACCGCCTGGCGCGCGCCTGCGGAGATACCGGATGCGCAGTACCCTCTGGTGCTGTGCACGGTTCGCGAAGTGGGCCACTACTCCTGCCGCTCGATGACCGGAAACTGTGCCGCCCTGCAAAGCCTGGCCGACGAACCGGGACGGGTACAGATGCACCCGGCGGATGCCCAGGAGTACGGGATCCGCGACGGTCAGCTGGTCTGGGTGCGCTCGCGACGTGGCAAGGTGATCACCCGCGCCAGCCTCAGCGAGCGAATCAACAGAGGCGCGGTCTACATGACCTATCAGTGGTGGATTGGGGCCTGCAACGAGCTGACCCAGGACAACCTTGACCCGGTCTCGAAAACCCCCGAAACGAAATACTGTGCGGTGGCGCTGGAGGCGATTGAGGATCAGCGCTGGGCGGAGGATTTCGCGGCATCCGAGTACCAAACCATGAAGACACGGTTAATCAGCGCCGTCAACGTCTGATAACATTTTGCTGGCCGGGCGTTCAGCACGCCCGCGCCAGCCCGTCGTGCCATCGGTTGAGAAACAGCACCAGTTCAAAATCCGTGCGCAGATTGAATTTTCGCATCACCGCATACTTGTGGTTATAAACCGTCTTGTCGCTGATTTTAAGCTCGTCTGCGATTTCAAGCGCGGTTTTACCCTGATACAGCGCGTCCATGATGCGGTGCTGTTTTCCCGATAGCGCTCTCTGCGGGCACTCCTCACAGGACGAACAGATTTTTTTCTCTTCCATCAGCCGCTCTTTTTTCCAGGCGAAATAAACGATCTGGCTGAACCGGTCGAGCGCAATATTGCGCGGCAGCACGATAATATCGTCAATACAGGGCGAAACGCCCGGCGCGCGCGCAATATCGGAAATTAATCCCACCGTTATCCCCTTCGTGCGCATATGAAATGCCGGCTCGCAGTGAAAGCCTTCCCCCGGCTGCATGGATAAAATAATAATGTCGGCCTGAACAATATTTTCAGGCGTGTAGTCAAAATTGATATCCGGCGGCTGTGAAAACTCATCGGTAAACGCCTGAGTTAATATACACGACAGCCCGTAGCGATAAAGAACGTCATTTTCTTTAATCAGGATGTTTACCATATTGTCCACCAAAACGAGTGAGAGATTATTCGCGCTGGCAAGGCGTTAGTTATATTGCAGGGTGAGGATCACCACGCTATTTATCGTACCCGGCGTCACCCCTCCGGGGCGGGAATAGAGCCAGGCGTTCATGGGGAGCGTGACGGTGCGGTCGCTTTCGACGCTGCGGGACAGCACCGTCCCGGCGCCCACCGGATTACCGGTCAGCATATCGCGCAGGCCAATAGCCACCTGCCCTGCCGTTCCGCTATTTTTATAATAATCGCTCCCCGCAAGCGGGTCGGTCACGCCGGTGAATTGCAATTTGATACTTCGCGTTCCCTCAGGGCACTGGGTAAAACGCAGCGCAAACGCCACGGGCTCGGACTGCGAATTGGGCGTTTCCATATTCGCTGCATAATTATTTCCGAGATCAACGTTGAGCGTATTATCTCCGCCGTTAAAGACGCACGGCGACGCGACAATATCCCCGGTTACGTCAACACCAATATTATCCCCGGCATACGCCGGAAACAGGGCTAAGGAGGCCATCAGGATGACGGCTTTTATAACAGACATGTCAGCATCCTGCTTATTGGTAGGTCAGCGTCAGGGTAGCCGAGGCATTTGCCGAGCCCGTCGTTACCGCTGTGCTGGTCTGATAATAGCGGGCAGTAATCGGAAACATCTCCTGCCCGCCTGCGCTTCTTTTTAATACCAGATTGCTGTTCAGCGTCAGCGGCAGCGAATTATAAAGCAGCTGCACGCCAACCCCACCCGCCACGCCCGCGCTGCCTTGTCCGGTCAAGGCCAGAACGCTGCTGTCATTCAGTCCAGGATATTGCGCGCCTGAAAGCATCATAGTGATATTAGCCCCGTTGTCACAGTCCAGGATAAGACTCTGCGTTTTTTGCGCGCTGGCCGGCGTGGTTCCCACCGTATTACCAAAATCGCTGGCGTTAATCTCGCCAAAGGCAAACGTCATATGCGGCGTTTTTATTGCACAGGCCACCTGGGTAATTGATCCACTCCCGGCGAGAATCGGTATTTCACCGCCGGGTTCCCCTCCGCGATATTGCGCGGTATAGGCAATAAACGAGGCTAATTGACCGGTCACTGACCCCGAAATAATATTGCCGGTTTTCCAGAACTGAATAATCGGCTGAAAATCATTACTGTCTACGTCACCCGGATTTGAACTCCAGCTTACGGTAATCATGTCATCGCTGCCGATATAGCCGGTCCCCGAAAATCGCGCTGCCCCGGCGCTGCTGTTGCGGTAAAACCCAAACGACACCCCGACGCCCTGAACAGCGGTTTTATATACCCGGCGTCCGTTCGATGAGGTAAACGCATAGGGTAAAACGCCGCTTTTCATTCCGGCGCTGGAGCCTTCATTTCCCGTTGTCACGCAGGTAAAAGCATGGGCCAGCGTGCCGACGATTTCATTGCTGATGGGCTGTCCGACGGGCGTATCTCGCTGAACGATAATATTGCCGTAATCCACCGTATAGGGTGCGCCGATAAAATTATAGGTGCAGCTATACCCGGTCAGCGGAATAGCCAACAGCAACAGTAAAACACCCCTGAAAATCACCATTTTTCTCTACCTGCAATAATTAACGACACGCGGCGCTGGCCTGAACGATGTCGTTTTGCTGTTCACGTTGAGCGACCACATAGTGCGCGCGGCATGACTGAGTTTTTTCATCACCCCATTTCACCCGCAGCGTCACCTCCGGCGCTAATCCGCTTAAATAGACCTGCCCGCTGCTCCCGACGATAAACCCGTTCCCCTGCTCGCCCTCCACGCTTGCCATCGCGCCAAAGGGAACGGCGCGGCCGTCGGGTTGCGTCAGGGTTAATAGCAGGCGAATACCAACGTGCGACGCATAGTCGGCGCGAACAATCGCTCCCCGCGTCGGCACCACGGTTTTTACGGTTTGTTCGATCTCCACGTTTCCCGGCAGCGTGTCGGTGATTAAGCCGATATCGTTTTTGCGAAAGGGCATCAGATTCGACGCCAGCGTGTAGCCGCGATAATCGGTCTGCACGCCGGCCCTATTCTGGATCCCCACGCCAGCCGCGCCCGGCGCGCGGATCAGGACGTTTGTCTCGCCGAGCGGCTGCGAGAAGGTCACCCCATCGGCGTGGGCCAGCACGCCGCCCTGCACCCCGTAGCTGAGGCGTTCGCTGTTTCTGTCGTAGCTGTAGCCTGCGGTCACTTCCCCATAGGTGCCCTTGTAATCGC
The DNA here is from genome assembly GCF_053290175.1 of Enterobacter sp. 186315. Lineage (NCBI taxonomy): Bacteria > Pseudomonadati > Pseudomonadota > Gammaproteobacteria > Enterobacterales > Enterobacteriaceae > Enterobacter > Enterobacter sp. 186315. Next base: position 135,189 of record NZ_JBPTTK010000001.1, on the reverse strand, counting down.
CGTTCACGTTCCCGGCGTAGCCCACCCCGCTGGTGCCGTAACCCTGCTGCACGTTCCAGTTCAGGGCATTTCCCGCCAGCGCGACGCCGCTAACCCCCACGTTCTGGGTGGTGCCGCCGTTGCGGCTGGTGCCGAGACCGTAGCTCGCCCAGGTTTGCGGCCCGAAGGCGTCCAGCGGAATGCTGATATTGACCGCCAGCAGCCTGTCGGTGCCGGTATTCGTACCGCCACCGTTGCGGCTCAGGGTGGCGCTCAGCCCGTAGTTGATCCGTCGCCAGGCGTTGTTGTACGACAGGCTCCAGGAGGCCATAGGGCGTTCCCCATTCCAGTAATCTTCGCGCGCGGCGCTTAGCATCACCGCGCCGAGGCCGTCGCCGAGCGACTGGCTCATGGTCAGCTCGGCCCGGTTGCGGCGTCTGTCATGCAGCGCGCTGCCGTCGCCGTATGAGTCGAGCACGTCCTGCATGGCGTAAAAGCCGCGCGTCGAATAGCGATAGCCCGCAATGGAAAACTGCGTGCCCGTGGCGACAATGTTTTTGCTGTAGCGGGCCCGCCAGGACTGCCCCCGGGACGTTTGCCTGTCCTGCGGCGTCGCCCGGGCCTGGGTAACGTCCACGGAGAACGCCCCCATGTCGCCCATGTTTTTCCCCACGCCCGCGGATAATGCCCGATAGTCTGCCGCCGTCTGAACGCCGCCGTAGAGCGTTAACCCATACGGCAGGCCAATGATTCCGGTCAACTGCCCGAAGGGGGGTTTCTGCACCTGGCTGTTGTAGCTGCGATACTGCCCCGCCGTCAGGGCATACTTCAGGTGGCCTTCGCGCTGCAACACCGGGAGCGACGCGTAGGGGACGGTGAAGCGCTGTTCGCTGCCGTCGGCCTCTTTTACCGTGACGTCCAGATCCCCCGCCCCGCCCGTGGGGTAGAGATCGGTAATGTCGAACGCCCCCGGCGCGACAAAGCTCTGGTAAATCTGGTAGCCGTTCTGCCGAATAATCACCTGCGCGTGGGTGCGGGCAATGCCGCGCACCGCCGGGGCGTAGCCTTTAAGCGAATCGGGCAGCATATCGTCGTCAGAGGCAAGCTGAACGCCGCGAAACGGCATACTGTCGAACACCTCCGCCGGGGCCGAGCTGTCACCCAGCGTCAGCTCGGCCTTGAGCGGCGTGATGGCGCGCTGAGCGTAGGTGTAGACCGTATCCCATTTGTTCTGCCCCCCGGCATCGCGCTTCCAGGTGAGGTAATTGCGCACCCGCCACGGGCCGAGGTTCACCCCCGGGCGCAGGTTGGCATACTGGCTTTGCGTGTCGCCGCTTTTAGCGTTGCGTCCCCAGCTGTTGCCCCCGCTCAGGCTGTAGTTGAGCATCGCCGCCGCGATCCCGTCATCCCACTGCTCTGGCGGCACATAGCCTCTTGCCTGGGCAGAGAGCGCCGCCTGCGGAATACTGACGTCCAGGCGCTGCTGACCAAACTGAAATGCCGTGCTGGCCTGCGGGATCGCCTCCAGCTTCGCGCAGGTATTCTTTGCGCCTAATGCCGGAAACAGATCCGTTTTCACGCCCCAGCGCGACAGCTGTTCGACGGTCAGACAGGGCTCCAGCTTTTCGTTCCCTTCGGCGTCAGCGGTGGTCTTGAAGGTGACATCAGCCGCCTCCAGCCAGCCGTCGTTCAGGAAAATATCAACATGGTAAGTCCCCGGTGCCTGCGCGCCCGCGTCGAAATGCGACAGATCGACCTTACCCTCACCCGGATTATCCAGCTCCACCAGCTCAGGGTTAAACAGATCGCGGCTGAGGGCGTTTTCACAATAACCGGGCAGCGCAATGGCGATAAAAAATGCCAGCCGTGCGGGCACTATTTTTTTATATTCCCTTACCATGTTGATGCATCTCTTGAATAAACCTATAGCGCTGCGTGGTGAAGCGCGCCGGGGCTGCCGTAATCATTAATAATTCTGAACGTCACTGCGCCCGTCTGATTTCCAGCAGGACAATCAAAGCGCGCAGACCCGTGCGGCAGCACGTACGTCACTTCCGGAAGATTTTTTCCACCGACGGCAATGTCATTAAAATTCATCACAAAATCGGTCGGGTTAGAGACCTGAAGTTTATTCCCCTCCCGGTGCCAGACTAATTTCCCGGCCTGCTCTTCCGCCTGCTGGTTTTTCATGGTCGCCGGGCGGTAGATAAGCTTAATTCGGGTTTTTACCGCAATCTGTAAGACGTTTTCCCGATCGGAGGCCGACGGGATCGCTTTAATATTGAGCCAGAACAGACTTTCCCGATCCTGCGGAAGGGATCCGGCCATCACAATTCGCTCAACGTTTTGCTGTCCTTTATCCAGACGATACAGCGGCGGCGTAATAATAAAAGGCGTTTTCTCCCCACCGCCGTGAATACTTTCAATCCAGGACTGAATAAGATAAGGGGAGGCGTCGGGGTTATTAATATTAATCGCCGCCTCTTTTTTACTGCCGTCAAATATGACGCGCGTACCGCCAATAATCACCCCCGCGTTGGCAGATAAAAACGGGCTGCCTGCCAGTACGGCGACCAGTAAGGCGTGGCGTAAGATAGTCATGTTAAACCTCAAAACAGAGGGGCAGCGTTTCGCCCCTCGCGTGATTAATTGTAATCGACAGAGAAGTTAGCCACGGCGTTTGCCGGGCCCGGCACCACCGCAGAGGCGGTGGAGATATACTGAGCGTAAAACTTAAGCGTATTATCCTGGGTGCTGCTGAGGACGTAGCTGTAATTACTGGTGCTGTGCAGCGGTAAATCGGCTTTATCGGCAGTCATCAGATTGATGGCCACGCCGTTTGCCGCCCCGGCAACGGAGGTGTCAATCGCCAGCAGGCTGGCGTTGGTCAGATCCGGCGTGCCGTCAAAGCGAATTTTGGCGGAGGTCACCGTTACCGGACAATCTTTTAGAACGATATTGAATCCCATCGCCGCCGTTCTTGAGCCGGTCGACGGAAATTCCGTTTTATAAAAGTTGCCCATCGGTACGATTTGGTTTTGTGAACCCACATCCACTTCACAGCCTTTATCCAGAATATTGCCCACAAAATTAACCGTTCCCGCCGCCGCAAGCGCAAAGGATGCAGGAAAAGCGATCGCCGCCGCCAGCGCAGCAAATAGAATTGTTTTCTTCATCAATGTATTCCTTTTAAACTTTATTTATTACCGATATTCAGGCAATACCTGCCTGAGGATGCGAACACCCTGATTAACGTTGTTTTAATTTTTATCGTTGAGACAGGGTAAAAACCGGGTTGCGATTTTTCTGACCTGTCGACTGGATGGAATTTATACAATCACTTTTGCAAACTCAACGGATTTATGGGTCTAGCTGTAGACTGGTAATTAACAATTATGAAACAACCAGCGTTCTTTAATTCCCTGCCTGCTTGCGCGTAAAGAGATATTTAGATGTCGGGTCTATTTTTAGACCCGTGAGAGAAAATCATTCAGTTCATGATCTTACCATTAATCCGTTAACTCGGGTCTATTTTTAGACCTGTCTTTTATATTCCCTGGCGGCTCTGTTTTTAAGATAATTCTAATAAATAATCTTGAATCCCCACCGTATGAGAATGAATGAGATTGACTATGGAACGTCAGGCGCACGCCGCTATCGCTGAGAAAAAACCAACGGCACTGGAATTAAAGCCGTTTGACCATATTGAAAATCTTATTTCCCACGTGCTGCCTTTTGCCGAGCGAACCGTCGTGTCGAAAGGCGATATCCTTCACTATTTCCATCAGGATGCCCGACAGTGTTTTCTGCTGCTGCACGGCAGCGTCGCCCTGCACCGCCAGGGCGATGGCATCGTCTTAAATTCTGAGTCCGCCCCCTTCGTGCTCGGCGTCAGCAGCCAGTTAACCGGCGAGCAGCTTTACGTCCGGGCGCTGGAAACCTCAGAGCTCGCCAGCGTATCCCTGGAATGTTTTAACCAGATCGTGGCGAACGCCGATTTATGGAAGCACTTTGCCCGGCTGCTGGTGTACACCACTTCCCGGATCTATGAGCACTGCGCGCAGATTTCCCAGATGTCGGCCTATGACATTATTCGTTTTCAGCTGGTGGAGTTAATGCAGGAGCCTGACGCTATACGTAAGACCATCACGGCCGCCGCCTACATAAAAAGTCGGACTTACCTTTCGCGTAGCGGAATTATGCGCATTCTCGCCGAGCTTCGCACCGGGGGATATATCACCATGCAGCGCGGTATTTTGCTTGAAATAAACCATTTGCCACGTAAATATTGAGAGCTAACATTATCATCAGGTAGGTTATGTAAAAGGTCATCGCCTATGTCTGCCGCTGAAAAAACACGACGCGGCTCTCCCTATGCCGGAGAGCTGCTTTCCCACCTCCAGCCTTACTCTACCGTGCGTCACTGCGCGCGTGGCGAACAGCTCGATCTTCAGGTAAAGGGTCAGAACATGTGCTATCTCGTTCTGGACGGCATGGTGGCCATCTACCGCCGCTCGGATAAACTGCTCCTGTCAACCTCAAAGCCCCCCGCGGTGTTTGGCCTGGCGAACATCCCCGGCCTCTTTTTTGATGATTACATGAAGGTGATTGAGCCGAGCCAAATTGGGGTAATGACCACCGCACAGGTGAGCGAGGTGATTGAAGAGAAAAACCTGTGGAACCTGGTGTCTAACCATCTGATCTTCATGTACAACCGGCTCTACAGCACCGTCCTGTCGCTGGGGGCGCTGACCTCGTACGAGCTGATTTGCCACCAGCTGAATCATCTGATGGTAGAAGATGAACGTTTTCGCCTCAGCGTCACCGCAGAACGTTATATCCGGGATAAAACCCAGCTTTCCCGAAGCGGCGTGATGCGGATCCTCGCGGATTTAAAGGCAGGAGGGTATATCGACATGGAGGAGGGCCGGCTGATCAACATTCATAAACTCCCGGCGAAGTATTGAACGCGAGCCATAAAAAAGGCCGCACGCGCGGCCTTATTCAGTAATTAATGGACATGAACGCCCAACCGCCAGGCAAAGTAGATCTCTTCTTTCAGCTCGCTTGAAGAGAGCGCGAGCAGGTCAGCAAATTCCAGCTCAAGCTGTTTCAGTTTTTTCAGGTACTGCGCCGGAGACAGGTTGCTTTTATCGCGACGTAAATATTCAATTGCCAGTTGGGATGGGGTTATTTCAGTATCCATAATGTCCTCGCTTATGTACAAATCCTGACCAGTATATCACAACGGATTGGCTAGTTTTTGACCAAAGGCAATTATTCAGGAAACTTTACACCACCGCCGTCGTCAGTCTGGACGAACAGCAGAGCCGATCCTGCTCGTCCAGAATCTCAATCTGCCAGACCTGATGACGGCTCCCCGCGTGCAGCGCGCGGCAGATCCCGCGCACTCGCCCGCTCCGCACTGAACGAATATGGTTAGCGTTGACCTCCAGCCCCACCACCTTCTGCTCGCCTTCGGTGCAGAGATAGCCCGCCACCGATCCCAGCGTTTCGGCCAGCACCACCGACGCGCCGCCGTGCAGCAGGCCAAACGGCTGATGCGTGCGGCTGTCGACCGGCATGGTGGCTTCCAGCTCGTTCTCGCCAATGCGCGTAAACTGGATGTCCAGCAGGCCGACCATATTCCCCTCGCCCATCGCGTTGAGCGCCTGGAGCGTCACTTCACGTTTCCAGATCATCCGATAATCTCCAGCAGAGCCTGTAACGGATGGCGAACGCCGTTACCTTCGACGCGCTTCACCTGGCTGCGGCACGAGTAGCCGGTCGCCAGACAGCGGTTTTTCGGCAGACGCTGCATTGCCTGCTGCCACGACAGCGCGTAAATCCCAAGCGAGTTGGCGTGGTTTTTCACCTCATGCCCGTAGGTGCCCGCCATGCCGCAGCACCCGACGCTCACGCTCTCAAGCTTCGCGCCAAAGCGCGCGAAAATAGCGGCCCACTGCGCCGGGGCGCCGGGCAGCGCGGACACTTCGGTACAGTGACCAAACAGATACCAGGACTCGCCGCTCACCTCGGCAGAGGCGGTTTTTTGCAGCGCCGCGGGCAGCCATTCGTGAACCAGCATGACGTGGAACTCCCCGCGTTTGTCGCCGAGCGTCTGCTTATACTCGTCGCGATAGCAGAGCACCAGCGCCGGATCGACGCCCACCATCGGCATTCCCAGCGTCGCCACGCGGTTGAGGAAGTCAGAGGTTTTCTGCGCGGTCTTCGCAAAGCGGTTCAGGAAGCCTTTAATGTGCTGCGCCTTGCCGTTTGGCGAGAAAGGCAGCACCACCGGCTGATAATCGAGCTTCTCGGCCAGCCGCACAAAGTCGGCCACCACCTGCGCGTCGTAGTAGCTGGTAAACGGATCCTGTACCACCAGCACCACCCTGGCTTTTTGCTCCGGGCTGAGCGCCTCAAGCTGTTCCAGGGTCATATTGGCAGAGCGGTGCCCCACCAGCTGGCGCTGTAGCGACGGCGTGGAGAGCAGCGGCAAATCCACCATGCCGATATGTTTTTCGGAAAGCTTGCGCACCAGCGGCTGGTTAATAAAGAAGTTGAAGGTTTTCGGCGCGCGGGCCATGAGCGGCGCATAGGTTTCTACCGTCGCCACCAGATGATCGCGCACCGGGCGCAGGTAGCGGGTGTGGTAAAGCTGCAAGAACCGCGAGCGGAATTCCGGCACGTCGATTTTAATCGGACACTGGGTCGAACAGGCTTTACAGGCCAGACAGCCGGACATCGCCTCTTTCACCTCGTGGGAGAAATCATACTCGCCTTTACGGGAGTGCCAGCTGTTGCGGGTGCGCTCAATCAGGTTGCGCAGGCTGGCCCCTTTTTTCGGCAGCTCGTTTTCCAGCGTCAGGGGATCGACCCCGCGATCCGCCAGCAGGCGCAGCCATTCGCGCACCAGGGTGGCGCGCCCTTTCGGAGAGTGAATGCGGTTGCTGGTGATTTTCATCGACGGGCACATCGGGCTTTTAGCATCGAAGTTAAAGCACAGCCCGTTGCCGTTACACTCCATCGCGCCGCGCCAGGAGGCACGCACCGCAATCGGGATCTGACGATCGTAGGTGCCGCGCTTGACGGCATCGACGCGCAGCATCGGCGCGTCTACGCCTTCCGGCGGGCAGATTTTGCCGGGGTTAAGACGGTTGTCCGGGTCGAAGGCCGCTTTGATTTTGCGCAGCTCGCTAAACAGCTGCTCGCCGAAAAAGGCCGGGCTGTATTCGGCGCGGAAGCCTTTGCCGTGCTCGCCCCACAGCAGGCCGCCGTATTTGGCGGTTAACGCCACCACGTCGTCGGAGATCTGCTTCATCAGGATCTCCTGCTGCGGATCGCACATGTCCAGCGCCGGGCGCACGTGCAGCACGCCCGCGTCGACGTGGCCAAACATGCCGTAGCTCAGGCCGTGGCTGTCGAGCAGCGCGCGGAACTCGACGATGTAATCCGCCAGATGCTCCGGCGGCACGCAGGTATCTTCGGCAAACGGGATCGGCTTGGCGGCGCCTTTGGCGTTACCGAGCAGCCCGACCGCTTTTTTACGCATCGCGTAGATACGCTCAATGCCGGAGAGATCGTTACAAAGCTGCCAGCCAATCACGCCGCCCTCGCCCGCGGCAATCAGCTCGTCCAGACGCCGGCAGAGGCTGGAGACCTGGCCTTCAATCAGCTGTTCGTCATCCCCGGCAAATTCCACGATATTCAGGCCGAGCATCTCTTTGTCCGGCACGTCGGTGATCAGCTCGCTGACGGAGTGCCAGACGATATCTTCACGCGCCAGGTTCAGCACCTTCGAGTCGACGGTTTCTACCGACAGCGCGCGGGCCTCGACCATAAACGGCGCATTGCGCAGCGCGGAGTCGAACGAGTTGTATTTCACGTTCACCAGACGGCGCACCTTCGGCAGGCGGGTAATATCTAGCCGCGCCTCGGTAATAAAGGCGAGCGTGCCTTCGGATCCGGTCAGGATGCGGGTTAAGTCGAACTCGCTCATGTCGTCGTTAAACACGTGGCGCAGATCGTACCCGGTCAGGAAGCGGTTCAGCTTCGGGAACTTATCGATAATCAGCTCGCGATTGTCCCGGCAGCGTTCCAGCACGGTGCGATAAATTCGCCCGCTGGCGGTGCTCTCTTTGCCCAGCGTTTCCGCCAGCGCAACCGGCATCGGGCGGGTGTCGAGGATATCCCCACCGAGCAGCACCGCGCGCACGCCCAGCACGTGATCGGAGGTTTTACCGTAGACCAGCGAGCCCTGGCCGGAGGCGTCGGTGTTGATCATCCCGCCAATGGTCGCGCGGTTGCTGGTGGACAGCTCCGGCGCAAAGAAGTAGCCGAAGGGTTTGAGGTACTGATTGAGCTGATCTTTGATCACCCCCGCTTCGACGCGCACCCACCCCTCTTCAGGGTTGATCTCGATGATGCGGTTCATATAGCGGGACATATCGATGATGATGCCCTGATTCAGGGCCTGGCCGTTGGTGCCCGTCCCCCCGCCGCGCGGGGTGAAGATCAGGGAGGTGAAACGCTCCTGCCCGGCCAGACGGGAAATCAGCGCCACGTCGGCGGTCGAGCGTGGGAAAACGACGGCATCGGGAAGAAGCTGGTAGATACTGTTATCGGTCGCCATCGTCAGCCTGTCGGCGTAGTTGGTGGCGGTATCACCCGTAAAACCCTGTTGCTCCAGTGCCTGCAAAAAATTGAGCACCAGCTGAACCACGCCGGGTGCCTGAGAAATTTGTGGGATCATGGGGGTCGACCCTAATTAGCGTTATGGAAATCGTTTGCGTTGTGTCACAACTTTTTATCACATTTTTTTCTTATGTGCTCTGGTGAATTACAGGCACAATCCGCCTGTTAAAATCGCTGAAATCACTAATGATTAGAGAGTCGCGGTTTACGTTCTCGCCAGCCCGCCTGGCGTCTGTTTAAGGAAAGTGTCGCTTATGGTCAATCTTCGTCAGCCCAGGGATGTTGCGCAAATTCTGCTGTCGGTGCTGTTTTTAGCCCTCATGATTATTGCGTGTCTGTGGATTGTTCAGCCTTTCGTGCTCGGCTTTGCGTGGGCCGCCACCGTGGTGGTCGCCACCTGGCCTCTGCTTTTACGTTTGCAGCGTCTGCTGTTTGGCCGCCGCGGGCTGGCCGTTCTGGTCATGACCCTGCTGCTGTTTTTGCTGTTTATCATCCCGATTGCCCTGCTGGTCAATAGCCTGGTGGACTCCAGCGGGCCGGTGATCCGTGCGGTCACCAGCGGGGATATGACGCTGCCGGATCTCGCCTGGCTGAACAGCATTCCGCTGGTTGGCTCAAAGCTCTACAGCGGCTGGCACGGCCTGCTGGAGATGGGCGGCAGCGCGCTGATGGCGAAGGTGCGTCCGTATATCGGCACCACGACGACGTGGTTTGTCGGGCAGGCGGCGCACATTGGCCGCTTTATGATGCACTGCGGCCTGATGCTGCTCTTTAGCGCCCTGCTCTACTGGCGCGGCGAGCAGGTCGCCCTCGGGGTTCGTCACTTCGCTACCCGCCTGGCGGGCCTTCGCGGCGATGCCGCCGTGCTGCTGGCGGCGCAGGCGGTGCGCGCGGTGGCGCTGGGCGTGGTCGTGACCGCGCTGGTGCAGGCGGTACTCGGCGGCATCGGCCTTGCCATCTCCGGCGTGCCTTACGCCACGGTCTTTACCGTGGTGATGCTGATGACCTGTCTGGCCCAGCTTGGCCCGCTGCTGGTGCTGGTTCCGGCCATCATCTGGCTTTACTGGAGCGGCGACACCACCTGGGGCACCGTGCTGCTGGTGTGGAGCTGCGTGGTGGGGACGATGGATAACGTCATCCGCCCGATCCTCATCCGCATGGGCGCAGACCTGCCGCTGATCCTGATCCTCTCCGGCGTAATCGGCGGCCTGATTGCCTTCGGGATGATTGGCCTGTTTATCGGCCCGGTGCTGCTCGCGGTCACCTGGCGTCTGTTCTCCGCGTGGGTGCATGAAGTGCCGCCTCCGGCGACCGATCCGGATCAGATCCTGAGCGAGCTGGAAGAGCTGGAAGATAAGAACAAGCAGTAAGACGGGTTGCCGGGTGGTGACGTGCCGCCCGGCGATACTTAAGCAACTCTAAACTATTTACTCTCTACACACTGGTCTGACCCGCTGTTTCTGCCCTCCACACCCGTTTCATCTCTAAAAATCTTTACAGGTTTTTAACTATTGAGATGAATCCGATCGACGCAAAAATTCACAGTGCCTATGATTACATCACGGTTATAAATCAACACCTTGGTTTATAAGCATGGAAATCCCCTGAGTGAAACAACGAATTGCTGTGTGTAGTCTTTGCCCATCTCCCACGATGGGCTTTTTTTTGTCCTGATTATCCTGCGTTCACCTCGCAGGCGCTCATCATCCGCCACGTCTCAGGCAGAACCCGCGTTTCCCCGGTTACCGTCACCGTCGCCACGCCGCGAATATCCGCAGACGAGGTACCGACCTGAAGCTCAAACTCGCCCGGCTCGACGATGCGCCTGCCGTCGCGGCGCGTGAAGTTGAACATGTCGACCGGCAGCGTGAAGGTAAGCCGCGCGGTTTCCCCCGGGGACAGCGTAACCCGCTGGAAGGCTTTCAGTTCCTGAAGCGGTCGCACCTGGCTTGCCACCTTATCGCGCACGTAGACCTGCACCACCTCGCTGCCGCTGCGCTCGCCGCCGTTGGTCACGTCCACGCTCAGGACAACCTCGCCGGTGATCTCCACCTGCTCTGCCGCCAGCGTCGGTGCGCCGAGCGCAAGCGTGCTCCAGCCCAGCCCAAATCCGAACGGGTAGCGCGCGCCAAAGTGGAAGGCGAACGGCGTGCCGCCGCTTTTGAGCTTGTGGTTGTAGTAAAACGGCATCGCCCCGGCGCTTTTTGGCACGCTCACCACCAGCCGGCCCTGCGGCTCGGCGCGGCCCGTCAGCACATCTGCAATCGCCCAGCCGCCCTCCTGACCCGGCGCCCACGCCAGCACAAAGGCGGCGATCTTCTCCTCCAGCCCTTGCAGGTTGTAGGGGCGACCGCCCGTCATCACCACAATCACCGGTTTACCGGTCTCAACCAGCGCTTCCAGCAGCTGCTGCTGCACACCCGGCAGGTTCAGGGAGTCGGTATCCGAACCCTCCCCCACGGTGCCGCTCTGGAACAGCCCGGCCAGATCGCCCACGCAGGCGATAACCACGTCGCTCTCCTGCGCCGCGCGCACCGCATCGGGGATCAGAGAGGTATCGCGCGACACCGGGGATTCCTGCATCGGCTTGCCGCCGCTGTCGCCCGGGAAGACCGGCGCGCCCGCCAGCCGTTTTTCGATGATGTGACACCCTTTGGCGTAACGCACCTGAGAGGTGCCAAGATAGTGCTCCAGCGCCGCGCGCGGGGTGGTGACCTGCGCGGTTTCGTCCACCATATCGCTGATGATCAGGTGTACCGGGAAGCTATACCCGCTTAAGAGCGCCAGCGGATCGTCCGCCGTTGGCCCCACCAGCGCCACGCGCGGTTTACCGCCGAGCGGCAGGATGCCGTTATTTTCCAGCAGCACGATCGAGCGGGTCGCCACCTCGCGCGCCACCTGACGGGTGTCGTCATTTTGCAGATCGACGGCGCTTTCATCGGCATACGGCTTTTCGAACAGCCCGAGGCGGAACTTCTCCGCCAGCACGCGCCCGACAATCTCATCCACTTTCGCCATTGAAATCAGCTCGCGCTCCACGGCCTCGGCAAGGTGGCGCGCGCAGTCGTCTTTTGGCAGCTCCACGTCCAGCCCCGCGTTAAAGGCCAGCGCAGCGGATTCGGCGGCGTCGTGGGAAACACCGTGATGCTGATGCAGCAGGCTCACGCCGCCGTAGTCGGCGACGATAATGCCGTCAAAGCCCCACCGTTCACGCAGCAGCGTCGTCAGCAGGAAGCTATCGCTGTGGCCCGGCTGGTTGTCGATGTCGTGATAGGCGGGCATCACCGAGCCCGCGTGGGCGAGCTTCACCGCCATTTCGAACGGCAGCAGGAAGGTATCGTTAAGCTCGCTGAACCCCAGATGCACCGGGGCATGGTTACGCGCCCCTTCGCTAAAGGAGTGGCCGACGTAGTGTTTTAAGGTCGCCAGCAGATCGCGTTTTTCGCCCTGCAATCCGTCGACGTAGGCGCAGGCCATCACCCCCACCAGCCAGGGATCTTCGCCGAACGTCTCTTCGGTGCGCCCCCAGCGAACGTCCCGCGAAACGTCCAGCACCGGGGCCAGCCCCTGCTGGCAGCCCACCGAACGCGCCTCGTCACCGATGTGCTGCGCCGCGCGTTTCACCAGTTCAGGATCCCAGGTGGAGCCGTAGTTGAGCGACGACGGGAACAGGGTGGCGTCTTTACACAGCAGCCCCACCAGACACTCCTCGTGGAACAGCGCCGGGATCCCCAGCCGCGTCTCTTCCATCATCATGCGTTGCAGGCGATTGGCCGCGCGCACGCCGGTGCAGGCCTCGACGATATGCGTGCCCAGCGGGCGGGTGATCTGCCCCACTCCCAGCTTCAGCCGTTCGCTCAGTTCGGCCTGCTCGCTGACCCCGGCAAACTCATCGCTCAGATCGGTGCGTTCCCGGTGGGCGCCCCGTTCGTCGAGGATCAGCCAGTAGCCGTGCATCTGGGCAAATTTTTCCTCCGGCGTCATGCGCGCCAGTAAATCCGCCATGCGTTCCGGTATGGAACGATCCGCATCCTTATAAAGTGCCGTCATAATTTACTCCTTGATGACATGTTGAAGTGCCGGACTCAGTGCCTCAGCGTCGGGACGGGCTGCGCGCTTGCTGGCAAGCTCGCGGGCAAGGGTGTCAACCAGTCGGCTGTTGAGTTTGTAAACGGAGAGCAGCGCCACCATGCAGAGGAACAGGGCGCAGGGGATCAGCGTGAACAGGGCGTTGATGGTCGACAGCACGTGCGGGGCCTGAACGGCCTGGCCCGGTGCGTAATCCACCATGCCGAGCACCCAGCCCACGACCGCCCCGCCCAGCGCAAGGCCAAACTTGATGGCAAACAGCGCGGTAGAGAACACCAGCCCGTCGAGGCGACGCCCGCTGCGGTGCTCTTCGTAATCCACCACGTCAGAGAACATGGTCCATTGCAGCGGCGTGGTCAGGTTCTGAATAAAGCTAAAGACCATATTGAGGCCGAATATCAGCCATACCTGGGACGGCGGCAGGAAGAAAATAAGCCCGCCAAATATCACAAAGGTGATAATCGTCCACTGGTAGGCGCGCACGCGGTCGAATTTCCCCAATAACCGCTCGGATAATAATGCCCCGCTAAGGGAGGCCACCATTCCGGAGACAATAAAGGCAAAAACCAGCTCCGGGCGCAGCAGAACATAGTTCACGTAATACATCGTGGCGGAGCCGCGCGTGACCACGGCGGTGAGAAGCAAAATATTAAACACAAAAACAATTCGCCACTGACTATTCCCCGCCAGGCGTTTTAAATCGGTAATCATCGAGCCGGAGGTATCGCTGCGCGGAGAATAACGCTCGCGGGTCATCAGGAAACAGCAGAAGAATAAGACGATGCCTAACAGCCCCATTAAGCTCATGGCGTAGAAATAGCCTTTTTGCACGTTGCCATCGCCCAGTTTCGCCACCAGCGGCAGCGCAATCACGGTGACAATCAGGCCGCCGATAAACGACAGCCCAAAGCGCCAGGACTGCAACGAATGGCGCTCGCGCGGGTCGAGGGTCAGCGCGCCCGGCATGGCGCAGTAAGGCACGTTAATGGCCGAATAGATCAGGCTCAGAATGGTGTAGGTCACGCAGGCGTAGATGATTTTCGCCGTGGCGCCCACCTCAGGAACATAAAAGGTGATCAGGCAGCTTGCCCCGAAGGGAATGGCGAACCACAGCAGCCAGGGGCGAAAACGGCCGTGGCGGGTCTGGGTGCGATCCACCAGCGCGCCGATACAGGGATCGACGAACGCATCCACCACGCGAACCACTAAAAACATGGTTCCCATTATTGCCGCAGGCAGACCAAATACATCCGTATAGAAATAGGCCAGAAATAAGGTCGCGGTTTGCCAGACCAGCGCGCTGGCCATATCACCCAATCCATAACCTATTTTATCTTTGGTACGTAAGACAGGAGAGATGTTCATTTTTATGGGCCTTTTATCAGGTTAAAACGTATTTCAACCAGCTGCGCAACGTCGGGAAAATGCGCGGTGAGGCTCAAGTATTAGCAACGGTTTGCGGGCTAACAATTGTCTAAATTAACAGACAAATTACGATATTTGGTTTTTTGTCCTAATTGTGACGGGGAGCATGTCGGCGGGAAATAAAAAAAGGCGAGGATATTATCCCCGCCTTATTAACGCGCATTAGAATCTGCTTATTTGTTCAGTTCTGCCAGGCTCAGCCAGGTTTGCACCACGGTGTCCGGGTTCAGGGAGAGACTATCGATCCCCTCTTCCATCAGCCAGGCGGCAAAGTCTTCATGGTCGGACGGGCCCTGACCGCAGATCCCGACGTATTTGCCCTGTTTCTTCGCCGCGCGGATGGACATCGACAGCAGCGCTTTCACCGCCTCGTTACGCTCATCGAACAGCTCGGAGACCACGCCCGAGTCGCGATCCAGCCCCAGCGCCAGCTGCGTCATATCGTTTGAACCGATAGAGAAGCCGTCGAAGTGTTCCAGGAACTGCTCGGCCAGCAGGGCGTTGGACGGGATTTCGCACATCATGATGATCTTCAGCCCGTTCTCGCCGCGCTTCAGCCCCTGACGCGCCAGCTCGTCGACCACCGCTTTGGCCTGATCCACGGTACGCACGAACGGGATCATGATCTCAACGTTGGTCAGCCCCATGTCGTTACGCACGCGTTTCACCGCCTCACACTCCAGCGCGAAGCAGTCGCGGAAGCTTTCGGACACGTAACGACCCGCGCCGCGGAAGCCCAGCATCGGGTTCTCTTCTTCCGGCTCGTAGCGCTCGCCGCCCACCAGGTTAGCGTATTCGTTCGATTTGAAGTCCGACAGGCGCACGATCACGCGTTTCGGGTAGAACGCCGCGCCGAGCGTCGCGATCCCTTCGGTCAGACGGCCTACGTAGAACTCTCTCGGCGAGTCGTAGCCCTTCATCATCTCGCGAATTTCGTTTTGCAGCTTCGCGTCCTGATCGTCAAACTCCAGCAGCGCGCGCGGGTGAACGCCGATCATACGGTTGATGATGAACTCCAGACGCGCCAGGCCCACGCCTTCGTTAGGCAGGCAGGCGAAGTCAAACGCCCTGTCCGGGTTACCGACGTTCATCATGATCTTCAGCGGCAGATCCGGCATGGTGTCCACGCTGGAGCTTTTCACGCTGAAGTCGAGAATCTCGGCGTACACGTAGCCGGTATCCCCTTCCGCACACGAGACCGTCACGTTTTCGTCGTCTTTCATGCGCTCGGTGGCGTCGCCGCAGCCGACGACCGCCGGGATCCCCAGCTCACGGGCGATGATCGCCGCGTGACAGGTACGCCCGCCGCGGTTGGTGACGATAGCGGCGGCCTTCTTCATGATCGGCTCCCAGTCCGGGTCGGTCATGTCGGTGACCAGCACGTCACCCGGCTGAATGCGGTTCATCTCGCTGATGTCGTGGATGACCTTCACCGGGCCCGCGCCGATGCGGTGACCGATGGCGCGGCCTTCGGCAACCACTTTGCCCTGGGCGTGCAGCGTGTAGCGTTCCATTACCTGGCCGCGCGAACGCACGGTTTCCGGACGCGCCTGCACGATAAACAGCTTGCCGGTGTGGCCGTCTTTGGCCCATTCGATATCCATCGGACGGCCATAGTGTTTCTCAATCTGCACGGCCTGCTTCGCCAGCTCCTGCACTTCCTTGTCGGTCAACGAGAAGCGGTCGCGCTGCTCCTGCGGCACATCTTCAATCTTGACCTGCTTGCCGTGCTCCTGGGTCGGCGCGTAAATCATGCGGATCTTCTTCGACCCCATGGTACGGCGCACGATGGACGGACGGTTCGCCGCCAGGGTTGGCTTGTGAACGTAGAATTCGTCAGGGTTAACGGCCCCCTGCACCACCATTTCACCCAGACCCCAGGCGGAGGTGATAAACACCACCTGATCGAAGCCGGATTCAGTATCGATGGAGAACATCACGCCGGACGATCCCACGTCGGAACGCACCATGCGCTGAATACCCGCAGAGAGCGCCACGCCGCGGTGGTCATAGCCCTGATGCACGCGATAGGAAATGGCGCGGTCGTTAAACAGGGAGGCGAAAACGTGCTTCACCGCCACCAGCACCGCGTCATAGCCCTGAACGTTCAGGAAGGTTTCCTGCTGTCCGGCGAAGGACGCGTCGGGCATATCTTCGGCGGTAGCAGAGGAACGCACGGCAAAAGAGGCCTGGGCATCGTCAGCCGACAGCTGGTTGTAAGCATCGTGAATCGCTTTTTCCAGCTCCGGCTGGAAAGGTGTGTCGATGATCCACTGGCGGATTTGCGCCCCGGCTTTGGCAAGCTCGGCGACGTCATCAATATCCGTTTTGTCCAGCAGTTCGTAAATGCGCTGGTTTACACCGCTCTGGTCGAGAAAGAGCTCAAACGCTTCGGCGGTCGTGGCAAACCCGTTCGGTACGGAAACACCCATACCGGACAGATTAGTAATCATTTCACCCAGGGAGGCATTTTTGCCCCCAACTCTGTCTACATCATTCATGCCGAGTTGGTTATACCAAAGCACCAGCGGTGACGAGCCATTGTTGGACATCGAAACAATCCTTTTGTGATATTTGAACGGAATTAAGAAACACCTTAATGCGGAATTATCCTCGCACACTTGTTCTGATGAAAAAAACGGTGAATCGTGTAAGCAACTTTATTTTTTAATTTTTAGGACACTTTCCCGTCACTCGCTAAGCCAATGATTCCAATGGATTCCCACAAAAACCTTCGGTTTATACCGTATTTTCAAAAATTGAAATCCACTTTTCATTAAAATTAAAAATAGCGTTTCATTAATAATTCAGACGATTTACGCCCTGTTGTATTTTACTTTTTTAATTTATGCTTTCAGGCAATTAGGTACGATATTCAGGGTGAACAAAATGGATAATGCTGTCGATCGCCACGTTTTTTATATTTCTGATGGAACGGCAATAACCGCCGAAGTGCTGGGCCACGCGGTGATGTCGCAATTCCCGGTCTCCATCAACAGCATCACGCTGCCGTTTGTGGAAAACGAGAGCCGCGCGAAGGCGGTGCGGGATCAAATTGACGCCATTTTCCAGCAGACGGGCGTGCGCCCTTTAGTCTTCTACTCCATCGTGATCCCGGAAATTCGCACCATTATTTTGCAAAGTGAGGGCTTTTGTCAGGATATCGTGCAGGCGCTGGTCGCCCCGCTGCAAAGCGAACTGAAGCTCGATCCCACGCCTGTCGCCCACCGCACCCACGGCCTGAACCCCGGCAACCTGCTCAAGTACGACGCGCGTATCGCGGCGATTGATTACACCCTCGCCCACGACGACGGCATCTCTCTGCGCAATCTCGATCAGGCGCAGGTGATTTTGCTCGGCGTGTCGCGCTGCGGCAAAACCCCCACCAGCCTCTATCTGGCGATGCAGTTTGGCATTCGCGCGGCCAACTACCCCTTTATTGCCGACGACATGGATAACCTGGTGCTGCCCGCCGCGCTCAAGCCGCTCCAGCACAAGCTTTTCGGGCTGACCATCAACCCGGAACGGCTGGCGGCAATCCGCGAAGAGCGCCGGGAAAACAGCCGCTACGCCTCGATGCGCCAGTGCCGGATGGAGGTCGCCGAAGTCGAAGCCCTGTACCGTAAAAACCAGATCCCCTTCCTCAACAGTACCAATTTCTCGGTAGAGGAAATTGCCACAAAAATTCTCGACATCATGGGACTGAATCGTCGCATGTACTAATATGCTAGTACATTAATCCAGATTCGGGTATCATCCTGACCATCCTCGGGGCGGCGTCGCCCCGAACTTGAAATCAGCAGGGATTGGTTTAAGGTGATGCCCATCACTTCCCGGTAGTCTGCCGATGAAGCAAAAATTTTCTGAGATATCCCATGAATAAAACCGACGAACTTCGCACCGCGCGTATTGAAAGCCTGATTACCCCGGCTGAGCTGGCGCTGCGTCATCCTGTCTCCGCACGCGTCGCGGAACACGTCACGGCCTCCCGCCGCCGTATTGAAAAAATCCTGAACGGTGAAGATCGCCGCCTGCTGGTGATTATCGGCCCGTGCTCGATTCACGATCTGGACGCGGCGATGGACTATGCCAAACGCCTCCAGGTACTGCGCGACAAACACCAGCATCGCCTGGAAATCGTGATGCGCACCTACTTTGAAAAACCGCGCACCGTGGTGGGCTGGAAAGGGCTGATCTCCGACCCGGACCTGAACGGCAGCTACCGCGTGAACCACGGCATTGAGCTGGCGCGCAAGCTGCTGTTGCAGGTGAACGAGCTGGGCGTGCCGACCGCCACCGAGTTCCTGGATATGGTGACCGGACAGTTTATCGCCGACCTCATCAGCTGGGGCGCGATTGGCGCGCGTACCACCGAAAGCCAGATCCACCGGGAAATGGCCTCGGCCCTCTCCTGCCCGGTTGGGTTTAAGAACGGCACCGACGGCAACACCCGAATCGCGGTGGATGCAATCCGCGCCTCCCGCGCCAGCCACATGTTCCTCTCGCCGGATAAAAACGGCTCGATGACCATCTACCAGACCAGCGGCAACCCGTACGGCCATATCATTATGCGCGGCGGTAAAAAGCCGAACTATCACGCCGAGGACATTGCCGCCGCCTGCGAAACCCTCTCCGAGTTCGACCTGCCGGAGCATCTGGTGATCGACTTCAGCCACGGCAACTGCCAGAAGCAGCACCGCCGCCAGCTGGACGTGTGCGATGAGGTGTGTCAGCAGATCCGCAGCGGCTCCACCGCCGTCGCCGGGATCATGGCGGAAAGCTTTATCAAAGAAGGCACCCAGAAAGTGGTGGCCGGACAGCCGATTGTGTACGGCCAGTCGATTACCGATCCGTGCCTGAGCTGGGAAGACAGCGAGCTGCTGTTAGAGAAGCTGGCCGCAGCGGTGGACACGCGGTTTTAAAGAATAGCGGGGTGGCGCTCCATGCCCTTCTCCCTCTCCCCGTGGGAGAGGGCCGGGGTGAGGGCATCAAACCGCACCTTCCCCCCAAATTTGATCCCGTCACAATATTTTCACAAAAACGCTTGCCGTGAATTTGCAGTTTATTGATAATGATTATCATTGTTACATTGATTGTCATTTGTAAACATTATGTCACCTGTAAATAACTCTGACGCAACGCCTTTAGCGACACACACAGCGCCATCCCCCACCTCCGGCGACCGCCGTATTGACAGCAAAACGCTGCTGGGCGACGAGGGGCGGGTGATTATCGAGCATGACGGTCAGCAGTATCTGCTGCGCCAGACCCATGCCGGAAAACTGATTCTGACTAAATAAATTACACCTAAAATTACGCCAGCCACCCAGGTGATCCCCAGGCAGCCAGCGCTTTCGATTCTTAATGGAGAGTTGCTATGCCACACCTGCATTCCGCGTCTTTGCGTCCCTCACTCCTGGCGCTGGCGATTGTCAGCACCCTGCCGGGCGCCGCGCTTGCTGCCGCAGAGGATATTACCGTCACCGCCACGGGCAACGCCCGCAGCGCCTTCGAAGCCCCGATGATGGTCAGCGTCATCGACGCTACCACCCCGGAAAACCAGACCGCCAGCTCGGCGGCAGACCTGCTGCGTAAAGTGCCGGGCCTGACGCTGGACGGCACGGGCCGCACCAACGGCCAGGACATCAACCTGCGCGGTTACGATCGTCGCGGCGTGCTGGTGCTGGTGGACGGCATTCGCCAGGGCACCGACACCGGGCACCTCAACAGCACTTTCCTCGACCCGGCGCTGATCAAGCGCATCGAAGTGGTACGCGGCCCCTCTGCCCTGCTCTACGGCAGCGGCGCGCTCGGCGGGGTGATTTCTTACGATACGGCGGACGCCGCCGACCTGCTGGAGCCGGGCAAAAACAGCGGCTACCGCGTGTTTGGCACGGGCGCAACGGGCGATCATAGCATCGGCATGGGCGCCAGCGCCTTTGGCCGCACTGACACGCTCGACGGCCTGGTCTCCTGGTCGAGCCGCGATCGCGGGGACATTCGCCAGAGCAACGGCACCCGCGCGCCGAACGATGAATCCATCAACAATATGCTGGCGAAAGGCAGCTGGAAAATCGACGCCGCCCAGACCCTGAGCGGCTCTCTGCGCTACTACAACAACGCCGCGCAGGAGCCGAAAAACCCGCAGACGCCGGACGCGAGCGACAGCAGCAACCCGATGACCGACCGCTCCACCATTCAGCGCGATGCGCAGCTCGGCTACAGCATCGCGCCGCAAGGCAACGACTGGCTCAACGCGGAGGCCAAAATCTACTGGTCCGAAGCGCGCATTAACGCCCAGAACCTCGATAACGCCGGCGAGTTCCGCAAGCAGACTACCAAAGGTGGCAAAGTGGAGAACCGCACGCGCCTGTTCAGCGACTCCTTTGCCTCGCACCTGCTGACCTACGGCGGCGAGTACTACCGCCAGGAGCAAAATCCGGGCGGGGTCACCACCGGCTTCCCGGACGCGAAAATCGACTTCAGCTCCGGCTGGTTACAGGATGAGATCACCCTGCGCGATCTGCCGGTCACCCTGCTCGGCGGCACGCGCTACGATAACTATCGCGGCAGTAGCGAAGGCTATGACGACGTGGACGCCGACAAATGGTCATCCCGCGCCGGGCTCACCGTCAGCCCGACCGACTGGCTGATGCTGTTTGGCTCCTACGCGCAGGCCTTCCGCGCCCCGACCATGGGCGAGATGTACAACGACGCGAAGCACTTCTCCATCGGCAGCTTCTACACTAACTACTGGGTGCCCAACCCGAACCTGCGCCCGGAAACCAACAAAACCCAGGAGTACGGATTCGGCCTGCGCTTTGACGACCTGATGCTCACCAACGATGCGCTGGAGTTCAAAGCCAGCTACTTCGATACCAAAGCCAAAGACTACATCTCCACCACCGTCGATTTTGCGGCGGCGACCACCATGTCCTATAACGTTCCTGATGCCAAAATCTGGGGCTGGGACGTGATGGCGAAATACACCGCCGATTTGTTCAGCCTGGACATGGCCTACAACCGCACGCGCGGCAAAGATACCGACACCGGGGAGTACATCTCCAGCATCAATCCGGACACCGTCACCAGCAAGCTGGACATCCCGGTGGCGGCCAGCGGCTTCTCCGTGGGCTGGATCGGCACCTTCGCCGATCGCTCCACCCACGTCAGCAGCAGCTACAGCAAACAGCCGGGCTACGCGGTCAACGATTTCTACGTCAGCTACAAAGGCCAGCAGCAGCTTAAAGGCGTGACCACCACGCTGGTGCTGGGCAACGTCTTCGACAAAGCGTACTGGTCACCGCAGGGCATTCCGCAGGATGGCCGTAACGGCAAGATTTTTGTGAGTTATCAGTGGTAATCCCCTCGCCCCGGTTCGCCGGGGCCATTATTCGAAAGGAACAGACAATGAATCACTACACACGCTGGCTTGAGCTTAAAGAAGAACATCCGGGAAAATACGCGCGCGATATCGCGGGCCTGATGGGCATCAGCGAAGCGGAACTCACCTTCGCGCGCGTGGGGCACGACGCCTGGCGGCTGCACGGCGACATCCGCGAGATCCTGGGCGCATTAGAAGCAGTGGGCGAAACCAAATGCATCTGCCGCAACGAGTACGCCGTTCATGAACAGGTCGGCGCGTTCACCCATCAGCACCTCAACGGCCACGCCGGGCTGGTGCTGAACCCGCGCGCGCTCGACCTGCGTCTGTTCCTCAACCAGTGGGCCAGCGTGTTCCACATCAGCGAAGCCACCGCGCGCGGCGAGCGCCAGAGCATTCAGTTCTTCGACCATCAGGGCGATGCGCTGCTGAAGGTCTACGCCACCGACAGCACCGACGTTTCCGCCTGGGGCGATGTTCTCACCCGCTTTATGTTTGCCGATAACCCGCCGCTGGCGCTGACAGCGGCAGAGGCGCCGGTTCATGCGGTCAATCCCGACGCCACCACGCTGGACAGCGAATGGCGCGCCATGACCGACGTGCATCAGTTCTTCTCGTTGCTGAAACGCCACAACCTCTCCCGCCAGCAGGCCTTCCGCCTGGTGGGTGACGATCTGGCCTGTCAGGTCGATAGCTCCGCGCTGGCGCAGCTGCTGGACACGGCGCGTCAGGACGGCAACGAGATCATGATCTTCGTCGGCAACCGCGGCTGCGTGCAGATCTTCACCGGCGCGATCGAAAAACTGGTGCCGATGAAGGGCTGGCTGAATATCTTCAATTCCAGCTTCACCCTGCACCTGCTGGAAGAGAGCATCGCTGAAGCCTGGGTCACCCGCAAACCGACCGCCGACGGCCACGTCACCAGCCTGGAGCTGTTTGCCGCCGACGGCACGCAGATCGTGCAGCTGTACGGCCAGCGCAGCGAAGGCGAACCTGAACAGAGCCAGTGGCGCAGCCAGATTGACGCCCTGACGCCAAACGGGCTGGCAGCATGAAGTGGCTCGCCCTGCTCTGCGCCCTTCCCCTGACGGCCTTCGCCGCCGCACCGGAGCGCGTCGTCACGCTGGGCGGCGACGTCACCGAGATTGTCTATGCGCTGAAGGCGCAGTCCTCTCTGGTGGCACGCGACAGCACCAGCCAGTCTCCGCAGGCGGTGAACGCCCTGCCGGACGTGGGCTATCTGCGCCAGCTTAACGCCGAGGGCATTCTCTCCGTTCGCCCGACGCTGGTGCTGGCGAGCGCCCAGGCGCAGCCGTCCCTCGCCTTAAAGCAGGTTGAGCAAAGCAGGGTAAAGGTGGTGACCGTGCCGGGCAGTAACGATCTCAGCGTGATTGACGAGAAGGTCAGGGTCATTGCCGACGCGCTGCACCAGCAGGCCGAGGGCGACAAACTGCGCCAGTCCTTGCGCAAGGAACTGAATGCCCTGCCGTCGACTGCGCTCAACAAACGGGTGCTGTTTATCCTCAATCACGGCGGGATGACCGCGATGGCCGCCGGGCAGCAGACCGGGGCCGACGCGGCGATCCGGGCGGCGGGCTTGCAGAATGCGATGCAGGGGTTCACCCGCTATCAGCCGCTTTCGCAGGAAGGGGTGATTGCCAGCCAGCCGGATCTGGTGGTGATCTCCCAGGACGGCATAAAGGCCCTCGGCGGTGAGAATAACCTCTGGTCGCTGCCGGGGCTTGCGCAAACCCCGGCGGGACGCAGCAGGCAGGTGCTTGCCGTTGACGATATGGCGCTGCTCGGCTTTAGCGTGCGTACCCCGCAGGCGATTTTGCAGCTGCGCGCCAAAGCGGAGCAGCTGCCCTGATGTCCCGCAGAATTGCCCTGTCGCTCGGCGTTTTGTCCGCCGCGCTGCTGGTGATGACCCTGCTGGCAACCGGCTTTGGCGCCATGCGTCTTCCGGTAAGCCTGCTGTGGAGCCACGCCGATGACGCGCTGCGCCAGATCTGGTTCACGATTCGCCTGCCCCGCGTGCTGCTGGCGCTGGTGATTGGCGGATCGCTGGCGCTGGCGGGCTGCGTGATGCAGGGGCTGTTTCGCAACCCGCTCGCCGATCCGGGACTGCTTGGGATCAGCAGCGGCGCGGCGCTGGCGGTGGCACTGTGGGTGGTGCTGCCGCTTACGCTGCCCGCGCTGGCGATGCTTTACGCCCCGATGCTGGCGGCGTTTCTCGGCGCGCTGGCGGCAACCGTGGCGATCTTCCTGCTCAGCCAGCAGCGCGGCAGCTCGCTCTCGCGCCTGCTGCTGGTAGGGATTGCCATTAACGCCCTGTGCGGCGCAGCGGTTGGCGTGCTCTCGTGGCTCAGCAACGACGCCCAGCTTCGCCAGCTTTCACTTTGGGGCATGGGCAGCCTCGGGCAGGCGCAGTGGTCGACGCTGCTGGCGGTGACCTCGCTGATGGTGCCCACCGTCTGGGTGATATGGCGGCTGGCGACAGCGCTCAACCTGCTCCAGCTCGGCGAAGAGGAGGCGCACTATCTCGGCGTTGATGTGAAGGGCGTGCAGCGGATATTGCTGCTGTGCAGCGCGCTGCTGGTGGCGGCGGCCGTTGCCGTCAGCGGCGTGATTGGCTTTATCGGGCTGGTGGTGCCGCACCTGATGCGCATGTGGCTCGGGGCCGATCACCGGGCGGTGGTGCCCGGGTCGGTCCTCGCCGGTGCCGCCCTGCTGCTGGTCGCGGACACCGTGGCGCGCACGCTGGTTGCCCCGGCGGAGATGCCCGTGGGTCTGCTGACCAGCATTCTGGGCGCGCCCTGGTTCCTGTGGCTTATTTTTCGTCGTGGAGGCCAGCATGGCTGAAGGCTACCGCGCAGAACGCCTCACCTGCCGGGTGGGGCAGCGCACCCTTATCAACGACGTGTCCCTTTCGCTCTCGTCGGGCGAACTGGTGGCGCTGATTGGCCCGAACGGGGCCGGAAAATCCACCCTGCTGCGCCTGCTGACGGGCTATCTCAAGCCGACAAGCGGCACCTGCCTGCTGGCGGATAAACCCTTAGGCGAGTGGCACCCGGAACAGCTTTCCCGACGCCGGGCGGTGATGCGCCAGCACACGCAGCTGGGGTTTGACTGGCCGGTGGAGGCGGTGATCGGGATGGGTCGCGCCCCGTGGGCAGCGCGCCCCGAAAGCGCGGTGATACACGAAGTCATGCAGATCACCGGCTGTTTACCGCTGGCCGGACGACGGTTTGCCGCCCTGTCCGGCGGCGAGCAGCAGCGGGTACAGCTGGCCCGCGCGCTGGCGCAGCTGTGGCGCGAGGGTGCGCCGGGCGGCTGGCTGTTTCTCGATGAACCGACCTCGGCGCTGGATCTCTACCACCAGCAACATCTGCTGCGCCTGCTGAAAAGCCTGACGCGAGAAGGGAACCTGCACGTCTGCGTGGTGCTGCACGATCTGAATCTCGCCGCGCTGTGGGCGGATCGCATCCTGCTGCTGCACGACGGTCGGATTGTATCCCACGGCGCGCCGGAGCAGGTGTTGCAGGCCGACGCGCTGGCGCGCTGGTACGGCGCGCAGGTTCACGTCGGCCAGCATCCGCTCCACGCCGCCCCGCAGGTGTTTCTCGCCCCCTAGCTCGAGCAGCTGACCTCCAGCCGCTTGCCCCAGTCCGGCGGGCGGCTGACGTAATCATCGTCCCGGTCGGCAAACGGCGTGCGCAGCGCGGTATGCAGGCGGTGCAGCTCGTCGTATTCGCCCTTCTCGGCCTGCTCAATCGCCCGCTGTGCCAGCCAGTTACGCAGCACCATTGCCGGGTTTGCCGCATTCATCTGCGCCTGACGTTCGTCATCCGCCACGCCCTCGCGCTGTAACCGCTCGCGGTAGCCCTGGAACCAGTCGTCAAAGGCCTGACGGTCGATAAACTCGTCGCGCAGCGGGGAAGCGCTGCTGTGCTGCTCCGTCTGGCCCAGCATGCGGAAGGTGCGGGTATAATCGCTGCCCTCGCGCGCCATCAGCGCAAACAGGCCGTTAAGAATGTCGTTATCGCCCTTCTCCTGGGTTAACAGCCCGAGCTTACCGCGCATCAGGGTGCCGTATTCGCGCAGCAGAACCTCCTGGTAGCTGTCCAGCGCGTCGTTGAGGGCATCCACGTCGACAAACGGTGACAGGGTTTGTGCCAGACGCTGAAGATTCCACAGCCCGACGGCCGGCTGGTTGTCAAAGCTGTAGCGCCCCTGATAGTCAGAGTGGTTGCAGATATAGCCCGGCTGGTAATCGTCCAGGAAACCAAACGGGCCGTAGTCGAAGGTCAGCCCCAGAATCGACATGTTATCGGTGTTCATCACGCCGTGGGCAAAGCCAACGCTCTGCCAGCGGGCAATCATCGACGCGGTGCGGGCGACCACGTCGCGGAACCAGAGGCGATATTTATCGGCCTCATCCTGAAGCGCGGGCCAGTGGTGGCGAATGGCGAAGTCGGCAAGCTGGCGCACCTTGTCCGGCTCGCGGCGATAATAGAAATGCTCGAAATGGCCAAAGCGCAGGTGGCTTTGCGCGATGCGCATCAGCATCGCCCCCTGCTCCATCGTTTCACGCGCGACGGGCGTATCGCTGGTCACAATGGAAAGCGCCCGGGAGGTGGGGATCCCCAGCGCGTGCATCGCTTCGGACGCCAGGCTTTCACGAATGGTGGAGCGCAGCACCGCGCGCCCGTCGCCCATACGCGAATACGGCGTCAGACCCGCCCCTTTGAGGTGCCAGTCGACGGTATCTCCGTCGGGAAGCTGCTGTTCGCCAAGCAAGATCCCCCTGCCGTCCCCCAGCTGACCCGCCCAGACGCCAAACTGGTGCCCGCTGTAGACCTGCGCCAGAGGGATCATGCCGGGAAGCAGCGCTTCGCCGCCCCAGACGCCCGCGCCATTCGCAGGCTGGAATAAGTCAGGCGGAACGCCAAGCGCATCGGCCAGCGGTGCGTTGTGCCAGACAAGGCGAGCATTCTGTAACGGTGTGGGATTCAGCGCGGTATAAAAGCCGGGCAGTTCGTCGTGCCAGTGTGCGGTAAAAGACAGGGTCATAGGTCCTCCTGCCTTAAGTGTAGAGGGTTTAGCGGAGGTTAAACACGGGCGAAAACAAGGGTTATCACTGCACGAGCGTGGTCACGGACTCCGCCGTCACGGCAGGCCAGAGAGTGCCCTGCATCGCGCCAAATTCAAATGACAGGACGCGCTGCAAACTTCCGTGGTCGTCGATCCCGGCCACAATCACCGACTGGCAGTGCGGGGTTATTTGCCAGAGGATCGCGCGCATAAAAGGTTCGAAGGAGAGTTGCGATATGCGCTGTTGAATAAAGTTTTTATCCAGAATGACGCGTTTAAACAGGCCGTCATAAACCGCCTTAAGGGAGGCCGCCCCGGCACCGAAATTAGCCAGCACCAACGGATATCGGATCGCCATCCTTGCCAGATCGAGATCGTCCTTTCCGTTATTTAAACCTGGATAATTCTCATTAACGGTAAACTCCAGGAACGGGTAGCGATCCATTATTGAAACAGCGTTTTCGTTTGTTAATAAAAACTCAACAATTGCAGGTGTAATATTGATCCAAGCAATTAACTGATGCTGAATAAAAAACAGTTTGCAGGTATCGAGCAGTTGCAGTTTTTCATGAAACAGCACCAGCTCATCTTCTTTAGAAAGATGCGGGAGCGCCAGTTCAGTGGGGAAACGGACGTCTGAGCCCACGCCGACAAAGTTAACCATAATCTCAAGCGCTTTAAGCTCTCCTGCGCTATTACGCGCCGGACAGAGTAAAAACTCGGACTGGTAAGCATTATCTAACGTGATAATCATTGTGCTCGGCCTGCGTTATAGATGAGAGTGTACATCCTGGAGCAATTGCTGACACAATTCCACTGCATTGATTTTAATAAGATTGGTTTCATTCGTTCCGTATTAATTTTCAGATTTATCCCTGAATCTAAAATAATTTTATCCTGGTTAAAGCTTAATAGCCAGTTTTAGATAAAACAGACACATACAGAAATATTTAATTCTGAATAAATTTAACTTTAATCACTGAATAACTGAAATCCGGGCCACCTTTTTTTGCGAAGGTGCCCGAACAAAACGCGTGGAAGAATGCGGGTTAAATACGTCTGGCCTGCCAGAAGTTTTTACGCCAGTAGACATTATCCAGAGATGAACGCATCACGCCGCGGCTGGTGGAGGCATGTATGAACTGGTTATCCGTATCATAAATCCCTACATGCAGACCGCTTTCCCCGGAGCCGGTTTTGAAAAACACCAGGTCGCCGGGCAGTAATTCTTCTTTATCGATTTTCGTGCCGATTTCAGCCTGCTTGCGCGTTTCGCGCGGCAGCTGAAGATCGAATTTATCGCGGAAGGTCATCAGCACAAACCCGGAGCAATCCACCCCGCCACGACTCATCCCGCCGTAACGATAGGGCGTACCGCGCCAGTTGCTGAGCTGATCGTTCAGGCTGGCAATCACCGTGATGGAGTCCGACAGCCGCGCGTTCGGTGGAGGCGCGCGATGGCTACTGCATCCCGCAAGAAAGAGCGCCGCTGCAAAGAGAAACCAGAATCGCATTTCAGACGAATCCTCTGCTTTTATTTTTTCTTTCCGTAATTTAGCGTGCAACCGTGTAACCGCGCAAGAAACGGTTAGCCGGACGCCGTGGAGATCAGCATCTTGTGCCCCTCGATATCCAGCCGTCGAAACGCCATATTATAGGCCGCCGCCAGATTTCGTGGCGTCAAGACGCTGTCGCGCGCGCCGCTGGCGATCAGTTTGCCCTTAGAGAGCAGCCAGACGCGGTGCGCGTGGCGCAGCGTATGGTTCAGGTCGTGACTGCTCATGACGACCGCAACGCCCGCTTCGGACAACGCGCTCAGCTGACGGTCCAGCGCCGCCTGCTGCGCCACGTCCAGCCCGCTCATTGGCTCGTCCAGCAGCAGTAACCGCCCCTGCGGGTTGCCCGCCGGGTGGATCTGCAAGATCACCGCGGCCAGGCGCACGCGCTGCCACTCTCCGCCGGAGAGCTGGCTGGCCTGGCGGGACAGTTTATCTTCCAGCCCCAGCGCTGCCGCCACCTCCGTGAGAAGCCCGGTGCGGGTTTTATCATGCAGATGCAGCGTCAGATAGTGCCAGACCGGCATCGCAAAGGGCGGCACCTGCTGTTGCACCAGATAAGCCCGCCGATGCGCCAGCGCCGCGGGCGACCACTCGGCAAGGCTGTGCTCCAGCAGCGCGATCTCCCCCTGCCCGCTTGTCAGCCCGGCCATACGGGCCAGCAGCGTGCTCTTGCCCGCGCCGTTAGGCCCCACCAGATGCAGGATCTCCCCGGCATTAATGGTCGCGGCAATCGGCTCCAGACGCCCCTTCTCGGCAACGTCCGTGAGCTGCATCAGCAGGGTCATTATTTCGCCAGCGCCAGCTTGATAGATTCCATAACGATTGGATCTTCAGGCGTCATGTCCGGTGAAAAACGCTGAACCACCTGGCCGTCGCGGCCGATGAGGAATTTTTCGAAGTTCCACAGGATATCGTCAGGATAGAGCGGCGCGCGGCCTTTGCTCGCCATACGCTCGAAGAAACCACTGCCTTCTGGCGCAACGGCGGTCGGCGCGGCGGTCACCAGTTTTTCATAGAGCGGATGGCGGTTTTCGCCGTTAACGTCGATTTTGCTGAACATCGGGAACGTAACGCCGTAGGTGGTGCTGCAAAACGTTTTGATCTCGTCTTCGCTGCCCGGCTCCTGGCCCAGGAACTGGTTGCACGGGAAGCCCAGCACGGTGAAGCCGTCTTTCTCCCAGGCTTTGTGAATATTCTCCAGCTGTTCGTACTGCGGGGTCAGGCCACATTTAGACGCCACGTTGACGATCAGCAGCACCTTGCCCTTGTAGCCTTCCAGCGTGGTTTTTTCGCCGTCAATGGTGGTCACTTCGGTATTCAAAATATCAGACTGCATAGCATTCCCTCAGGTTGTCTTGCATAGGGTGATTTAACGTCCGGCCTTTAATAGTAGCCAGATAAATACCGGTGCGCCCAGCGTCGCGGTTACGACCCCGATGGGCAGCTCCGCCGCCGTCAGCGCAAGCCGGGCGATAATATCCGCCAGCAGCAGCGTCGCCGCCCCTGCAATCGCGGCGCACGGCAGCAACGTGCGATGATCCGTTACGCCGCAAAGACGCAGCATGTGCGGGATGACCAGACCAATAAAGCCAATAGCCCCGGCCAGCGCCACGCTCACCCCCACCATCCAGCCGATGGCGATAACCAGCACGTTGCGCCATAAACTCATCGACATGCCCAGCTGACGCGCAGAGGTTTCGCCCAGCGCGAGCATGTTCAGCGGCTGCGCCTGAAAACCGGCCCAGAGGATAACCGGAACGAGCAGCACCATCAGCCAGCCCTGACGCCAGTCAACGCCGCCAAATCCGCCCATCATCCAGTACATCAGCTGGCGCAAATCAAAGGAGGTGGAGAAATAGACCGCCCAGGTCATCAGCGCGCTACAGATGATCCCCAGCGCTACCCCGGCCAGCAGCAGGCGGCTGGTGGACAGATGGCGCCTGGCGAAGCGCAGCAGTATCAGCGTAATCACCAGCGCCCCGATAATGGCGCTCAGGCTAATACTCCAGCCGGAGAGCTCGCCGCCGCCCAGCATTACCGCCGCAATCAGCCCTACCCCCGCGCCGTTGGAAACGCCCAGTAAGCCGGGCTCCGCGAGCGGGTTTTCAAACAGCGCCTGCATAATGGTGCCGCACAGCGCCAACGACGCGCCGACCAGGATCACCGCCAGCGTTCGCGGCAGGCGGATTTGCCAGACGAACAGCTGTCCGTCTGCGCCAAACCAGCTTTCCGGCCCAATCCAGCGGTCGCCCGCGCACAGGCTTATCACCGTTGCAATCAGGAGCAACAGCACGAGCACAAGCAGGCTGCGGAGGTCGGACTGGCGCTGGCGATGGGCAAAATCAGGCATGGACATGGTTTTATCAGGATCAGATGTATTTGATTTTACGGTGGGTTTACAACCGTGCAAAGAAAAAAGGCCGCGAATGCGACCTTTTTGGTTAGTTCATATTACTCTGCTTTGGGCGTTGCGTTTTCGACACGGCTTTTTAACTTCTGGCCGGGTCTGAAGGTCACCACGCGGCGGGCTGTAATGGGAATATCTTCCCCCGTCTTCGGGTTACGGCCCGGACGTTGGTTTTTGTCTCGCAAATCAAAATTGCCAAAGCCGGAGAGTTTTACCTGCTCACCATTTTCCAGAGCACGACGGATCTCTTCGAAAAACAGCTCTACCAGCTCTTTAGCATCCCGTTTGCTAAGCCCAAGCTTATCAAACAGATATTCTGACATTTCAGCTTTTGTAAGCGCCATAGGTTCAATCCCTCAATGATGCCTGGAATCGCTCTTTTAATGCCTCTACACATTTGGCGACGGTAGCGGCAATCTCCTCTTCTTCGAGTGTACGGCCGGTATCCTGAAGGATAAGGCTAATAGCAAGGCTCTTGAAACCTTCTGCTACGCCCTTGCCGCGGTACACGTCAAATAAGTTTACGCCAACTACCTGATTTACGCCAACTTTCTTACATTCGGCCAAAATATCTGCTGCCGGTACATTTTCAGCGACCACAACAGCGATATCGCGACGGTTTGCCGGGAAGCGAGAAACATCCTGAGCCTGAGGAATCACGCGGTCTGCAACCGGGTTCCACTCCAGCTCGAACACGATGGTACGGCCGTTCAGGTCAAGTTTGCGTTCCAGTTCCGGGTGGACAACACCAATGAAACCAACGCGTTTGCCCTCTAAATAAATAGCAGCACTTTGACCAGGATGCAGGGCCGGGATCGCTTCTGCACGGAATTCAATTTCGGATAATTTACCGGTCAGATCGAGAACCGCTTCCAGATCGCCCTTCATATCGTAGAAATCAACGGTGCCTTTTGCCAGGTCCCAGTGCTCTTCATAGCGGCTACCGCTAATCGCACCTGCCAGCATGAGATCCTGACGAATGCCCAAATTAGCCTGAGTATCCGGCACAAAGCGCAGACCGCTTTCGAAAATGCGCACACGGTTCTGCTGACGATTCTGGTTGTACACAACCGTGCCCAGCAGCCCCGTCCACAGGGACAGACGCATCGCAGACATTTCGCTAGAGATTGGGCTTGGCAGGATCAGCGCCTCTTCACCCGGGTGGACCAGCTGTTGCAGCTTAGGATCGACGAAGCTGTAGGTAATCACTTCCTGATAGCCTTTGTCGTTCAGCATGGTTTTCACACGCTTCAGGGACAGGTCGGCTTCGCGGTGAGTGCCCATGACCAGGCCCGCCTGCACTGGCTCATCCGGAATGTTGTTGTAGCCGTAGACGCGAGCCACTTCTTCCACCAGGTCTTCTTCGATTTCCATATCGAAACGCCAGCTCGGCGCAACGGCTTTCCACTCGTCCTGACCTTCGGTCACTTCACAGCCCAGACGCGTCAGAATATCGGTGACCTGCGCATCGGCAACGTGGTGACCAATCAGGCGATCCAGCTTGCTGCGACGCAGCGTAATGGTGGCACGCTTAGGCAGCGTAGCTTCATTAGTCACGTCGATAACCGGACCCGCTTCACCGCCGCAGATGTCGATCAGCAGACGCGTGGCACGTTCCATCGCCTTGTACTGCAACGCCGGATCCACGCCGCGCTCGTAGCGGTGAGAAGCATCGGTATGCAGGCCGTGACGACGCGCGCGACCGGTGATGGAGAGCGGGCTGAAGAATGCACATTCCAGCAGCACGTTCTGGGTTTCGTCATTCACGCCGGAATGTTCACCGCCGAAGATGCCGCCCATGGCCAGCGCTTTGCCGTGGTCGGCAATCACCAGGGTATCCGCGTTCAGTTTGGCTTCGCTGCCGTCCAGCAGAACCAGGGTTTCGCCCTCTTTCGCCATACGGACCACAATTCCGCCTTCGATACGATCTTTATCAAACGCGTGCATCGGCTGACCCAGCTCAAGCAGAACGTAGTTGGTTACATCAACCACCGCATCGATAGAGCGGATGCCGCAGCGACGCAGCTTCTCTTTCATCCACAGCGGGGTCGGAGCTTTAACGTTGATGCCCTTAACCACGCGGCCCAGGTAGCGCGGACACGCGTCCGGCGCGTCAACCTGAATCGGCAGCACGTCGCTGATGGTCGCCGCCACCGGCGCGATTTCCGGCGCGTTCAGCCCGGTCTGGTTCAGCACGGCAACGTCGCGCGCCACGCCGATAATTCCCAGGCAGTCCGCACGGTTTGGCGTCACGCTGATTTCGATGGTGTTGTCATCAAGCTTCAGGTATTCGCGGATATCGGTACCGATTGGCGCATCCTGCGGCAGCTCAATGATGCCGCTATGGTCGTCGGAAATACCCAGCTCGGAGAACGAGCACAGCATCCCTTCAGAGGGCTCACCGCGCAGCTTGGCGGCTTTGATTTTGAAATCACCCGGCAGCACGGCACCGACGGTGGCAACCGCCACTTTAAGGCCCTGACGGCAGTTTGGTGCGCCGCAGACGATATCCAGCAGGCGATCGCCGCCCACGTTCACTTTGGTGACGCGCAGTTTGTCGGCGTTCGGATGCTGGCCGCACTCAACCACTTCGCCCACGACCACGCCGTTAAACGCGCCAGCAACCGGCTCAACGCCGTCCACTTCCAGGCCCGCCATGGTGATTTGGTTCGACAGCGCGTCGCTATCGAGAGAGGTGTTCACCCATTCGCGTAACCACAGTTCACTGAATTTCATTGTTCTGTCCTGCCCTTATTTAAACTGTTTGAGGAAACGCAGATCGTTTTCGAAGAATGCGCGCAGATCGGTTACGCCGTAGCGCAGCATGGTCAGACGCTCCATGCCCATGCCGAATGCGAAGCCGGAGTAAACTTCCGGATCAATCCCCACGTTGCGCAGAACGTTTGGATGCACCATGCCGCAGCCCAGCACTTCCAGCCATTTGCCGTTTTTGCCCATCACGTCAACTTCCGCAGACGGTTCCGTGAACGGGAAGTAGGACGGACGGAAACGCACCTGCAAATCTTCTTCAAAGAAGTTGTTCAGGAAGTCGTGCAGCGTCCCTTTCAGGTTGGTGAAGCTGATGTTTTTATCAACAATCAGACCTTCCATCTGGTGGAACATTGGAGTGTGGGTCTGGTCGTAATCGTTACGATAGACGCGGCCCGGCGCGATGATGCGGATCGGCGGTTCCTGGTCTTTCATAGTACGGATCTGCACGCCAGAGGTCTGGGTGCGCAGCAGACGCGTTGCGTCAAACCAGAAAGTGTCGTGGTCAGCACGTGCCGGATGATGGCCTGGAATGTTCAGGGCATCGAAGTTGTGGTAATCATCTTCGATTTCCGGGCCAGTCGCCACGGTAAAGCCGAGCTCACCGAAGAAACTTTCAATACGATCGATGGTACGGGTGACCGGATGCAGGCCGCCGTTTTCGATACGACGGCCAGGCAGAGAAACGTCGATGGTCTCTTCAGCCAGACGCGCATTCAGCGCCGCGCTTTCCAGAGCGGATTTGCGCGCGTTCAGCGCCTGCTGAACCTGCTCTTTCGCTTCGTTAATCACCGCACCCGCTGCCGGACGCTCTTCCGCTGGCAGTTCACGCAGGGTAGTCATTTGAAGGGTCAGGTGCCCTTTCTTGCCCAGATATTCGACGCGGACGTTGTCTAACGCGGCAACATCTGAGGCCTGGTTAATGGCGGCCGTTGCACTGGCAACCAGCTCTGCGAGATGTGACATGGTTTTCCTCATTATGTCGGTGCAGACACCGATTTGGTGGACTTATTCTCTCGAATTTAGGCACAAAAAAAGCCTCCATCGGGAGGCTTATCTGGCGCTGTTTTTCGTTTCATCTTTCACGCGCTAGCCTCCTGAGTTCAGGTGCTAAAGTAAAAGAAGAAGCGGAAAATAGCAGCATTCATGCTTGCGTTACCTTGTGTGGTAAAACCGTTAAAACCGTATTGAAAAGCCTGCACGGGTAAATGTCAATGTTCTGCTCTGGTATACCCTAAATAATTCAAGTTGTAACAAGGCGGCAAGTAAGAGAATCCTCAGGAGCTTACATCAGTAAGTGACTGGGGTGAACGAACGCAGCCAACGCAGGTACGGCTTGAAGTATGACGGGTATAACAAAAGAGGGAGCAAAGCCCCCTCTTTCAACTGGCTTATGCCAGTGCTGCTTTCGCTTTTTCGACCAGAGCGGTGAACGCTACTTTGTCGAATACTGCGATGTCAGCCAGGATCTTACGGTCGATTTCAACAGAGGCTTTTTTCAGGCCGTTGATGAATTTGCTGTAAGAAATACCGTTCTGACGTGCTGCTGCGTTGATACGCGCAATCCACAGTTGACGGAACTGACGCTTACGCTGACGACGGTCACGGTAAGCGTACTGACCTGCTTTGATAACAGCCTGGAAGGCAACGCGGTAAACGCGTGAACGCGCACCGTAGTAGCCTTTAGCTTGTTTCAAAATTTTCTTGTGACGTGCACGTGCAATTACACCACGTTTTACGCGAGCCATATGTGCTCTCCTGTATCTATATTCTTAGTAAAAAAATTAAACGTTAACGGCTTATGCGTACGGCAGGCACGCGATTACCAGACCCAGATCGCCTTTAGAAACAAGGCCTTTTGGACGCAGGTGACGTTTACGCTTAGTAGATTTTTTGGTCAGAATATGACGCAGGTTTGCGTGCTTACGCTTAAATCCACCACCACCGGTTTTTTTGAAGCGCTTAGCAGCACCGCGTACGGTCTTAATTTTTGGCATCTTAATAACTTCCACTTCGCATTGTTAAATAAACGAAACATAGGCGAACAAAACCTATGAAGCCCGAAGGCTCCACAGATTTTGCTGCTTGAAGGCCTTACTGTTTCTTCTTAGGAGCGAGCACCATGATCATCTGGCGGCCTTCGATCTTCGTAGGGAAGGATTCGACTACTGCCAGTTCACTCAGATCGTCACGGACGCGGTTAAGCACTTCCATACCGATCTGTTGGTGGGCCATCTCACGACCGCGGAAACGCAGTGTGATCTTGGCCTTATCGCCATCTTCCAGAAAGCGAATCAGGCTGCGGAGTTTTACCTGATAATCGCCATCGTCGGTACCAGGACGGAATTTGATTTCCTTAACCTGGATAACTTTTTGTTTCTTCTTCTGTTCCTTAGAAGACTTACTTTTTTCATAAAGGAACTTGCCGTAGTCCATGATACGACAAACTGGCGGTTCGGCGTTAGGGCTGATTTCAACTAAATCTACTCCAGCTTCTTCAGCTTTTTCGATCGCTTCTCTCAGACTCACAATTCCCAGAGGCTCACCTTCCAGATCTGTTAAGCGAACTTCCTGGGCGCGAATCTCGCCATTGATACGATTCGGACGTGCCGTTTGAACTCGTTTTCCGCCTTTAATACCTTATTCCTCCAGTTGTTGAAGACTGCGGCTGCGAATCTCTTGTTGCAGCTTCTCAATCACTTCACTTACGTCCAGGCTCCCCAGGTCTTTACCACGGCGGGTGCGAACGGCAACTTTGCCTGCTTCCACCTCTTTATCACCACAGACCAACATATACGGGACACGACGTAAAGTGTGCTCGCGGATTTTAAAGCCAATCTTCTCATTTCTCAAGTCCGCTTTTACGCGAATGCCCGCATTTTGTAGTTTCTGCGTCAATTCTTTAACGTAATCGGCCTGAGAATCGGTAATGTTCATCACCACTACCTGCACTGGCGCAAGCCAGGTTGGGAAGAAGCCCGCGAACTCTTCGGTCAGGATGCCGATGAAGCGCTCCAGAGAACCGAGAATCGCACGGTGAATCATAACCGGTACCTGACGCTCGTTGTCTTCGCCAACATAAGAGGCGCTTAAACGCTGCGGCAGGGAGAAGTCCAGCTGTACAGTACCGCACTGCCATGCGCGATCGAGGCAGTCATACAGGGTAAATTCAATTTTCGGACCGTAGAATGCGCCCTCGCCCAGCTGATACTCAAACGGAATACCGTTCTCTTCCAGCGCTACGGCGAGATCCGCCTCTGCACGATCCCAGGTCTCATCGCTACCGATACGTTTTTCCGGGCGAGTCGACAGCTTGACGACGATTTTCTCGAAGCCAAAGGTGCTGTACATATCGTAGACCATACGGATACAAGCGTTAACTTCATCACGTACCTGATCTTCAGTACAGAAGATATGTGCATCATCCTGCGTAAAGCCACGAACGCGCATCAGACCGTGCAGCGCACCTGATGGCTCGTTACGGTGGCAGCTACCAAACTCTGCCATACGCAGCGGCAGGTCACGGTAGGATTTCAGACCCTGGTTGAAGATCTGAACGTGTCCCGGGCAGTTCATTGGCTTGATGCAGTATTCACGGTTCTCAGATGAGGTGGTGAACATCGCATCTTTGTAGTTGTCCCAGTGGCCGGTTTTTTCCCACAGCACACGGTCCATCATGAACGGGCCTTTCACTTCCTGATACTGGTACTCTTTCAGCTTAGAGCGTACGAAGGTTTCCAGTTCACGGAAGATAGTCCAGCCGTCGTTATGCCAGAACACCATACCCGGCGCCTCTTCCTGCATGTGATACAGGTCGAGCTGTTTACCGATTTTACGGTGGTCACGCTTCGCCGCTTCTTCCAGGCGTTGCAGGTACGCGTTCAGGGCTTTTTTATCGGCCCAGGCGGTACCATAAATGCGCTGCAACATTTTGTTGTTACTGTCGCCGCGCCAGTAAGCGCCCGCGATTTTCATCAGCTTGAAGTGATGGCAGAAACGCATGTTCGGCACGTGCGGCCCGCGGCACATGTCGATGTATTCTTCGTGATGGTACAAGCCAGGCTTGTCATCATGAGAGATATTTTCGTCAAGAATAGAGACTTTATAGCTCTCGCCACGCTTCACGAAGGTTTCACGCGCTTCGTGCCAGCTGACTTTCTTCTTAACGACATCGTAGTTCGTTTCGGCGAGCTCGTGCATACGTTTTTCGAGCG
Organism: Enterobacter sp. 186315; assembly: GCF_053290175.1. Lineage (NCBI taxonomy): Bacteria > Pseudomonadati > Pseudomonadota > Gammaproteobacteria > Enterobacterales > Enterobacteriaceae > Enterobacter > Enterobacter sp. 186315. The sequence continues at coordinate 97,572 of NZ_JBPTTK010000001.1, read as the reverse complement.
CGTCGATATCTTCCTGGGTCAGGGTATGATCAAGGTCAACGTCATAGTAGAAGCCGTTGTCGATGACCGGGCCGATTGCCATTTTGGTGTTTGGCCACAGCTGCTTGATTGCATGACCTAACAGGTGCGCACAGGAGTGACGAATGATCTCCAGACCTTCTTCGTCTTTCGCTGTGATGATAGACAGCGTCGCATCGCTTTCGATCGGGTCGGAAGCGTCAACCAGTTCGCCATTCACACGGCCAGCAATGGTCGCTTTTGCGAGGCCAGGACCGATGTCCAGGGCTACATCCATTGGGCTTACTGCGTGGTCGTATTGGCGTTGGCTGCCATCAGGAAGAGTAATTACAGGCATTTTATATCCTTATTTGCAGTGATGCCCCACACATAAGAGCATATACAAAGAAAATAATCGATGTTTAACAATAGATTACGAAACCATCTGACCAACAATCGTCAAATTGGCCCGTCATCATGCACCCGGGAAATCAGACAAAGCCTGATTTACGCAAGGCCTTGCAATGTTAACACTAACAAAAGGGAGATTGCACCCTCTGGCGCAGACAGAAGTATCTGGTTCTTCTTCATGAGCCTGCACGGGTTCGCCTCCGGACCGCTCGCATTTCAACGATGCCGGGCTATTCTTGTACAGGTCTTAAACCTGAAGGGGCACAACATGAACGTATCCAGTAGAACCGTCGTGATATTGAACATACTTTCAGCCACCGGTTTATTGCTCATCCTCGCCGAAAGATTCAGCTGGTTTTAACCCAGTAAGTTAAACGTTGCATAACCTAATCGCCAGGATAATGCGCATTGCACCCTTTCCTTTGGTACACTGACATTATCAACTGACAAGGATTAGGTTATGCCAACGAAACGATTTGCCGTGAAACACTGGAAAATGGTGCTGGTGCTAATTGCTATCTGCGGGGCAATGCTGTTGTTGCGCTGGGCAGCAATGATCTGGGGTTAAGACAATCGTAACGGAAATAAAATAAATAAACGCCTTTACCGAATAAACCATTTCGGTGAAGGTTTTGTCAATTCGCCCTACGAATAATGAATGAACCAGAATTATCTTTACAGAAATACAGGCCGGAAAAACCGGTACAGCACACTCCGGTTTTCGGCGGGTCAGGTTATTGGTTTAGGGCAATAACAAAACGGCGCGACGCGATCAGGACCACTCGCCCGCCACCAGCTTATGCACGTCGAAGGCGTCATTCATTGACTGGCCGGTAGACTGGGAGCCCGGGGCGATGTTAGAGCCAGCCTCAACGTCAGATGCATGGGTAATACCAATTTGAGTCGTGGCGTTACTGGCAGGTGTAGCGACGTTATCAGCAGCGAAAACGCCAAAAGAAAGTGCAGAAAGCACAACAGCTGCTGTAGCGGTTTTGATTTTTTTCATAATGATTATTCTCTTACTTAATTAATGCAGAACGACTTAAGGCAATAAGCTGCCTGTGATAAGAGTGTAGATCCAGATCACACTTTTGCCCAGAGCAATTATTTATCAATTCGTGTCAAATAAAAGAATTGTGTATCGCTGAGATGAACTATGGAGAAATTAAGGAGATATCTTTAGACCAATTATTTTAAAACGCCGTTTAAAATAAAATAGCACAATTACGGAAAATAAAAAAAGGGCCGAGTTTATTTCGGCCCTCGAGAAATTACATTTTGTAGCCCAGAGAAATCGTGGTTCTGCGATCGGTGTGATCCGGTGCAGTATCAGGAGGAGAAGAGTTCCAGGTCACGTTGTACGCCACTTTTAAACCGAAGTGTTCGTTGATGGCAACGTTCAGTGCGGTTTCAGAGTTCAGCGTGGTGTCGTCGGCGCCAAACACAGAAACGCCCTGCGTAAATTTGGTGTTGTCGGTCATCTGCCAGGCATAGGTGCCGGACGCGTAACCCAGCGGCTGCGTTTTGGTATCGCCATCGGTGTACTCGTCGTAACGTACGCCCGGACCGAATTCAAAACGGAAGCTGTGGACCGGGCCGTTCAGGAACTGACGACCATAACCCGCGGTGAAGACATCGCGCTGGCGATAGCCGTTGTAGCGGTCGGTTAACCAGCTTGCCTGACCGAACAGGTAGTCATAATCGGTCATGTTGTAACGGCTACGGCCACCGACGGCGTATTTCTCGGAAGAACGTTCGTCGTTAGCGGAGGTGTTGCTGGCGTTACCCCACAGTGACCAGGCGGTATTGCTACCGTACCAGGTCAGCGTGCTGTCTGCCGTCAGCGAAGAGCTTTTCGTGTTACCAGATTGCGCCAGATACCCTGCGTTGAGGTTACCTTCAAAGGGTTTTTGCGCCGTGGTGGGATCGTCCATGACAGTAAAAACGGAATCATCGGCGCATGCATTCATTGACGCAAACACGCCACCCGCCATCATCAGTGCTGCGGGTACTGTCTTCAAAAGCTTCATTTTATTAAGGAGTCCGTACAACAAAAAAAGAGACCATCACGGTCCCGGAAACTTTCTTGAGGATCAATGACAAGGCGTCCAGAGAAAGGTAACAAATTATAAAAAGCCGCAAATAACATAGCAATGATTTCTTATTTCATTTTTTGAATAAGAACGATCCCAAAACGATTTTTAATTTATAAAACCAAAACCTGATTTTTGTCAGTATTCATATTTAAAATCATACTGTTATTTACTTTTCCTTACGGGCATTTAGTGCCAGGCTTACTGAAGCCCATACTAAATGGAGGTAATGATGGTTTCTATTTATACCTTAACGCTCTCCCCTTCCCTCGACTCCGCCACCCAGACGCCGCAAATCTATCCGGAAGGTAAACTGCGCTGTAGCTCGCCGGTGTTTGAACCCGGCGGCGGCGGCATCAACGTGGCGCGCGCCATTACCCATCTCGGCGGAAAGGCGACGGCGATTTTTCCTGCCGGTGGCGCCACGGGTGAGCATCTGGTCGCCCTGCTCGCGGATGAGAAGGTCGCGGTCTCGACCGTTGACGCGCAGGACTGGACCCGCCAGAACCTGCACGTGCACGTCAGCTCAAGCGGCGAGCAGTACCGTTTTGTGATGCCCGGCGCGAAGCTCAGCGAAGATGAATTTCGCCAGCTTGAAGAGAAAGTGTTAGCCATTGAGAGTGGTGCGCTGCTGGTGATCAGCGGCAGCCTGCCGCCCGGCGTTAAAACTGAAAAACTGACGCAGCTTATCCGCGCCGTTCAGCAGCGCGGGATCCGCTGTATCGTCGACAGCTCCGGCGATGCGCTGATGGCTGCTCTGGAACCCGGCCAGCTTGAACTGGTTAAGCCTAACCAGAAAGAGCTCAGCGCGCTGGTCAACCGCGAGCTGACCCAGCCGGACGACGTGCGCACCGCCGCGCAGGAGCTGGTGAAGAGTGGTAAAGCGCTGCGCGTAGTGGTTTCGCTGGGTCCGCAGGGGGCGTTAGCCGTGGATGAAAGTGGTTTTGCGCAGGTGGTTCCACCGCCGATGAAAAGCCAGAGCACCGTCGGCGCGGGTGACAGCATGGTCGGCGCAATGGCGCTGAAGCTGGCGCAGGGGGCGTCTTTGCTGGAAATGACCCGCTACGGCGTCGCCGCCGGTAGCGCGGCCACCATTAATCAGGGTACGCGGCTCTGTTCCCTTGCGGATACGCAAAAAATCGTCGATTACCTGTCGCAAAACTGACCCGGTCTCCCCTCTTTCCCGGAGGGGAAACGCCGCGGGAGGTCGCCAAACGCGCGCCATCGACTATGCTAAGAAAACTTTCATGATAACAACGAGGTGAAAAATGAGCAGTGGGGACATTACGCGCTACGTGGTCACCGTTAATTTCCACGAGGGATCGCTGACCGATTTGAACGAAATCAACAACGCCTTTAGCCGCGCCAATTTTTTACTGACCATGACGGATGAAGAAGGCACCGTCCATGAGCTGGGCCCGCTGACCTTTGGGCTGATCAGCGCCTTTTCCCGGGAGGAGGTCTCTACGATGGCAACCGGTCTGGTGGAAAGCGCCACCGATAAGTCGGCAGAAATTGACGTAGATACCTGGGAAACCTGGAAGAAGAAAGAACAATAAGTGCCTTCCTCCGATCGAAACGGCTCAGGTGTGCGTTAGTTCGTATTATTTCACAGCGGTTTTGCGCTAACTTTATGATCTGGCAGACAACATGGGAGAGAAATCATGTGGCAGGCTATCAGTCATCTTTTACGTGAACAACTGGGTGAAGGTGAAATTGAACTGCGTAACGAACTGCCAGGCGGAGAGATCCACGCCGCGTGGCATTTGCGCTACGCAGGACGCGATCTGTTCGTGAAGTGTGATGAACGGGAGCTCCTTCCCATCTTCACCGCCGAAGCCGATCAGCTGGCGCTATTGTCTCGCAGCAAAACCGTTACCGTTCCTGAGGTCTGGGCCGTGGGCACCGATCGCGACTACAGTTTCCTGGTCATGGAATATCTCCCTGCCCGCCCGCTGGATGCGCACAACGCCTTTATTCTCGGGCAACAGATTGCCCGGCTGCATCAGTGGAGCGACCAGCCGCAGTTCGGGCTGGACTTCGATAACGATCTCTCCACCACGCCGCAGCCGAACGCCTGGCAGCGGCGCTGGTCAACCTTCTTTGCCGAACAGCGCATAGGCTGGCAGCTGGAGCTGGCCGCCGAGAAGGGGCTGGAGTTTGGCAATATTGATGCCATTGTCGACCACGTTCAGCAGCGCCTGTCATCCCACCAGCCGCAGCCGTCGCTTCTGCACGGGGATTTGTGGTCAGACAACTGCGCGCTGGGGCCGAACGGGCCTTATATCTACGACCCGGCCTGCTACTGGGGCGACCGGGAGTGCGATCTGGCGATGCTGCCGCTGCACCCTGAACAGCCGCCGCAAATCTATGACGGCTATCAGTCGGTGTCGCCATTACCGTCGGACTTCCTCGACCGTCAGCCAATCTACCAGCTTTACACCTTAATGAACCGGGCGATCCTGTTTGGGGGTGAGCATCTGGTGAACGCCCAGCGAGCGCTGGAGCGGGTGCTGGCGGCCTGATAAGCGAACGGGTGGCATTGCGCCACCCGTTTTTGTTTATAAGAAGCCGAGCAGTTTGAAGAAGAAGTAGCCCGCCACGATGATGATTATCGGCAGGACGTAGAGCGGGAAAATTTGCAGGAAAATGGTGTGGCGCGGCACCACGATGCGCGATTCAATCTGCGCGCGGCTCATGCCCTCCGGCCCTTTCACCTTCTCCAGGATCATCTGGTCTTCTACCCCTTCACGCAGGAAACGGGTCTGGCGGCTCATTCGCGCGCCGGAGGCCTGCAAGGCCATGCCGACAAAAATCAGCGCAAAGATGACCCAGAAACCGATGTTCAAACTCTGGTGAAAATCCGGCGTCGGCGAGTTAAACCAGAACAGGTTCAGGAAAGGCGTGTTAAAGCGCATCATCTCAATCATGACATGAGCAAAATCAAGCATTACCGCATTGATACCCGCCTGTTTTTCGCTGTGATCGTACATAAATTTGAGTACGGAGATCAGCGTGGAAATGACGGCCGGAATAAAAATGACCCAACCCGCAATACGTTTTAAGACAGCAATGCGTCCAGCTTGTTGATACGTCATGAGTTCCCCTTCATAAAGACGCGTTATTTGTGCCTAAGTCTACCTGCTGACTCGCATTTTCGCCCGAACTTTGAAAGCAGTATGCTAAATTGCAGAAAGCACTGAGTACTTACCTCGTCGGACACCCTGAATTAAGGAGAAGTTGTGATGTCGACACCGCGCCAAATTCTTGCCGCTATTTTTGACATGGATGGATTACTGATTGATTCCGAACCGCTGTGGGATCGCGCTGAGCTGGAGGTGATTGCCAGCCTGGGCGTGGATATCAGCCGCCGCAACGAGCTGCCCGATACGCTCGGGCTGCGTATTGATATGGTGGTCGAGCTCTGGTACGCCCAGCAGCCGTGGCCGGGGCCAGACCGCGCAGAGGTGACCGCGCGCATTATCAGCCGGGCCATCTCGCTCGTTGAAGAGTACAAGCCTCTGCTGCCGGGCGTGCGTGAGGCTATCGCCCTGTGTAAAGCCCAGGGTCTGAAGGTCGGGCTGGCCTCCGCCTCCCCGCTGCATATGCTGGAGAAAGTGCTGACCATGTTTGATTTGCGCGACGGCTTTGACGCGCTGGCCTCGGCGGAAAAGCTGCCGTACAGCAAGCCGCACCCGCAGGTGTATATGGACTGCGCGGCGAAGCTGGGGCTGGATCCGATTAACTGCGTGGCGCTGGAAGATTCCGTTAACGGCATGGTGGCGTCCAAAGCGGCGCGGATGCGCTCTATCGTGGTGCCTGCCGAAGAGGGTCGTCACGACCCGCGCTTTGCGCTGGCAGACGTTAAGCTCACCTCTCTTGAAGCCCTGACCGCGCAGGATCTTCGCGGCTAATCGCTTCGCATTCAGGCAGCATTTGCTGCCTGAATCACATAAGTAAAACATCGTTTCATTTTATTTGCTTTTCTGCAAAGCGACTCCTATCCTTAGCGTCAGAATGACAATAACCCTACTTCTGAGGCACGTATGATACTGGACTCCTTCACTCTTTCGGGCAAAGTGGCGATCGTCACCGGATGCGATACCGGTCTGGGGCAAGGCATGGCCGTCGCGCTGGCGCAGGCGGGCTGCGATATCGTGGGCGTGAACCGTAAAAATCCTGAAGAGACTGCCGCGCAGATCGCCGCGCTGGGCCGGCGCTTCCTGGCGATCCGCACCGACCTCGGCGTGCAGGAGAACATCGCTGGCGTAGTCGCGCAGGCGGTCGCAGAGATGGGCCGCGTGGATATTCTGGTGAATAACGCGGGGACCATTCGCCGGGAAGATGCCCTGACGTTCAGCGAAAAGGACTGGGATGATGTGATTAATCTGGACCTGAAATCGGTCTTCTTCCTGTCGCAGGCGGTGGCGAAACAGTTTATCCGTCAGGGTCAGGGGGGAAAAATTATCAACATCGCGTCGATGCTGTCGTTCCAGGGCGGGATCCGCGTGCCGTCGTATACGGCGTCGAAAAGCGGCGTGCTCGGCATTACTCGCCTGCTGGCGAACGAGTGGGCCGCGCACGGCATTAACGTGAACGCCATCGCGCCGGGCTATATGGCGACCAATAACACGCAGCAGCTGCGTGATGACGAGCAGCGCAGCCAGGAGATCCTCGACCGCATTCCTGCCGGACGCTGGGGCTTACCCGCCGACCTGCAAGGCCCGGTGGTATTTCTGGCGTCGTCGGCCTCTGACTACGTGAACGGTCACACCTTAGCCGTTGACGGGGGCTGGCTCGCGCGCTAGCGCAGTTTGTGACAAAGAGTTACACCGTCACCTCTTCCGCCCACTGTATAAAAACCCTATACTGTATGAATTGACAGTTTCACGGGTGTTATCATGACGGCGGAAGGCCACCTGCTTTTTTCAATTGCGTGCGCAGTGTTTGCTAAGAACGCTGAGCTTACGCCCGTGCTGGCGCAGGGTGACTGGTGGCATATCGTCCCTTCCGCGGTGCTGACCTGCCTGCTGCCCGATATCGATCACCCGAAGTCGTTTTTAGGCCAGCGGCTTAAGTGGATATCCAAACCCATCGCCCGGGCGTTTGGACACCGGGGCTTTACCCACAGCCTGCTGGCCGTGTTTGGCCTGCTTACCCTCTTCTATCTCAAAGTGCCCGAAAGCTGGATTGTCCCAGGCGATGCCATTCAGGGAATGGTGCTTGGCTATTTGAGCCATATCCTGGCGGATATGCTGACGCCTGCGGGGGTGCCGCTGCTGTGGCCCTGCCGCTGGCGCTTTCGTTTTCCTATTCTCGCCCCGCAAAAAGGCAACCAGCTGGAGCGCGTCTTGTGCATGGCGCTGTTTGCCTGGGCCATCTGGATGCCGCAGACCTTGCCCGAAAATGGTGCAGTCCGCTGGTCGTCGCAGATGATCAATTCGCTGCAATTTCAGTTCAATCGGTTTATTCATCACCAGATTGAACATTAAACGGACAAAACTATCGCGTTTGTCATAAACCATTCCATTTGGATATAAGCGCCACATCACACTTCTGCTAACCTTGCGCCACAGGCTCGGGTAACGCCGACCGCATAATAAATCAGGAGAACGGGGATGAATTTTCCACTTATCGCGAACATCGTGGTGTTCGTTGTTTTGCTCGTGCTTTTGGCCCAGACGCGCCACAAACAGTGGAGTCTGGCGAAAAAGGTACTGGTTGGTCTGGGTATGGGTGTGGTATTTGGTCTGGCATTGCAGGCCATCTACGGTTCCGATAATCCGGTACTGAAAGATTCTATTCAGTGGTTCAACATTGTCGGTAACGGCTATGTGCAGCTGCTGCAAATGATTGTGATGCCGCTGGTGTTTGCCTCTATTCTGAGCGCCGTCGCCCGTCTGCATAACGCCACGCAGCTGGGTAAAATCAGCTTCCTGACCATCGGCACCCTGCTGTTCACCACGCTGATTGCGGCGCTGGTGGGCGTGCTGGTGACCAACCTGTTTGGCCTGACCGCCGAAGGTCTGGTACAGGGCTCTGCGGAATCCGCACGTCTGGCGGCGATCCAGACTAACTACGTGGGTAAAGTCGCTGACCTGACCGTGCCGCAGATGGTGCTCTCCTTCATTCCGAAGAACCCGTTTGCTGACCTGACCGGCGCAAACCCGACCTCTATCATCAGCGTAGTGATCTTCGCCGCCTTCCTGGGCGTGGCGGCGCTGAAGCTGCTGAAAGACGACGCGCCGAAAGGTGAACGCGTGCTGACCGCTATCGATACCCTGCAAAGCTGGGTAATGAAGCTGGTTCGTCTGGTGATGCAGCTGACCCCGTACGGCGTGCTGGCGCTGATGACCAAAGTGGTGGCAGGTTCTAACTTGCAGGACATCATTAAGCTGGGCAGCTTCGTGATTGCCTCTTACCTGGGTCTGGGCATTATGTTTGTGGTTCACGGCATCCTGCTCGGCGTGAACGGCGTGAGCCCGCTGAAATACTTCCGTAAAGTGTGGCCGGTGCTGACCTTCGCCTTTACCAGCCGTTCCAGCGCAGCCTCTATTCCGCTGAACGTTGAAGCGCAAACCCGTCGTCTGGGCGTGCCGGAATCTATCGCCAGCTTCTCTGCCTCCTTTGGTGCCACCATTGGTCAGAACGGCTGTGCGGGTCTGTACCCGGCGATGCTGGCGGTGATGGTTGCGCCAACCGTGGGCATTAACCCGCTGGATCCGATGTGGATCGCAACCCTGGTCGGTATTGTGACCATCAGCTCCGCAGGCGTTGCGGGCGTGGGCGGCGGTGCCACCTTCGCCGCGCTGATCGTGCTGCCTGCGCTGGGCCTGCCGGTGACGCTGGTCGCGCTGCTGATCTCCGTTGAACCGCTGATCGACATGGGTCGTACCGCGCTGAACGTGAGCGGCTCCATGACCGCCGGGACGCTGACCAGTCAGTGGCTGAAGCAGACCGACAAAGCGGTGCTGGAAAGCGAAGACGACGTCGAGCTGGCGCACCGTTAATCGCCTCGAGTGCCGGGTTGACCCGGCCAATATAGCGACGCGCTGGAATAAAAAAAGGCCATCAGAAATCTGATGGCCTTTTTCGTTTCTGCTGAGTTACCAGCTGTATTTCACGCCCAGACCGCCCTCAATGCTGTGGTAATCGCTGCCACCCTGCTGCGTGCCCACGTTACCCCACAGGCTCCACTGGTTGCTGAGCTTCGCTTCCACCCCGGCTTTAACTTCGTAGCGGTGTTTCGGCGTATCCGACTCAAGACGGGTGCTGTCCATCTTGATGGTGTCGGTGTAGCCGTTATACAGCCAGTTGGCTTCGATAAACGGCTGCCACTGGCGGCCCTGCTTGTCGGCCGAGTAGCCGTAGACGCGCAGCCCCAGACGGTTGCTGAAGCCGCCGTCGTTCTGGCTCTTCACTTTCGTGCCGTTGTCTTCTTTCACGTCATCCGCGTCGTAGTGGGTGTAGATCACCTGCTCCTGCGGCTGAATGAAGAAGCTCATTAGCGAGGTGTTGTAGACGTTGAAGGCCCAGCCGCCCTCGACGGAAACCGACTGGGTGGTGCTGTCGTATTTCTGCTCCGGCAGCCCTTCGCCGTTCACCTTGTTGTTGTACCAGCCGTACTGGGTCCAGGTATCGATGTACGGCCCGGTGCCTTCCGCACGACCGTCGGCAAACCAGGTGCCGTACAGACCGACGCTGTAGCCGTCCACTTCGCTGCGCGCCACATAGCCCTGCCCGTCGCTCTGGTTACGGGTTCTGGCCGAGCCGTAGCCCGCCATCACCCCAACCTGCCAGCGGTTCTGCACTTGCAGGTTATTGGCGATATCAAAGCCAAGCTGCACCCCGTTGCTCCAGGTGTCCTGACCAATCTGCCCGGCGCTCTGGCTGTCGGTGCGGCTGCCGAAGGTGCGGATCCACGCGGAAGGCACGTCCAGCTGCTGGCCGTTGCCGGTCACGAACAGGCTTTCACCCACGCGATCGTGCAGGCTGTGGCTGAACATATCCATCGCCGCGCTCTGGTTGCCCAGATAAGCCCCGGCTTCAGGACGGATCGGCACCACCGGCTGATTCACAGGGACGCGCAAGTACCAGTCCCCGTCGTTGCCGGCTGGCGTGCCCTGCAACAGCTGGTAGTCATACGCCCCCGCCACCACGCGGTTTGCCAGGGTAAAGTCGCCGTTCGACGCGCCGTCCACCTCAATCACGCGAATGCCGTTGACGGTCTGCGCCCCGCTGCCGCCCTTGTTGTTCACGTACACGTCGGTATGGCCGCTGGTGTCGCCCTGCACAATCAGCTTGTCGGTTTTCGAATTATCCCCGCCCAGCACGGTATTTAGCACCAGCGTACTGTGCGCGGTGTAGTTCCCGGTCACGGTCAGGGTGTTGCCAACGGTATTCCCCGCCAGATTGACGGTGTTGAAGTTATCCAGGTTCCCCTGAATGGTCAGATTGCCCGCCCCGCCGGAGAGAGCCGTAATGGCATCCCCCGCAGAAACGGTGCCGTTGCTGGTGACGTTCCCGACGATGGTGCCGTAGCCGCCGAGGGTTGCCCCTTCGTCAACCGTCACCGCCCCGCCGCCGGAAAGGGCTGCCGCGCGGTTATCCAGCGCCAGCGTGCCTGCCTCAACGTGGGTGCCGCCCGTGAGGGCGTAATCGCTGGCGAGCGTGACCATACCGGCCCCGGCTTTGGTCAACAGACCGCTGCCGCTCATCGCATTGCTGAATGCCCAATTATTGCTGGCGTTCAGCACCAGCTCGCCGTCGTTGGTGATGGACGAGGTACCAAGGTTGGCAGGCTGCTGCACCGTCAGGCGGTTGGCCGAATCGATATCCACCGTTCCGCTGAAGTCAGCGTTGTTGCCGCCGAGCGTCACGTCGCTGCCGTTTACCAGGTTCAGCGCACCCGCCCCCTGCACCGCGTTGGCAAAGGTGCCGTTCACGGTATCCAGCACCAGCGTGCCGTCGAGGGTGATATCGCCGCTTCCCAGCGCCGCCGCGTTTTTAAGCCGCGCCGTTGCGCCACCGTCCACATCCACCGCGGCGCTCAGCCCCGCGTTGGCGTTGTTGAGGGTCAGCTCGCCTCCGGTCAGGTTCAGGCTGCCGCTCCCGGTCAGGCTGCCGCTGCTCTGGCCGCCGCTGGTGATGGTCAGCGCCCCGCCGTTCAGCGCCAGCGTGCTGCCCGCCGCACCGTTCAGCGCGCCGATGGTCTGGCTAAAGCCGTTGATGTCGGTGGTGGCTCCCGAGGCAATATTCAGCTCGCGGGTCTGCCCGAGAGTGTTGTTGCCGCCAAGACGCACCGTGCCGCTGGAGACCAGGGTTTTGCCCTGATAATCGTTGGCGGTGTTAGCAAGCGTGATAACCCCGTCGTTGGCGCGGAAGTCAAAATCACCGACGCCGGTAAGCTTCGCGCCCAGGGTGGTGTCCGTCGCCCCCGTGGAGTCAATCACCGCCGTCGACTGGCTGTTCAGCACCTTGAGCATATACCCCGCGTACAGCCCCGGACCGCCGGGGGCATTCTCGCCCGCCGTCATCACCGCGGTATAGCCGTAGGTGGCCAGAACATCATCGTGGCCGAAGCCGTCAGAGACCTGGTCCGTTTCATCTCCCGGCGCGGTGCCGTCGAGCAGCAGGGTCAGCTGCGTCCCTTCCGAACTGACCGTCGTTGCTTTCACCACCTGAATGCCGTTTTCCACCGAGTTATCCTGGTCGAGGAAATTGCCGTCCGGTTTAGTGCCCGCCGGCAGCGCGGCGGTCTGAAGGTTCACCACGCCAATGTTTGGCTCAGACACGCCAGCGTCCACGTTGAGGGTGTTAACGGTCAGAATATCCGCCGTGTCCGGCGTTTTCATTCCGACGTCCAGCAGCCCGCCGCCGAAGGTCAGATCGCCGATGCTCTGGTCGCTGTTAAGCGTGGCAATGCCCTTCGCACCCAGCAGCAGCGTAGTCTGCGTTAATGCAGCCGCGTTATCGCCCGCCAGATCCAGCGTTCCCTGACGCAGCGCCAGCGTGCCGCTAAAGGCGTTGCCCGCCGAGGCGGCAAAATCAAACGCGTCGGTTGCCGCGCCCATCGTTGCCGACAGCACGCCGCTTCCGGTCAGGGCGTTGATAAAGGTAAAGCCGCCGCTGGCAGGGATAATATTCAGAATGCCGTTAAGCTGAACCGCAGAGCCGCCGAGATTGTCCTGCGCCGCCGCGCTGGCTTCGCCGCCGCTGGTGATATCCCAGCTGCCAGTAAAGCCGCTGTTGTCTCCCGCCAGCGTGGTATTGAGGCCGCTGATGAGGTTGATACCCGTGCCGGTCACGTCGGTATTCAGCGTGTTTCCGGCCCCGGTCACGTTCAGCACGCCGTTGTTTTCCACTGCGTTATCGAAGGTGCCGTTAGCGAAGGAGAGCGCCAGGGTCGCGCCGCCGTCCACCGTCGCCGCGCTGGTGCCGAGCGCGCCCGCGTTGGCCGCATTCAGCGTTCCGGCGCTGACCGTGGTGTCACCGCTGTACGCGTTAGCCCCGGTCAGGGTGGTTTGATTACCGCTGACCTGGGTGACGGTTCCCGTCCCGCTAATCACTCCGCCGTAGGTCCAGTCGCTGCGGTTAAACGCCAGCGCGCCGCTGTTAGCGATATCGGCGCTCACGCTGCCGTCGGTGGTGCCGTCGCCGATGCTCAGCGTCCCGGCGTTAATCACGACGGGCCCGGTAACGTTAACGTCAGCGTTAACGAACAGCGTGCCCGCGCCGTCCTGATGCAGCTCACCGCTGCCCGTGACGGCGCGGGTTAATGACACATCGTCGCTGCGGTTGAAGGTCAGCGTGCCGTTATCGACAATCGGCCCGCTATAGCTGCCCGTCGTGCCGCCTGCGCCCACCTGCATGGTCGCCCCGCTGTTAATGGTGGTGACGCCGGTGAAGGTGTTGGCCCCGGTCAGGGTTAAGGTCCCGCCGGAGAGGGTCAGATTGCCGAGCACGCCGCTGGCTACGCCGCCGAAGGTGCCGCCGTTGCTGATGGTGAGATTACCGCCGTTCACCGCCAGCCCGCCGTCGCCCCCCAGCGCACCAATGGTCTGGGTTTTGCCGTTGATATTGGCCGTCGCCCCGCTGTTGACGGTAAGCAGGCTGGTGTTGCCCAGCGCCTTATCGCTGCCAAGACGCAGCGTTCCGCCCGATACGGTGGTCGCGCCGGTGTAGCTGTTGCTGCCGTTATTGAGCGTAACGGTCTGCTCAGCGGCGGCGCTGGCGTTCACGTCCAGCGCGCCGCTTCCTGTTACCTGGGCCGAGAGCGTCGACGCCGCGCCCGCAGCACCCGCATCCGAGGTTAAATGCAGCGTCTGGCCGCTCAGCAGATCGAGGGTCTTCAGGCCGTACTGAATATACAGCCCGTCGTTGCCCGTTCCGGTGGTGAGCGAATAGTCGTAGGTGGCGTTCGCCACGGCCGTGCTGCCTTCGGTCACCGCGAACTGCTGCGGATTACTGATGGCATCCCCGTTATGGTCGGTCAGGTTAACGTTCCCGGCGCTGCCCGTAACGGTGGTCGCTGAGACCAGCTGCGAGAGGATCTCTTTGTCATCCTCTTCCATCAGGTTCTGCCCTGACGGCGACGGGTTAGGCACGCCCGCCGTTGGGGCTTCTACGCGAACGTCGCCGCTGGTAAGCGTCAGGTTATTCACCGCAACCGTTCCGTCGGCCTGCCCCGGCGGGACTTCGCCGTTAAAGATCAGCGCCCCGCCGCTCAGGGTCAGGTTGCCGATGGTTTGCGTTCCGGTGCCCACCGTGGTTTCGTTTCCGGCGTTCAGGCGCAGCGTGGCGTTGGTAAGCGCGGTGGTGTTGGCGCCGGACAGGTTAAACAGGCTCTGGTCAAGCTCCAGCGTACCGGTATAGGCGCTGCCCACGGTGTTGTCGAAGGCAAAGCTGCCGCCGGGCGCCATCTCAACCATCATCAGCCCGGCGCCGGTAAGCGTATTGGTAAAGGTATAGCCGCCGCTCGCCGGCGCCACGTTGAGAATACCGTTCAGCTGGACGGCGGCATCCCCCAGGTTTTGCCCGGCCGTGACCTTCGCTGACCCGCCGTTTACGATGTTCCAGCTGCCGGTAAAGAGGCTGTTGTCCCCGCCGATCGTGGTGTTAAGCGCGCTGATGCGGTTGGTGCCCGTCCCGGTGATATCGCTGTTAAGCGTGTTATTCACCCCGGTCACGTCCAGCAGTCCCGCGTTGGCAACGTCGTTCGCGAAGGTGCCGTTGCTGAAGGAGAGCACCAGGTTCGCCCCGCTGTTCACCGCTGCCGCTCCCGTACCCAGCGCGCTGGCGTTCGAGGCGTTCAGGGTGCCGGACTGTACCGTGGTGCCGCCGCTGTAGCCGTTAACCCCGCTGACCGTGGTGGTGCCGCTGCCGCGCTGGACCACGCCCCCCGCGCCGTTAATGGTGTTATCCACCGCCAGCGCGTTGCTGCGGTTGAAGGCCAGCGTCGCGCCGCCGTCCACCGTGACCGCGCTCGCGCTGGCGATAGCCCCGCTGGTGCCGCCCGCGCCGAGCTGCAAGGTGCCCTGCTGAACCGCGGTGGCGCCCGTGTAGGTATTGTTACCCGTCAGGCTGGTGGTGCCCGTCCCGGCGCTGTTCTGGGTGAGCGAGCCTGAGCCGCTGATGGTCCCGGCCAGGGTCATATCGTTAAGACGATTCACCACCAGCGAGGCGTTGTTGACGATATTGCCGACGAGGGATCCGGTTGTGCCTCCGGCCCCCAGTTGCAGGATCCCGCTGCTGATGGTGGTGCCCCCCGTCCAGGCGTTGAGGCCGGTCAGGATCCAGGTGCCAGGGCCGGTAGAGGTCACCGCGCCCGCGCCGTTAATCGCCCCGCCGTAGGTCACGCTGCCGCCGGTGGCGTTGTGGGTGAGCGAACCCGCCCCAAGGGTGACGTTGCCCGTGCCGCTCAGGTTGTTTACGCTCTGGTTAAACCCGTTCAGGTCAAGCATGGTGCCCGCGTTGAGCGCCACCTCGCTTGAATTATCGATAACGTTCACCGCCCCGGCGCGCAGCGTGCCGCCCGTCACCGTGGTGGTGCCGGTATAGCTGTTGCTGGCGTTAGAGAGGATGATGGCGTTGGTGGCATCCACCACCAGGTTGCCGCTGCCTGAGATTAGCGCTTTCATCTCTGCCGCCCCGGCTGGCGTGGTGCTGTCGCCGGATAAGGTCAGGGTCTGTGCGGCCTGAAGATCGAGCTGGTTGAGGGTATAACCGACTCCCAGCCCGTTGTTGCCGTTGAGGGTGTAGCCGTAGGTGCCGATAGCGACGGTCGCGCCGTTCTGGTCGATGCTGGCCTGCGAGCTGCTGAGCGCCGCACCGGAGAGATCCGTCAGGGTCAGATTGCCCGCCGAGCCGCTGGTGCCCGTCGCCGTAATCAGCTGGAGGCTGGAGCCATCGTCCTGGGTTAACAGGTTGCCCCCGGTATCGGCCACCGCCGTGGGATCGACCTGCACCGTCCCGGCGGTCATGGCCAGGTTCCCGGTATTGATCGTCCCGGTCGGCAGGTTGCCGAAGTTCAGCGTACCGCCGTTGAGGGTCAGATTGCCGACGTTTTGCGTGCCCGCACCCACCGTAGTGGTGTTCCCGGCATCAAGCTGCAAGGTGGCGTTGGTTAAGGTCGTGGTGTTGTTACCCGACAGCGCAAAGTTGCTCTGCCCCAGTTCGAGCGTCCCGGTGAAATCACTCCCGACGCCGCTGGCGAACGCGAATGCGCTACTGTTATCGAGCGCGACGGTCATCAGCCCGGTGCCCACCAGCGGGTTGGTGAAGGTGTAAGGACCGGATGGCTGCGCGATATTCAGCTCGCCGTCGAGCCGCATTCGCGCATCGCCAAGATTCTGCGCGGCGGAGACATCAGCCGACGCGCCCTCTACGATATTCCAGTTCCCGGTAAAGCCGCTGTTGTTGCCCCCGAACACCGTGCCGTCGGCGCTGATACGGTTTTCCCCCGCCCCGGTAAAGACGCTGTTGAGGGTGTTATTCGCGCCCGTCACGTTCACCAGCCCGGCGTTGGCAATGGCGTTGCCCATCGTACCGCCGGTAAACGAGAGATCGAGCGTTGCCCCCGCGTTGACCGCTGCCGCGCCGGTACCGAGCGCGGTGGCGTTCGCCGCGTTAAGCGTGCCGGTATTCACCGCCGTCCCGCCGCCGTAGCTGTTGGCCCCGCTCAGGGTGCTCACCCCCGCTCCGGTCTGGGTAACGCTGCCGGTACCGTCAATCGCCCCCGCCAGGGTCAGCGCATTGGCGCGGTTTAATACCAGCGAGGCGTTGTTGGTGATGTTTCCGGTAAGCGATCCGGTGGTGCCGCCTGCGCCAAGCTGAAGGATCCCGCCGCCGATCGTCGTGCCGCCGGTCCAGTTATTGTCACCTGTCAGTACCCAGGTGCCCGGGCCGTTACTGGTCACCGAGCCGCTGCCGGTAATGGCGCCCCCGTAGGAGGTAGTCCCCGTCGCGGTATTCACCACCAGATCCCCGGCCCCCAGCGTCACGTTGCCCGCGCCGTTGAGGTTATTCACGCTCTGATCGAAGCCGTTGAGATCGAAGGTGGTCCCGGCGTTGAGCGTCACCAGGCTGCTGTCGTCGATCGCGTTGGCCACCCCGGCGCGCAGCGTACCGCCCGTCACCGTGGTGGTGCCGGAATAGTCGTTTGCGCCGTTGGTGAGGGTAATGGCGCTGGTGGCGTTGACGGCCAGATTGCCGCTGCCGGTCAGCAGCGCCTTCATGTCGTCCGCGCCTGACGGCGTCGCGGCGTCGCCGGAGAGAGTTAAGGTCTGCCCGGCCTGGAGATCGAGCTGGCTTAAGGTGTATCCGACGCCTAAGCCGTTGGTATCGTTAAGGCCAAAACCGTCATAGGTGGCGATGGCGACGGTGCTCGCGTTTTGCGTGACGTTGCCCACTGTGGAAGTGATGGGGCTGCCCGTCAGGTCCTGCAACCCCAGGCTGGAGGCCGAGCCAAGGTTGCTTGTGGCGCTGACCAGCTGCACGCTCTGGCCGTCGTCCGCCTTCAGTAAATTGGTAGGATCCACGATGGCGGCAGGATCGACGCGCACCCAGCCGGAAATCATGTTCAGCTGATTCGTATTCACCAACCCGGCAGGCAGATCCGGGAAGCTCAGGATCCCGCCGTTGAAGGTCAGGTTGCCGATGTTCTGCTGCGTCGCCCCAACCGTGGTTAAACTGCCTAAATCCAGCTGTAGCGTTGCGTTCGTCAGGGTGCTGGTATTCACCCCATCCAGACTCAATGCGCCGGGGCCCATTTCCAGCGTACCGGTAAACTGAGACCCGACGCTGCTGGTAAAGTTAAACGAATTGCCGGAGGTCATTGAAACCTTCACGACGCCCGAGCCGGTCAGCAGATTGGCAAAATCAAATCCGCCGGTGACGGGAACAATATTCAGGATCCCTGCCAGCTGCACCGTCCCTGTCCCGAGGTTTTCGCTGGACGCCACAAACATGGAGCCTGAATCGAGAATATTCCACAGGCCTGAATAACTGCTGTTGACACCGTCTATTCGGTTGTTAACCGAGGTAATCCGGGTCTCGCCGGTCCCGGAAAGGACGCCTTCCAGCGAGATATTCTGCCCGGTGAGGTTCAAGAGCCCGTTATTAATAATGTTGTTATTCATCTCTTCAGAGATAAAGGAGAGAACCAGCGTCCCGCCGCCGTTAACGGTGGCATCGCCATCTCCCAGCGCGCCAACGTGTGCTGCGTTCAGGGTTCCCGCATCCACCGTGCTCCCGCCGGTAAAATTATTTGCCGCACTCAGAATGGTTTCACCGGAACCCGCCTGATTAATACTCCCCGCGCCGTCGATAGTTCCGCCAAAGGTGGACGAGTCCGTGCGCGAGAAACGCAGCAGGCCGTTATTGGCGATATTCCCCGTTACGCTGCCGCTGGCGTCGTTATTGCCGAGTTGCAGGATGCCATCAGTAGTGATGGTCGTTCCGCCCCCGGTGCCGGTATGGGTTAGCGCGCCGTTCAGGATCAGCGTACCGCTCTCAACCTGTAGCGCACTGGCGGTTGTGCCGGTGGTGCTGTAGGTCGTGCCGTTCAGCAGCCAGCTTTGTCCTGGATCGATGGCCGCCGTAATGTGGTCAACGCCCGTCGCCGAGCCGTTCAGCGTTCCCTGCCCGTTAATAATCAGCGCATTTCCGCTGCCCGTTGAGGTGATGGCGCCGTCGATGTCGCTTCCCGTCTGGAGCCTGACGGTGTTATTAGTGCCCGTTAACGAAATGGCCGTCCCACCCGTACCGGTAATTGCCCCGCTGTTGGTGAGCGTTTTGCCGCCCGTGGTAATCGCCACCCCGGTATTACCGGTAATTGATCCGGCGTTAATAATAGAGACCGTCCCGGAGGTAGTAATATATATCCCGTAATTAGACGTGCTCGACGAATTAATTACCCCGCCCGCCAGGTTATTCACCGTGCCCGCTGAACTGTCACGGAACCAGATGCCATTATGAAGAACGTTAATGGCGCCTTCGTTAGAAACCGCCGTGGTGCCCACGTCAACGATGATCCCGTAACCGCCGCCAATAACCGAACCGCTATTACCTGCGTAGGTCCCATTGCCCGAGCTGAAATAAACGGACGTACCGCCATCAGCGCCGCTAATCGAACCACTGTTATTCACCGTGCCGCCGT
The DNA here is from genome assembly GCF_053290175.1 of Enterobacter sp. 186315. Taxonomy (NCBI): domain Bacteria; kingdom Pseudomonadati; phylum Pseudomonadota; class Gammaproteobacteria; order Enterobacterales; family Enterobacteriaceae; genus Enterobacter; species Enterobacter sp. 186315. Next base: position 78,414 of record NZ_JBPTTK010000001.1, on the reverse strand, counting down.
TGGTCAGGAAAATCCCGTCGCTATTACTGTCAATCGAGCCGGTAGAAAGAATATTTGCCGTACCGCCAGAGGTGAGTATCAGACCGGCGGCGCTGCCGTTAGAGCCGCCTCCGGTCGTGGTCACATCGCCACCCAGATTCAGCACGGTGGCACCTGATGCTGACCCCAGCGTGAGCCCATAGGATGCGCCGTTTAGCGTTGCCCCATCATCGATTGTCACCTGCCAGTCCTGAGAGGTATTACCCGCGATCGCCGCGCCGCTGGACACGGTAATATCATTCGGTGATGGCATAACAAAAGGATCGGTGCCGGTCAGCGTATAGGTTGATGTTTGTGAGGGTATGGTCGTTTCCGCGCTGACAGGAAGCGCCGCAATGACCAGAAAGGGAATAGCATTTCGAATAGCAATAGCCAGACGGGAGAGGTTATATCTCCCCTCCGGAAAAGATTTTTTATTCATGTCTCCGCCCTGACATTAATGTTTCGTAACACCTAAAGCGTAGAGGTTTCGCAGAAATTCAGCGGAATTTTTTCAGGGAGGAAATCAGTTATTTAGCTAATTATTTACACAACATGATATATATCACACTGCCGTATACCACCTTGAGTAGAAATTATTTGACATGGTTTATTCAAAAAAAGAATGGGGAATTTTTGTTTTATTCTTAATGTCTATAATTTTAAAAAATCAAAAAGAATATATCGTTTAAAAATATATTGTTGCGCGATACCCGTTTTATCGCGGTTGCATCAACGGGTATCGAAAGAGAGCGTTAATCCTGAATATCTTCATCCTGACGGATTTGTCGTGCCCATCGCTGCGCTGATTCCGGCACGGTAAACACGGGTGAACGGCGAAAGTGTTCACCCATCAGGACAAATGCCACGTATTTGCCGCGTAGCTGCCAGACATCGCGAAAACCGTCCACTTTTAATGCATGTTCGGGCGGAGCAGGTTCAACGCGGGGCACGTAGGAAATCACAGGGCGGTTTTGTTGGCGAAATGGTTTCATAAGCGACTGGTTCACTAAAGCAAATTCTGGAAACAGGAAATTCCTATGATAGCCCATCCCGCCCCCGCTCGTCGCCTGGTTGATGCGTAAAGCGCACCGTTCACCAAGGGATCATTCTTAAAGTCGTGCGATTTCAGGTCATCTCCTCACATTGTCCTATAGTTAATAGGCTTTTAAGCAACTACGACGACTTTTCAGTGATGAAATCAGGAGGCAGGCGCAATGTCGAAGCATGATAAAAAAAACTCACCTACACCCCACAACAGCCAAGAAGCCAAACCCGGAATGGACTCCTTAGCACCCGAAGACGGGTCGCACCGCGCTACTCCAGGCCCTAGCGCACCTGGCGAACAACCTACTGCACCCGGCAGCATGAAATCCCCGGACAACGTTAACGATAAGCTCAAGGCGCTCGAAGCGTCCCGCAAGGGCGGTGAAGGCTTCCCGCTCACTACCAATCAGGGCGTGCGTATCGCCGACGATCAAAACTCGCTGCGCGCGGGCAGCCGCGGGCCTACCCTGCTTGAAGACTTTATTCTGCGCGAGAAAATCACCCACTTTGACCACGAGCGCATTCCGGAACGTATCGTTCACGCCCGTGGCTCTGCGGCGCACGGCTATTTCCAGCCGTATAAAAGCCTGAAAGACATTACCAAAGCGGATTTCCTTTCGGATCCGAACAAGAAGACCCCGGTCTTTGTGCGCTTCTCCACCGTCCAGGGCGGCGCAGGCTCCGCCGATACGGTGCGTGATATTCGCGGCTTTGCCACCAAGTTCTATACCGAAGAGGGTATTTTCGACCTGGTGGGCAACAACACCCCAATCTTCTTTATTCAGGACGCGCACAAATTCCCTGACTTTGTTCATGCGGTGAAACCCGAGCCGCACTGGGCTATTCCGCAGGGACAAAGCGCGCACGACACCTTCTGGGACTATGTCTCCCTGCAACCGGAAACGCTGCACAACGTGATGTGGGCAATGTCCGACCGTGGTATTCCGCGCAGCCTGCGCACCATGGAAGGCTTCGGTATTCACACCTTCCGCCTGATTAACGCCGAAGGTAAAGCCACCTTTGTGCGCTTCCACTGGAAGCCGGTAGCAGGTAAAGCGTCGCTGGTGTGGGATGAAGCCCAGAAGCTGACCGGGCGCGACCCGGACTTCCACCGCCGCGAGCTGTGGCAGTCTATCGAAGCGGGTGATTTCCCGGAATTCGAGCTGGGCTTCCAGCTGATCCCGGAAGAGGACGAGTTTAAGTTTGATTTTGACCTGCTGGATCCGACCAAGCTGATCCCGGAAGAGCTGGTGCCGGTGCAGCTGGTGGGCAAAATGGTGCTTAACCGCAACCCGGACAACTTCTTCGCCGAAAACGAACAGGCCGCGTTCCACCCGGGCCATATCGTTCCGGGCCTGGACTTCACCAACGATCCGCTGCTTCAGGGGCGTCTGTTCTCGTATACCGATACCCAGATTAGCCGCCTCGGTGGGCCAAACTTCCACGAAATCCCGATCAACCGTCCGACCTGCCCGTACCACAACTTCCAGCGTGACGGGATGCATCGTCAGGATATCGACACCAACCCGGCCAACTACGAGCCGAACTCGATTAACGACAACTGGCCGCGCGAAACCCCGCCAGCACCAACACGCGGTGGTTTTGAGTCGTACCAGGAGCGCGTTGAAGGCCATAAGGTTCGCGAGCGCAGCCCGTCGTTTGGCGAATACTATGCCCACCCTCGCCTGTTCTGGAACAGCCAGACCCCGATCGAGCAGCAGCATATTATCGGTGCGTTTAGCTTCGAGCTGAGCAAGGTGGTGCGTGAATACATCCGCGAGCGGGTGGTCGATCAGCTGGCGCACATCGATCTGACGCTGGCGCAGGGCGTGGCCGATAACCTCGGCATCACCCTGACGGATGAGCAGCGCAACGCGGTGCCGCCGCAGGACGTGAACGGCCTGAAAAAAGATCCGTCCCTCAGCCTGTACGCGATCCCCGGCGGCGATATTAAGGGCCGCGTGGTGGCTATCCTGCTCAACGACAGCACCCGCGCCAGCGACGTGCTGAGCACCCTGAAGGCGCTGAAGAGCAAGGGCGTCCATGCCAAGCTGCTCTACTCCCGTATGGGCAAAGTCAAGGCCAGCGATGGCTCCGAACTGCCTATCGCCGGGACCTTCGCCGGTGAGCCGTCGTTGACGGTGGATGCGGTGATTGTGCCGTGCGGGGATATCGACAGCCTGCTCAGCAACGGCGACGCGGCCTATTACCTGCTCGAAGCCTACAAGCACCTGAAGCCCATCGCGCTGGCAGGCGACGCTCGCAAGTTCAAAGCGCTGCTGAAGGTTGCCGATAAGGGCGAAGACGGGATTGTCGAAGGCGACGGCGTTGACGACGCGTTTATGACGAAGCTGTTTGATCTGCTGGCGGCGCACCGCGTGTGGTCGCGTAGCAGCAAAATCGATCAGATCCCGGCGTAAAAAAATACCCGAGTCCGGCAAGGTAAAAGCAAAACGGTAACCCAGGTTACCGTTTTTTTATGCGTGCACCCTCTCCCGTGGGAGAGGGACGGGGTGAGGGCAACAGGCCGCTCAAGACTTCTTAAAGATCCCCAAACGTCCCTAACCGATACCCCCGCTCGGCAATCGCGTATTTCAGCGACGGCGAGGTCAGCACGTCCAGCTCCGCCAGGCGCGGCCAGCAGTAGGCGCTTTTACGCACGGTGTTATCCACGAACGCCGGGTGCGCCATCACCTCAAGCGACTTTTCGCCCCGCGCGGCGGAATCATCCAGCACCTTCAGGAACAACGCCTCGTCAATCGCCTCGCCGTAAAACGCGCTGCTGAAGCCGTCGGTGGTCGGCACAGAGAAGAACGACAGCCCGTGCAGCGCCTGCACCTCACGATCCACGCGCATCGCCACCCCTTTTCGCCGCGCAAAGTCCGCGACAATCGGGAAAATCGCCGGGATCATATGCACGTGATGGTGGCTGTCGAGATGCGTCGGCTCGCGGCCAAAGATATCGACAAAGCGGTTGAACTGACAGTCCAGCTCGCGGGCGATCTCGTCAAGCGGCAGCGCGTCCTGCTCTGCCATCTCCCAGATCCACTTCCCCAGCTGTCCGTCACGTGTTAGCCCCGGCATGGGCGAAAGCGGCATGCCGAGGGTCAACACAAAGTGCATCCCCACGCCCAGGCCCGGCACCTCGCGGGCCAGCGCCGCGGCGTGTTCAACCGCGTCGCCGTTCACCAGCGCCGTGGTCGAGGTCACCACGCCCCGACGACAGGCCTCAATAATGCCGTAGTTCTGCCCTTTAGAAAGGCCAAAATCATCGGCATTCACGATCAGCAGGTTTTCCATCGCTCGTCCTCTTAGCGCTGTTTGAACTTCAGCTTCTCAACGGTAGCGGCAAAGTTTGGCAGCCATTTTTCGTGCGCCAGAATCATCTCGCTCGCCAGCTGCTCCGCGTCGCGATCGGAGTGCACCAGCGGGCTGAGGTTCAGCGCCAGGAGCACGTCGTTCAGCTCGCCGCTCAGCGCCGCGTTGCTCGCCGCCACTTCAAAGCCCTTAATGGTGTGGATAAGTCCCATCACTTTGTCATCAAAGTGGGTGATGCGCGGGTGCGGTTTCGCCCCGTCGCGGCCCAGGATGCAGGTCATCTCCACCGCCCAGTCGGCCGGGATGTTATCGACGTGGCCGTGGTGCGGCACGTTGACGTAATGCTCGGCCTGCTTGTCGTTGTAGATGGCGTTGATCACTTCACACGCCGCGTCGGAATAGTACGCCCCGCCGCGCTGCTCAAGCTCTTTCGGTTTGACGTTCAGGTTGGGATCTTTGTACAAATCGAACAGCTGTTTTTCAACCTTCTGCACCACCTGCGCGCGCGCGCCGCCCTTATAGTACTCGCCCATTTCGATCGCCAGCATCTCTTTCTGCTTGAAGTAGTAGAGCAGATACGAGCACGGCAGCAGGTTCAGGGAGCGGATCAGCCCTTCGCTGAACGGCAGGTCGAAGATGTTTTTCACCGAGGCGGCGGTCAGGCGGCCCGAGGCGACGCCGTCCAGCAGTTCGTCAAAGCGCGACGTGCCGTTCACGATCACGTCTTTGATAAACACCATATGGTTCAGGCCGAACAGGTCGATGGAGAGTTCATCGCTGTCGGTCAACGCCAGCACATCGCGGATAAACATCTTCATGCCAATCGGAATATTGCACACGCCGATAAAGCGTTTGAAATCAGTGTGACGATAGACCGCCTCGGTCACCATCCCGGCCGGGTTGGTAAAGTTAATCACCCAGGCGTTCGGGCAAATCTCTTCGACATCTTTAATGATGTCAAAAATCACCGGAATGGTGCGCAGTCCTTTAAACAGGCCGCCCGCGCCGTTAGTCTCCTGGCCGAGATAGCCGTGGCTCAGCGGGATACGCTCGTCCAGCTCACGCGCCTTCAGCTGGCCCACGCGCAGCTGGGTGGTGACAAAATCGGCATCTTTCAGCGCCAGGCGGCGATCGAGGGTTTTATGTACGGTTAACGGGACGCCCGCTTTTTCCACCATGCGCTGACACAGGTCGAAAATAATATTCAGCTTCTCCTGCCCTTCTTCAACGTCCACCAGCCATAATTCGCTGACCGGCAGTTCATGATAACGCTTCAGAAAACCTTCCAGTAATTCCGGGGTATAACTGCTGCCGCCGCCAATGGTTACGACTTTTAATTTCTGTTGCATACTTTATCTCCCTTAACGTATCAGGTTAACCGCCTGCAAAGTGTAGCGTTCTCGTCCCGCTATTTTGGGCAAGCAATTACGTCAATATTCCTGGCGGCTACTCCGCCGATAATTAATTTATTACCGTTAAGCTTTTCCGGTAACTGTTCGGTGTGAATGAGGTGAATTTTTTAAAGGTTTTAATAAACAGGCTTGGACTACTGTAACCCGATTCATACGCAATATCGGTGACCGAGTAGTTGGTTATTTCCAGCTGTTTTTTTGCAAAGTTAATGCGGATTTCATTAATAATCTGCACCGGCGTTTTGCGATAATAACGCTGCGTGGCGCGGGTTAAATATTCCTGCGATTTTCCCGACAGCGCCACCATATTTTCCAGCGCATTGTCGCTGAACTGCGCCTTATCGTGCATCAGCTCAACGGTGCCGCGCAGCCACTGGGGAATGTCGTCAATCACCTGCTGCTCTTCACGGTGGTGGCGCAGGCGGTTCATCACGTAGAAGGTGACCGTTTCAATAAATTCGTCGAACTCACTGTCGCGGAAGTTCAGCGAGGCGATCACCGTTTCGATCCAGGTCATAAACTCGTTTTTGACGCGATAGACCTGCGACGCCACAAAGCAGAACGGCACCAGCGGCAGATAGTGTTTCTCAAAGAAGCGTCTGCTGACGCCAACGTTGAGAATGCGCGTGGCGCCAAATTCATAAAAGCTCTGGTGGTAAGAGCCCATCGGCAGGAAGACAAAATCGCCGCGCTCCAGCAGGACGCGTTTACCGTTGATCTCCTGGTAGTAACGCCCGGTCAGAACAATCGTGAACTCGTAGTAGTCGTGCTGGTGCAGGCCACTCGCGCTCTCGGTTTTGTTGTAGATAACCACGTGAAAATTCTTGCCGTTAAACAGCTGCTGCTCAAGTGCGGTTTTAATTTCCATCGTGCTGACCTCCTGCTGCATAACGCTGCCCTACTGCATTTTCTCGTGAAGCTCGATGAGTTCGGCCACCAGCTCGCGCGCCAGCATCGAGGTCATCAGGTGATCCTGGGCATGAACCAGCACCAGGCTGACCTTCATTTTGCCTTCGCCCTGGTCACCTTCAATCAGTTTAGTCTGTACGAGGTGAGCTTCATTGAGCGCGAGGCGGGACTGGTCCATCATGGTTTTCGCGGCGGCAAAATCGCCCTGCTTCGCCTGTTTGAGTGCGGCATACGCCAGGCTGCGCGCCTGTCCGGAGTTGATGATAAGACCCATCACCACTTCTTCCAGGTCATTCTCTTCCGCTTCTTCTGCAACGATACTGTCCAAATCTAACATTTCTGTGCTCCTTTTCGCTGGCGCGGGCTGCCCCGCGCAGGTCAAACTTAGAATTTCAGTGCGAGGGCGATATCCTCTTCGCTCTCTTCTTCGTCAATGACGGTGGCCGCTTTGTTCGCTATCGCCACGAATGGCATGTAGAGCAGCGTGGCAATCCCGAGGTTGAATATCGCCAGCAGGAAGGCGGCTACGCTACCGTTGGTGTTGAAGAACGCGCCCAGACCGGCCGGCATCGTCCAGGGTGCAATGTTCGTCACCGGCGGGATAATCCCCAGGTAATAGGCCGTCAGGGTGATGGCTGCCAGCAGCGGCTGCACCAGGACGAAGGGAATGAACATGACCGGGTTCATGATGATTGGCAGACCAAACAGAATCGGCTCGTTAATCTGGAAGATGCCTGACGGCAGCGCCAGCTTCGCAACCTGACGGTGGTCAGCGCGGCGAGAAACAATAAAGACCGCGATGATCAGACCCAGCGTCGCCCCGGTACCCCCCAGGAAGATATAGGAGTCAAGCATCGGCTTCGCCCACACATGGAAGGTTTTACCAGCCGCCAGCGCCGCGTCAACGGAGCCGTACTGCTGATAAAGCGCCACGTTTTCCAGTGCCCACGGGGTCATGATGCCGCTGTCCAGCGCCGCCAGTGCCAGTGAACCATGCACGCCGAAGAACCACAGCAGAGAGGTGAAGATCACGTACGCCCAACCGACCACGCCACCCATCGACGCCAGCGGCGTAGAGATAGAGTCCATGATGATCTGGTGGAAGTTTGTGCCCCAGTGAGAGAGCGCCCAGGCGATAGTCCCCATGATGGAGAGAATGATGAAGCCCGGAATCAACGCGGAAAATGAACGCGATACGGAGGCCGGTACGCTATCCGGCAGCCGGATAACCCAGTTGCGGCGAATAATGAAGGTGAACATTTCTGCCACTACCAGACCGATCACAATACCGGAAATAATATTCGCCCCGCCCAGCCAGTTCGCGCCTACGGCATAGGCTTCACCGACGCTGTACGGGGTGACGGTCATAAAGGCGGCAACCGATAATAAACCGGCGGCCAGCGGGTCGACCTTACGCTCTTCCGCCAGCGCCATCCCGATAAAGAAAGGCGCCATTAGCGACATAATACCCAGCGTACCGTTGTACACATTGCCGCCAATGGCTTTTAAACCGTTAAGGGTTTCAATGGTTGATGCGTCTAATCTAATTCCTAATGAATAAAAGAAGGAACCTTCACCAAAACTGAGAAAAACGTTGTTAATTAAAACGAACATTGCCCCGGCCAGCGTCAACGGCATTAATTTAATAAAACCGTTTTTAATGGCGTTAACGTGAGGCTGCTTTCCTATTTTAACAGCAAAAGGAAGGAGTACCTTTTCAAGTGAAGCGATGACTTTACTCATAGGAAAATACCCTTAAAAGCCGCAACAAAGGTTACGGCGTAATGTGTGTGAAATTACTCTTTGACGGGAAAAATATAAAAATTAATTAGCAGCTTTTTTAATTGCCGCAACAGCAGCTTTCAATACACCCAAACCATCGATTTTGCCGTACAGCGCAGAGTCGATCACTTCTACCGGTTTATTTGGCAACAAACGCTGAATTTCAGGAAGCATATAGGCGATTTGTGGCCCCAGTAATACCACATCCGCTGCCTGACCTTTTTCACCAGCCAGCGTTTCAGGAAATGCTTCGATAACTACAGGGACTTCATATTTTTCGGCCTGTGCGCGCATTTTGGAAACCAACAGTGACGTTGACATGCCCGCTGAGCAGAACAGATAGATGTGTTTCTTTTCCATAGTAACTTCCCTCTTCTGTAACCACCTGCCGCCGCGTGCTCACTCGACTTGCTCTCCTGCTGACAGGTAGATGGCTTACCGTTGTTTGTCGTTGAAGTGAGTATACGCAATGGTACAAGGAGGGGATAATTCTGAACAGACACAAATTGTCTCTCATTGACCTGGTATGTTGACTGTCTTCACATTCCAGGCAAATAATTCGCGCAAAGAAATAAGATTTACCAATACATAAAAAAACCGACCTGACGGTCGGCTTTTTTACATTCTCAGGAGAGCAGGGTTACTGGGCCTTAGGCGCCTGCGGATCGGTGTCGTATTCGGCACAGGTCTGGTAACCGGAATTAATCACGTGCCCGGTATCGTCCAGCGCGACGAAGTAGGTCTCTGCCTTACCATCACGTTGACCCAGGATATAGGTCTGGCAGGTACCGCGTGCGTGGATCATGGTCACTTCAGAAGAAGGTTTACCGGCAATCGCCGCAACCTGGGAGCGCGTCATGCCTTTTTTAACGTCTTTTACTACAGGCTGTGTGAACTGATCTTTGGTACGATCGTAAGCCGTACACCCTGCCAGCATAGTCAGAACCGCCGCTGCGCTTAAAATTCCTGCTACATTCTTGTTCATATTCCGTCCTCTTGTTTATCAGCGTGTTATCTAAGCATGGGACAAAAATTCATATTGTTCAACTTTGAGATTCAGCCCGAATCAGTTTCAGACAATTCTAATAAAACAACCTTAACCTGCTAAAACGTCGCAAATTACCGCACTCGAAACTGTGATCCTTGTCGTTTTCCGCCTGAGAGGTTAGTTTTAACAGATACTTTTTGTTTAGGTCTGCATGAGGGAGGGCGTAATGGCTCTGCAACAAGAGATTATTCAGGCGCTGGGCGCGAAGCCAGCGGTCGATGCACACGAAGAGATCCGCCGCAGTATCGATTTTCTAAAATCCTATTTAAAGGCGCACCCTTTCCTGAAGTCTCTGGTGCTCGGCATCAGCGGCGGCCAGGACTCCACCCTTGCCGGTAAACTCTGCCAGCTGGCGATTAACGAGCTGCGTGACGAAACGGGCAACGCTGACCTGCAATTTATCGCCGTGCGCCTGCCTTACGGCGTGCAGGCCGACGAGCAGGATTGTCAGGACGCCATCGCCTTTATTCAGCCTGACCGCGTGCTTACCGTGAACATCAAAGGCGCGGTGCTGGCGAGCGAGCAGGCGCTGCGCGAAGCGGGTATCGAGCTAAGCGATTTTGTGCGCGGCAACGAAAAGGCGCGCGAGCGCATGAAAGCGCAGTACAGCATCGCCGGGATGACCAAAGGGGTCGTTGTCGGAACCGACCATGCGGCGGAAGCCATCACCGGCTTCTTCACCAAATACGGCGACGGCGGCACCGACATCAACCCGCTGTTCCGCCTGAACAAACGTCAGGGCAAACAGCTGCTGGCCGAACTGGGCTGCCCGGAGCACTTATATAAGAAAGCGCCGACCGCCGATCTCGAAGACGATCGCCCTTCCCTGCCGGATGAAGCCGCGCTGGGCGTAACGTATGAGAATATCGACGATTATCTGGAAGGCAAAACGCTGGACGAAGGCACGGCGAAGATTATCGAAGGCTGGTATCTGAAAACCGAGCACAAGCGTCGTACGCCGATTACGGTGTTTGATGATTTCTGGAAGAAATAGGGCACGAAACCATTCCCTCTCCCGTGGGAGAGGGTTAGGGTGAGGGGATCAGGCCGCACGTCCTCGCCAGGGTAAGGGCATCAGACCACCCGCCTCTTTTTTAACCACTCAACCCCTGCTACACTGTATACCTGAACAGTATCAGGAGTCCTATGTGAGCAGGCGTCAATCCGCCCCGCGTCTTGATTTTGAAGCGGCGGCTATCTACGAATATCCCGAACATCTTCGCCCGTGGCTTGAGGCGCTGCCCAGGCTGCCTGGGGTCTATTTCTTTCATGGTGAGAGCGACACCATGCCGCTCTATATCGGCAAAAGCGTCAATATTCGCAGCCGGGTGCTGTCGCATCTGCGTACCCCGGACGAAGCCGCGATGCTTCGCCAGTCCCGACGGATCACCTTTATTCCGACGGCGGGCGAGCTGGGCGCGCTGCTGCTGGAAGCGCGGCTGATTAAGGAACAGCAGCCGCTGTTCAACAAGCGCCTGCGACGCAATCGTCAGCTCTGCTCGCTGCAAATCACCAACGGCAAGCCGCAGGTGGTCTACGCCCGCGAGGTGGATTTTTCCCACGCCCCTAACCTGTACGGCCTGTTTGCCAACAAACGCGCGGCGCTGCAAATGCTCCAGACGCTGGCGGATGAGCTTCAGCTTTGCTACGGCCTGCTCGGCCTTGAAGCCACCTCGCGCGGGCGCGCCTGTTTCCGCTTTGCCCTGAAACGCTGCGCGGGAGCCTGCTGCGGCAAAGAAAGCGTGGAGGATCATCAGGCGCGATTCCTGGCGGGACTGACCTCGATCAGCGTCAACTGCTGGCCCTGGGACGGTGCCGTAGCGCTGAAAGAGACCCGGGAAGGGATGACGCATTACCATATCATCCACAACTGGCTGTGGCTGGGCGCGGTAGATAGCCTGAGCGAGGCCAGCGAACTGCTGCGCACGCCCGCCGGGTTCGATCACGACGGCTACAAAATCCTCTGTAAGCCGCTGCTCGCCGGCAGCTATGAGGTCATTACGCTCAGTGACCTGCCAGCCAGACAATCTCGCTAAACAGCAGGGTGCCTTTGGCTTCGAGCAGGCGCAGCGTGTGCGTCCCCTCTTCCCAGCTGGCGCCCTGATCGGCGGTGAGCAGTTTGTCGCCTAGCTGCCACGCCCCGCTCAGCACAAACACCACGCCGCCGCGAGAGGCAAAGGTGGTGAAGGTGCGGTCGGCCACGCGCACTTTGGCCTTACAGCGGTCGCGGCGGGTCATGATGTTGAAATCCATCGACATCCTGCCGTCGGTCAGCTGCGCCTTAACCGGCAGGTCGCCAACGAAGCTGTAGGGCTGATGATGCTTAAGGGTGTGGCAAAAGGCGTGGCCGGCGTCCAGCGTCACTTCGCCGCCCTCGAGCAGGGTGATCACCCGATCGACGCCGGGAAACTGAGAAAATTCACCGTTGCTGGCAATAGAGGCAATACTGGCGCGCCAGAAAAAGTCGCGCGTGGCGGGGGGAAAGCAGCAAATCTCACGCGTTTCGCCCGCGCCGTTACGCCAGAGACTGACCGGCATCTTACGGATATCAAAGAACTCCATCACCACTCCTGAAAGGCGCAGCGCGCCAGCGCATCGACACAGGTATCGTGCGCGCCTGATTGTTATCGTTGGGTCATCACAGACGTATTATCGGCAGGAGAGCGGGCAAGCCTTAGAGGGCGATGAAAGAAAAAAACCGCCGGACCTGCCCACAGCGATTGCGCTTTTGTGGACAGGACTCCGGCGGTCTTAAGAGGTGTAACCGATTATTCGGCTGATTCAGGCATTTTACCTTCCGGCGCGTGACGTTCTGTCAGACGCTTCTCAAAATTGGCATTAAACTGCTTTTTCTGTTCCGGGGTCAGAATGTTGTAGATCTTGTTCTGGGTTTCCATGCGGGCCAGCATTCCGGCTTTGTGCTGCTCGGCCATTTTGTCGATCTGGGCTTCGGCTTTAGCTTTATCGAAGCTGTCGCTGGCGATGATGTCATGCATCGCGCGGCGCTCTTCCAGCGGAGGACGTTTCATCTGGTCACGCTGGCTTTTCATGATGTCGCGCACCTGCTGTTTCTGCGCATCGGTCAGGTTCAGGTCTTTAAACATCATGTCGTGATGCATACCCGGCTTGCCTTTATGATGCATCATCATTTTGCCTTCGGCCGGTGCCGCCGTGGTAGTCGTGGTCGCGGTATCTGCGGCGAACGCCATGCTGGTAGCGCCCAGAGCCAGGGTAGAAGCAACAAACAGTGCAGTTAATTTACGCATAATTTATTTCCTTTCTTTCAGTTATTCTTCGGCGCTATGCCGTGTTGACGAGATTAACTTTACGGGGTTTAACGTCAATTAGTCAGAGCAACGGTAAAACAATGAAAGTGTAAAAAACAGATTATCGACAATTATGGAGAAATTAAGGAAAAAGCGTGGAGAGTTGAAACGAAAATATTCAACGCGATGATTTTAAAGAGATTGTGAAGGAGTATAGCGAAGTGATGTTTAATAATAAAGCAGTTATCCAGGAATAATCTGCAAATAACGCGAAAGCGTTTATCGCTAAGAAAATAATTTCCCCTCTATGATGAAGAGGGGAATGGTTCAGGATAATTTTTCCAGCATCAGCCCGGCCCGCAGGCCAAACGCCACCGAGGGATTCGGGAATAAAACATATTCGGTGGTGTGGTGTACCTCGTAGCGCTCGTCGCCATCTTCCGCGAGCAATACCCCTTTACGAAACGGCGTGAAGTTCAACGTGTGAGCCGCCATGTGCAGCCGGAACGCCTCGCTGCGCCGGGTGATTTGCTGAACGACGCGATAGCGCACCACCGGATCCGGCGCGTGTTCTGGCGCGGTGCCCCCCAGCAGCGCCCGAAGCGCGTGGTGCGTTGGCGAAAATCGCGTCAGATCGTTGTGCCCGAACGGCAGCGCTTTGCCCAGCTCCAGCGTGCAGGCTAACGCCCCGAATTTCTCGCAGGTGAAATGGGTAAAGGTGCCGCCAGGCGCCTGATGGAATACCAGCGCCTCCAGCCCCGCATCCCCCAGCCAGCTGAGGAAATCGTCATCCCACGGCTGATTACGCTGGGGCAATACGCCAAAACGTACGTGGTACGAGGCGCGGATCGCCGTATGCAGATCGAGATGCCAGCGCGCGCCCTCTGCCGAAGCAAAGAAATCCGTCACCACCGTTTCCAGCCACCGGGCGCGGTCGGTTTCGTCGCTATCCGGGAACTGCGTCCAGCGGCCACCGAACATGCGGTTGATATCGCTTTCCAGATAGCGCCTGTTCTGCGCCAGCGCCGGAGGGTTGCCGAGTACCACCAGCGTGCGGTATTTCAGGGCGATCTCCCCGCGAAACAGGGCATGAAGCAGCAGATCGACGATTTCCACCGGAGCGGTTTCATTGCCGTGAACGCCAGCTGACAGCAGAAGCGACAGCGGCGCGCCGTCGGCAGGCGCCAGTTCCAGCACGCCTCGCCCGAGCCAGCGCCAGTGAAACGACGGGCCTTCCCCCTCCTGCTGCTGCGGCGTTTCATCCGCCAGCGTCAGCGCCAGTAAATTCTCCATAACGGCTCCTTAGCGCTGGAACGGGTAAACCGCCCCCAGTTGCAGAATGGCGGTGAGTTCATCCAGCGCCTCGCGCCCTTCGCGCAGCAGCTGCGGGTCGACCAGGTCGGCCTGGGTTAATCGGTCGCGATAGTAGCGATCGACCCAGTTGTTGAGCGTGTTGAAAAGCGTGTCGTTCATCATTACCGCCGGGTTCACCGCCTGCATCTCCCGCGGCGTAAGCACCACGCGCAGGCGCAGGCAGGCCGGGCCGCCGCCGTTAGCCATGCTTTCGCGCAGATCGAACACCCGCAGCTCATCAATCGGGTTATCGCCCTGCACCAGCTCGCTCAGATAACGCCACACCCCGGCGTGGTTGCGCGACTCCTGCGGCAGCACCAGCATCATGCTGCCGTCGTCGCGGCTCAGAAGCTGGCTGTTGAAGAGGTAGGTTTCCACCGCATCCTGCACGCTCACGGCGTCGGTCGGCACCTGAATCGGAGTAAAGCCCGGCACGCGCTCGTGCAGCGTCGCCAGCAGTTTTTCCTGATGGGCGAACGCCTGCTGGTGGCAGAACAGCACCTGACGGTTCGACACGGCAATCACGTCGTTGTGAAACACCCCCTGGTCGATTACCAGCGGGTTTTGCTGGGCAAATATTAGCTGCTGCGGATTGACCTGATTCAGCCGCGCCACCGCCTGGCTTGCCGCCAGCGTCTGACGCGCAGGATAACGCGTCGGCGCCGTCTGGCCGCCCTCTTCCCGCCCGTAGATAAAGAGCTGGAGTCCCGGCTCGCCGTAATCGCCCCCCAGACGGTTATGGTTAGCCGCCCCCTCGTCACCAAACATCGCCACCTGCGGCAGCGCCTGATGGACGCTGAAATGCTCCCCGTTACGGAAGATGGCGCTCAGCACGCGCTCGGTGGTCTCGGCCTCCGTTGCGCGGTGGAATTTATTGTTCAGGTTAGCGACGGTCAGATGCACCTTACCGTCGAGCGTATCGGCAGAGGGCGCGACGGTTGCCGCGTTCGCCACCCACATCGACGAGGCCGAGCTGGCGGCGGAGAGCAGCTGCGGCGCCTGCGTGCCCGCTTTTTCGACCACCTGCTCGTCGGTGCCGCTAAACCCAAGCTGGCGCAAAACCGGCACGTTCGGGCGCTCCTGGGGCGGGATCACCGCCTGCGGGAACCCGGCATCGGCCAGCGCTTTCATTTTCAGCAGCCCCTGCTTTGCCGCAAGCTTCGGGTTCGACACCTGAAAACGGTGCTTCGTCGAGGCCTCATTGCCAAACGACAGCCCGGCGTAGTGGTGCGTCAGCCCCACCAGGCCGTCAAAGTTCACTTCACGCGCTTTCATGATCGTTCCCCTGCGAAAAATCCAGCCCCGGGCTGAGCGTGTCCGGCAGCGTCAGGGCGGCGGTTTCAAGGCTCGCCATCGGCCATGCGCAATAATCGGCGGCGTACCACGCGCTGGCGCGATGGTTGCCGGAGGCACCGACCCCGCCAAAAGGTGCGGTACTCGCCGCTCCGGTCAGCGGCTTGTTCCAGTTGACGATCCCGGCGCGCGCCTCCAGCAGCAGCTGGTCGAATTTTTCACGCTGCGGGGAAATCAACCCGCTCGACAGGCCGTAGCGGGTGTTGTTCGCCATCGCAATCGCGCCGTCAAAATCGTCATAGCGCCAGACGCACAGCAGCGGGCCGAACACCTCTTCGTCCGGCACGTTCGTCGTGCCGCTCATGTCGAGGATCCCCGGCGTCAGCAGCGAGGTTCCCGGCTGAACCTGCTTCGGCTCGAGTAAGGTCTTCGCGCCCCGTGCGACGTGCGCTTGCCAGGCATTCAGCACATTTTCTGCCGCCTGCTCTGAAATCAGCCCGCCGATAAACGGCTGCGGCTCGGCGTCCCATTTCCCGGGTACCAGACGGGCGCTCACCTCCACCAGCCGCGTCAGGAACGCATCCCCCTGCTCGCCCCGCTTGACCAGCAGACGGCGCGCGCAGGTGCAGCGCTGCCCGGCGGTAATAAAGGCAGACTGGATTGTCAGGTGCACGGCGGCGTCGATGTCGTCAGGATCTTCCACAATCAGCGGATTGTTGCCGCCCATTTCGAGCGCCAGAATTTTTTCCGGCTGGCCCGCCAGCTGGCGATGCAGCTGATAGCCCGTTCCTGCGCTGCCGGTAAACAGCAGGCCGTCGATATCCCCGAGCGCGCTCAGCGCCTGCCCGGTTTCGCGTCCGCCCTGCACCAGGTTCAGCACGCCCGGCGGTAATCCGGCCTGCTCCCAGAGTTTCACCACCGCTTCGCCCGTGAGCGGCGTCAGCTCGCTCGGCTTGAAGATAACGGTATTGCCCGCCAGCAGCGCAGGGACGATATGGCCGTTCGGCAGATGGCCGGGGAAGTTGTACGGGCCAAACACCGCCAGCACGCCGTGCGGACGGTGGCGCAGCGTCGCCGCGCCGTCGGGCATGTCGGTTTGCTGTTCGCCGGTGCGGGCGTGGTAGGCCTTCACCGAAATGGCGATTTTGTTGATCATCGCCGTGACTTCCGTGGCGGCCTCCCAGCGCGGCTTGCTGGTTTCCGACGCGATAATGCGCGTCAGCCCGGCTTTGTTCGCCTCCAGCAGCGCGGCAAATTTCTCGACCACCGCCTGGCGCGCGGAGAAAGGCTGCTTCGCCCACGCCGGAAACGCGCGGCGCGCGGCCTGACAGGCCTGCTCCACCTGGGCGGCGCTGGCGTCATTCCCCTGCCAGAGCGCCTCTTTTCCCACCGGGTTGGTTTTGACGCGCGCGTCACCTTCGCCCGTTATCCAGTCACCGTTGATCCATAAGCTCATGCTGTTTTCTCCTCAGGGCAGAGTCGCACCAGGCGCACCCTGTCCCCGGCGTTACATTTCAGGGCATCCAGCTGCGCGGGCGTCAGCACCAGACGTTCACATTTCGGGTTGGTTCGCACCAGCATGGCGCGGAAATTTTCATACTGTTCGTTCGCCACCAGGCACGCAGGCCATTCGCCCGGCGCGGGCTGGCCTTCCGCTACCTCAACCAGACGGCTTTTACGGATGGCGCGCACGCGGTCGATATCGCACTCCAGCGTCGGCCCGCCGTCAAAGATGTCCACGTAGTTGCGGTAGCGGAAGCCCTCTTTCTCCAGCACCGCGCGGGCCGGCGCGGTTTGCGGATGGACTTCGCCGATGACCGCCTGCGCTTCCGGGCTTAAGAAATGGGTATAGATAGGATGTTTAGGCATCAGCTCGGCGATAAAGGCTTTCTGCCCGGTGCCGCACAGATAGTCCGCGCGGCTGAACTCCATCGAGAAGAAGCGCTCGCCCAGGCTTTCCCAGAACGGCGAGTAGCCGGTGTCGTCGATCACGCCGCGCATCTCGGCCACCACCTTTTCGTTAAAGCGATCGCGAAAGGCGGCCATAAACATAAAGCGCGATTTCGAGAGCAGATAGCCGTTGCCCTCTTTGCGCCACGCGGGGTCGAGAAACAGCGTACACAACTCGCTGGCCCCGGTGTGGTCATTACAGAGAAACAGCGTCGGCAGCGCGTTGTAAACGTTCAGCTCTTTCGAGGCGTGAACCATGGTGCCGACGCGGTAGTTGTACCACGGGTCGTTAAGCCCGACCGCCACCTCGATGGCGCAAATCCCCGCCACGGAGCCCGTGTCGGTATCTTCCAGCACGAACACAAAGCCCTGTTCGCTTTTTGGCAACGTCCCCTGCCAGGTTTGCAGGGCGCGCTCGATGCGCGCCGACAGCGTTTTTTCATCGGCAGGAAGCGAGGTCAGCCCGCCTCCCGTCTTACCGGCAAGCTGCATGAGCCCGGCGAGATCGCCGCGCTCAACGGGACGGATGACCATCATGATGACACCTCAGACTTCACCTTTTCACAGGCCAGCGCAAAGCGGTCAAGCCCGGTGGTAATCTCTTCTTCGCTAACCACCAGCGCAGGGGCAAAGCGCACCACGTTGGCGCCGGCAATCAGCACCATCACGCCCAGCTTTGCCGCTTCCTGGGAGATAAGCTTCGCTTTTCCGGCAAATTCCGGGGTGAGCTCGCAGCCAATCAGCAGCCCCAGACCGCGGATTTCTTTGAACAGGCCGGTTTTGCCGTTAATAGCGTTCAGCCGCTCGACAAACCAGTCGTGGCGCTGCTTCACGCCGTTCAGCACTTCTGGCGTATTGATAATATCCAGCACCTGCCCGGCAACCGCAGAGGCCAGCGGGTTTCCGCCGTAGGTGGTGCCGTGGGTGCCGACCGTCATTACGCTGGCAAATTTATCGGTGGTGAGCATCGCGCCAATCGGGAAGCCGCCCCCCAGCGCTTTGGCAGTAGAGAGCACGTCTGGCGTGACGCCGTAGTGCATGTAGGCGTACAGCTCGCCGGTGCGCCCGACCCCGGTCTGAACTTCATCAAAAATCAGCACCGCGTTGTGACGATCGCACAGCTCGCGCAGGCCCTGGAGGAAATCTTTCTGCGCGGGCAGCACGCCGCCCTCGCCCTGCATCGGCTCGACGATCACCGCGCAGGTATTGTCGTTAATCAGCTCGCGGGCGGAGGCCAGATCGTTATACAGGCCGTGGCGAATGTTCGGCGGCAGCGGCGCGAAGTCCTGCGAGTAGGAAGGCTGTCCGCCCGCGCTGACGGTAAACAGCGTGCGGCCGTGGAAGGCGTTCTTGAAGGCGACGATGCCGCTTTTGTGCGCACCAAATTTATCGTGGGCAAACTTACGCGCCAGCTTCAGCGCCGCTTCGTTGGCTTCCGCCCCCGAATTACAGAAGAAAACCTTTTCGGCAAAGGTGGCGTCGATCAGTTTTTTCGCCAGGCGCAGCGCGGGCTCGTTGGTGTAGCCGTTCCCGGTATGCCAGAACTTCGCCGCCTGGTCGTTCAGCGCCTGACGCAGCGCCGGGTGCGCGTGGCCCAGCGCGTTTACCGCAATGCCCCCGGCAAAGTCGATGTACTCTTTACCCTGCTGATCCCACAGGCGCGAGCCTTCCCCACGAACCGGAATAAAAGCCGCCGGAGCGTAAACCGGCATCATCCATTCATCGAAATTTTCACGCGTAATTGACAGAGACATAGCGACCTCATCCGGTAAATAAAAAGTTATTTAGATGTTAAATAATTGAGTGTTTGCACTGTGAATGTAGATTGCACACTTCGTGCCAGCCAGCGATAAAAATGCATAAACGGGGTGAGGCAACAGAATATCAACAGGTTACGATATGGAGTTATTCACTGTTAGTGCATAAAAAGTGAATATTTTTATGACAAGCGGCGGTTTGCCGAACGAAAACATGAAAGAGTATGCACAGGCCAAATATAATTCTGGAATTGTGATCGCCAGCGAAATTTATTGGTCGTTTACGCACCCTTTTAGGGCGAGGCGCAATGGAATGGTGCAAATTTTGCACCGTCGGCACGATCTGTCGCAGTTATTGGTTATACCCAGTAACAGACGCGGCAAATTCTGCTACCATCCATGCACTATTCACCTTGCACTGGCAGCGACTATGAAATTTGTCTCTTTTAATATCAACGGCCTGCGCGCCCGCCCTCACCAACTTGAAGCCATCGTTGAACAGCATCAGCCGGATGTGATTGGCCTTCAGGAGACAAAGGTTCACGACGACATGTTCCCCCTCGAAGAGGTGGCGAAACTGGGTTATAACGTCTTCTATCACGGACAGAAAGGTCACTACGGCGTCGCGCTGCTGACCAAAGAGACCCCGGTTTCGGTGCGTCGCGGCTTCCCGGGCGATGACGAAGAGGCGCAGCGCCGCATCATCATGGCGGAAATCCCGTCCGCCCTCGGCAATATCACGGTCATTAACGGCTACTTCCCGCAGGGCGAAAGCCGCGACCACCCGACCAAATTCCCGGCTAAAGCGAAGTTTTATCAGGACCTTCAGGACTACCTGACCCACGAGCTGAAAAAAGAGAACCCGGTGCTGATCATGGGTGATGTGAATATCAGCCCTACGGATCTGGATATCGGCATCGGTGAGGACAGCCGCAAGCGCTGGCTGCGCACCGGTAAGTGCTCCTTCCTGCCGGAAGAGCGCGAGTGGATGCAGCGCCTGATGGACTGGGGTCTGGTGGACACCTTCCGCGCCGCGAACCCGGAAACCCAGGATCGCTTCTCGTGGTTTGACTACCGTTCGAAAGGGTTTGATGACAACCGCGGCCTGCGCATCGACCTGCTGCTGGCCAGCGCGCCGCTGGCGGAACGCTGCATCGAAACCGGCATTGATTACGACATCCGCAGCATGGATAAGCCGTCCGACCACGCGCCGGTATGGGCGAAATTCAAGCTCTAATTCCGCGTGAACGTTAAAAAATTACTCTTCATGTGCGCCCTTCTGGGCGCCTTTGCGCTGGCCTTTTGGTTACTGCCGCCGGGAGCGCTGTCGCTGGACTCGGTGCGCGCGCATCATCAGGCGCTGCTTGCGCAGGTGCAGCACTTTCCGCTGCAAAGCGCGGCGCTCTATTTCGCGTTGTACGTGCTGGTTTCGGCCCTCTCGATTCCCGGCGCGGCGATCCTCACCCTGCTCGGCGGGGCGCTGTTTACCCTGTGGGAAGCGACGCTGCTGGTGTCGTTCGCCTCTACTCTTGGCGCTACTCTGGCAATGCTGGTGAGCCGCTACCTGCTGCGCGACTGGGTGCAGCAGCGGTTTGCCCGGCAGATGCGAACCGTGAATGAAGGGATGGATCGCGACAGCGCCTTTTATCTTTTCGCCCTGCGCCTGATGCCGCTGTTTCCCTTTTTCATGGTCAATTTACTCGCCGGGCTGACCCGTCTTAGCGTTAGCCGCTACTGGTGGGTGAGCCAGCTGGCGATGCTGCCCGCGACGATTATCTTTCTGAACGCCGGACGCGAGCTGGGAAAACTGACCTCGCTGCACGATATTCTGTCGCCGGGAACGGTTATCGCCTTTACACTACTGGGGTTATTGCCGCTGGCGACCCGCTGGCTGTTTTCTCGTTTTTCTCACACCTCTCTTTAAGGAAGGCATTATGCGCCGTGTGCGTTTTTGCGCGTTTCTGACAGGCCTGCTGCTGGCAGGCTCCACCTTTGCCGCCGACGGCTGGCAGCACATTCAACAAGAAGCCAAAGGCCAGACCGTCTGGTTTAACGCCTGGGGCGGCGATCCGGCGGTTAACCAGTACCTCGACTGGGTGAGCGGCGAGATGAAAACCCACTACGCCATCACGCTCAATATCGTTCATCTGGCGGACGCCGCCGATGCGGTTAAACGTATTCAGACCGAAGATGCCGCCGGGCGTAAAACCCACGGTTCGGTCGATTTGCTGTGGGTCAACGGCGAGAACTTCCGCACCCTGAAAGAGGCCAACCTGCTGCAAACCGGCTGGGCGCAGACGCTGCCGAACTGGCAGTTTGTGGATAAGCGCAAGCCGGTGACGGAAGATTTTGCCATCCCAACCGACGGGGCCGAATCCCCGTGGGGCGGCGCGCAGCTCACCTTCATTGCCCGTAAAGCGACGCTGCCCGCCGCGCTCAACGATACCGAGGCGCTGCTGGCGTTTGCCGCCGCGCATCCCGGTAAAATTAGCTACCCCCGCCCGCCCGACTTTACCGGCACCGCGTTTCTGGAACAGCTCCTGCTGACGCTGACCACCGAGCCGGACGCGCTGAAAACCGCCCCCGATGCCCGCTTTGCGCAGGTGACCGCGCCGCTGTGGCAGTATCTTGACAGGCTGCACCCGCTGCTGTGGCGCAAAGGGAAAGACTTCCCGCCCTCCCCGGCGCGGATGGACGCCCTGTTAGCCAGCGGCAGTCTGGCGATGTCGCTCACCTTCAACCCCGCCCACGCCCGGCAGAAAGTCGCCAGCGGCGAGCTGCCCGCCGACAGCTACAGCTTCGGCTTTAAAAAGGGGATGCTCGGCAACGTTCACTTCGTCGCCATTCCGGTGAACGCCAGCGCCAGCGCGGCTGCTAAGGTAGTGGCGAATTTCCTGCTCTCTCCGCAGGCGCAGATCCGCAAAGCGGACCCTGCCGTCTGGGGCGATCCGAGCGTGCTGGACAGCAACAAACTATCCCCGGACGACGCGAAAAAACTGAGCGCCCACACCACCGACGGACTGCCGGAGATGCTCCCGGAGCCGCACGCGGCGTGGGTTAACGCGCTGGAGCAGGAATGGCTTCGCCGCTACGGCACGCGCTAAGCGGCCTTGTCTGGCTGGCGATGGCGGTGATTTATCTCCCGCTGATCCCGGCGGGAGCCATGCTGCTCGCGCCCGCCTTTTCGGCCGCCCGCTGGCAGGCGTTGCTCAGCGATCCGCAGCTTCCGCAGGCGTTTATCGCCACCCTGGTCTCGGCCCTGATCGCCACGCTGGGCGCGCTGTTTATCGCCCTGCTGCTGGTGTCCGCCCTGTGGCCGGGCGAGCGCTGGCAGCGCCTGAGCGCCCGGCTGCCGTGGCTGCTCGCCGTTCCCCACGTCGCTTTCGCCACCAGCGCCCTGCTGGTGTTTGCCGAGGGCGGCGTTTTTTATCAGCTGTTTCCGGCCCTTTCCGCGCAGCAGGACAGCGCGGGGATAGGTCTTGGCATCACGCTGGCGATAAAAGAGAGCGCGTTCGTGCTGTGGGCCATCTACGCGGTGCTGCCCGAAAAACGGCTCGCGCAGCAAAACGTGGTGCTGCGCACCTTTGGCTACGGGCGTATTCAGCGCCTGTGCTGGCTGGTGCTGCCTGCCATCGCCCCTGCGCTGGGGGCGGTGATGCTGGCGGTGCTGGCCTGGTCGCTCTCGGTGGTGGATGTGGCGATCGTGCTCGGGCCGGGCAATCCCCCGACGCTGGCGGTGCTGGCCTGGCAGTGGCTGAATCAGGGCGATGCCGACCAGCAGGCAAAAGGGACGCTGTTATGCCTGCTGCTGTTGCTGATGCTGGCGGTGCTGGCGAGCATCGGGTACGGCCTCTGGCGAGCCTGGCGGCGCACCCTGCCGAACGTCAGCGGCGCGCGGCACGTCGGCCATCGATCGTTACCCGTCGGCTGGCTGTTGCCCGCCTGCGGGCTGTTCTGCACGATGGTGCTGGTGCTGCTGGCCCGGCACGGGAATGCCGCGCTTGCCCCTTACATCACCAGTCTTTCTTTGGGGCTGCTGTCGAGCCTGCTGGCGCTCGCCGTCCTGATGCCGTGGCTCGAATGGGGACCGCAGCGCGGGGCGTGGTGGGTATGGCTGCCGCTGGCGCTTCCAGCGCTGCCGCTGGTCTACGGGCAATATTCTCTCGCCCTGTGGCTCGGGGTGGACGGCCAATACGGCGCGGTGCTGTGGAGCCATCTGCTGTGGGTATTGCCCTGGACGCTGCTGGTGCTTCAGCCCGCCTGGCGCAGGCTCGATCCGCGCCTCATACTGATTGCCAGAACGCTCGGCTGGTCGCGCGGGAAGATTTTCTGCCTGGTCAAATGCCCGCTGCTGGTTCGCCCGGCGCTGATAGCTTATGCCACCGGTTTTTCCGTCAGCATGGCGCAGTACATGCCCACGCTGTGGCTCGGCGCGGGGCGCTTTACCACGCTCACCACCGACGCCGTGGCGCTCAGCAGCGGGGGCAGCATTCCGACCCTCGCTGGCCGCGCGCTGGGGCTATTGCTGTTAACCGGCTGCGTCTTCGCCCTCGCGGCGCTTCTCTCCCGGCTCGCAGGCCGCTATCGACAAGGATTACGCTAATGCTGAGCGTTAAAAATCTCACCATCAAGCCGCTTTTTCACGAGGTCACGTTCAGCGTGTCGTCGGGGGAGATCGTAACGCTAATGGGCCCATCCGGCAGCGGGAAATCGACCCTCTTTTCGTGGATGATCGGCGCGCTGTCTGCGGATTTTACCGCCCAGGGGGAGCTGTGGCTGGGAGAGCGGCGCTGCGATCGGCTGCCCGTTGAGCAGCGCGGTCTGGGGATTTTATTTCAGGACGCCCTGCTGTTTGACAGCTTCAGCGTCGGGCAAAATTTACTGCTGGCGCTTCCGGCGCGGATAACCGGACGCGCCCGCAACGCGGCGGTGCAGGAGGCGCTGGGCTCCGCCGGGCTGGGCGGGCATTACAACAGCGATCCGGCGACGCTGTCCGGCGGCGAGCGCGCCCGGATCAGCCTGCTGCGCGCGCTGCTTGCCGAACCTCAGGCGCTGCTGCTGGACGAGCCGTTCAGTCGGCTGGATAAAACGCTGCGTGCGGCGTTTCGCGCCTGGGTGTTTGAGACCCTTCGCGCGCGGAATATTCCGGTCGTGCTGGTCACACACGATGAAGAAGATATTCCGCCCGGCGGAGAGGTGATTCAGATTTCCCGCTGGCAATAACACGCCGCAAGCTGTGCTAACGCAATGTTTTCTGAGCTCGGGGAGATGACAATGAGCGCCTCTTTTTTTGACGTCAGGTTTATCGATGAAACGTGTTTCTCAACTGACCGCGCTGGCCCTGCTCTGCGGCCTCGCTTCAACCTCCTCCGTGGCGGCTGATATGCCCCATTCCATGACCCTTTCCCAGCTTGAACAGCAGCGCGGCAAAGTGATTGATACCCGCGTTAGCGCCTTCTACAACGGCTGGCCGCAGACGCTGAGCGGCCCCTCCGGACATGAACCCGCCGCGCTTAATCTCTCGGCGTCCTGGCTTGGCGCGATGAGCGACGAGCAGCTCCGCGGCTGGGCTAAGCAGCATCAGCTGACTCCGTCCACCCCGATTGCGCTCTACGGCAGCGACGCGGATAACCAGGCGGTAAAAGCGCGGCTGGAAAAAGCGGGCTATCCGCTGGTTTCGACCCTGAGCGATGCGCTGCAAAACCCTGCCCGACTGCAACGTTTAGCCCACTTTGAACAGCTGGTTTATCCGCAGTGGCTGCATCAGCTTCAGCAAAACAAACCGGTGGTGGCCGCCCCGGAGAAAACGTGGAAAGTGCTGGAAGCGGGCTGGGGCGCGCCGAAGTATTTCCTGCTGAGCCATATTCCGGGCGCGGGCTATGTGGACACCAACGAGGTAGAGAGCGAGCCGCTGTGGAACAAGGTGTCTGACGACAAGCTGAAAGCGATGCTGGCGAAACACGGTATTCGGCACGACACAACGGTAATCCTGTATGGCCGTGACGTCTACGCCGCCGCGCGCGTCGCGCAGATCATGCTCTACGCCGGGGTGAAGGATGTGCGCATTCTGGACGGCGGCTGGAAAAGCTGGTCTGACGCCGGGCTGCCGGTTGAGCGCGGAATGCCCGCCGAGGTCAAACCCGCTGCTGATTTTGGCGCGCCGATCCCCGGCCAGCCGCAGCTGATGGTCGATACCGAACAGGCGCGCGGCATGTTGCATCGTCAGGACGCGTCGCTGGTCAGCATCCGCTCGTGGCCGGAGTTTATCGGTGAAACCAGCGGCTACAGCTACATCAAGCCAAAAGGTGAAATTGCGGGCGCCCGCTGGGGTCACGCCGGCAGCGACGCCACCCACATGGAAGATTTCCATAACCCGGACGGCACCATGCGCAGCGCGGACGACATCGCCGAGATGTGGAAGACCTGGAATATCCTGCCCGACCAGCACGTAGCGTTCTACTGCGGTACGGGCTGGCGGGCGTCCGAAACCTTTATGTACGCCCGGGCGATGGGCTGGAACAACGTGTCGGTCTACGACGGCGGCTGGTACGAATGGAGCAGCAATCCGAAGAACCCGGTCTCCACCGGGGAGCGCGGGCCTGAGAGTTCACGTTAAGTGATGTCACCCCCTCTCCCCTTTGGGGCGAGGGAATATTTAAGCGTCACATACCCGCTCCAGATGCGCGTTGCGGTGGTCAGCCAGCACAACGCGCCAAACACCCACGCGAACCACGCAAAGTACGCCGGGAAGAGGCAGCACAGCACGAACATCACGATCGTTTCCGTCCCTTCCGTCAGCCCCCCGATGTAATAAAACGACTTATGGGCGTAGCCCGGATTAGCGATATCGTGCTTCGCCGCCAGCGCTGCAAAGGCCAGAAAGCTGCTTCCGGTGCCGATAAACGCAAACAGCAGCCACGCGGCGGCCAGCGCGTTTTCACCCGGCATTGCGAGCGCAAAGCCGAACGGCACCAGCGCGTAGAAGAGGAAATCGAGCGCGATATCTAAAAATCCCCCCGCATCGCTCAGCCCGCGCCGACGCGCCAGCGCCCCGTCCAGGCCATCCAGCAGGCGGTTAATCACGATCGCCACCAGCGCCGCCGTATACCAGCCGAGCGCCAGAAAAGGCAGCGCCAGCACGCCGACGGCAAAGCCGGCGAGGGTCAGGCCGTCGGGGGTGATGCAGGGCTTATCCAGCGCCGCCGCGATCTGGTTTAAAGCAGGTTTCAGGCGCGGATGCAGATGCTTATCAAACATGCGGTTTCTCTTTGAAGGTGGCGCACAGCCCCTGGGCCGGAATATCCAGCGCCGCGTTAAACCGCGCGGATAAGTTCTGAAACGCAATCAGCGCGGTCATTTCGGTAATCACGTCGTCGGTAAAGTGCCGTTTTAACGCCGCTTTTAACGCGTCGTCCACCTGCGGCGGCGTGGCGGTGACGGCCTCGGCATAGGCCAGCGCCACGCGCTCTTCGTCGGTGAAAAGCGTGGCCTCCTGCCAGCGGCTGACCGCCTGCACTTTATCCAGCGCACCGCTGCGCTCAGCCAGACGCAGGCTGTTGGCATCAATGCAAAAATCGCAGCGGCAGAGCTGCGATACGCGGGTCATTATCAGCGATCGCATTACTGGACTTAAGCGTGCACTGCGGCGTTCAAGGAAGCCGACAAACAGCGCCACCAGCCAGAACAGGCGCGGCATTCGCCCCCACCAGCGGGTGGGATTGAGCACGGCACCAAAGTGTTTTTTCTGCATGGCGGCGATAGGTTTTAAACTGGCGGGCAGGCTTTTGACGGGGGCTACCCAGGCGGGTGTCTCTTTCACCGGACTCTCCTGATGGCTGGACTCTTTGAAAGGGCAAGATAATATGTCGTTTTTTGCGAGCAAGTATTGATAACCATGCTGAAAACTATCGATGTTGTGGCCGCCATTATTGAACGGGATGGCAAAATTTTACTGGCACAGCGTCCGGCTCACGCCGACCAGTCCGGGCTGTGGGAATTTGCGGGCGGGAAAGTCGAAGCCGGAGAGACCCAGCCGCAGGCGCTAATCCGCGAGCTGCGCGAAGAGTTAGGCATAGATGCCAGCCCCGGGCGCTACGTCGCCAGCCATCAGCGGGAAGTGTCGCAGCGGCTGATTCATCTTCACGCCTGGCACGTGCCGGAATTTCGCGGCGAGGTCACGGCGCATTACCACAGCGCGCTGGTGTGGTGCTCGCCGCAAGAGGCGCTAACTTACGCATTAGCGCCTGCGGATATCCCCCTGCTGAACGCCTTTATCCTCTTACGCGACGCCAGACCAGCGGATTCGTACTGATGGTTTTCTCATCCCGCTGACACTGCAACAGCACGCCGTCGGCTTTTACCACCGCCCCTTCTGAATAGTTCTGATCCTGATAAATACAGCACTGATTGCAGGGCTGCGAACGCTGCCCGCCGGTGCTGAATACCTCTGGCGGGACATTCACCTCGACATCCGGGCGAATGCGGTCGGCCTGGGCCCCTGCGGAGACCAGGGCAAGTAGTGCGATCGTCACATAACGGTTCATAGCGTTCTCTTTTTGTCGTCTTCTGATAATGACTATAACGGTAATCCTGCCAGGAACTTAAATTTCTCGCGTCATCGTTTTTCGTTATGACCCGGGCGTTATGATGAATTTCACTTTAGGGCGAAATTTCCGCTTGCTTCACAAAGTAGTGCGGGTGATATAGTCGAAAAAACAGCATAAATCGACTACGCAACACACATAAAAAACATAAGAGGTTCTTATATCTATGGATCAGACACGCTCTCTGGAAACTTTCCTTGCCCACGTTCAACAGCGCGACCCGCACCAGAGCGAGTTTGCTCAGGCGGTGCGCGAGGTCATGACTACCCTGTGGCCATTCCTAGAAGAAAACCCGCGCTATCGTCAGATGTCGCTGCTTGAGCGACTGGTGGAGCCAGAGCGCGTGATCCAGTTCCGCGTGACCTGGGTCGACGACCGCAATCAGGTGCAGGTTAACCGCGCCTGGCGCGTGCAGTTCAACTCGGCGATTGGGCCGTTTAAGGGCGGTATGCGCTTCCACCCGTCCGTGAATTTATCGATTCTGAAATTCCTCGGCTTTGAGCAGACCTTTAAAAACGCGCTCACCACCCTGCCAATGGGCGGCGGTAAAGGCGGCAGCGACTTCGATCCGAAGGGCAAAAGCGAAGGCGAAGTGATGCGCTTCTGCCAGGCGCTGATGACCGAGCTGTATCGCCATCTTGGTCCGGACACCGACGTTCCGGCAGGCGATATCGGCGTGGGCGGTCGCGAAGTGGGCTTTATGGCCGGGATGATGAAAAAGCTTTCCAACAACAGCGCCTGCGTGTTCACCGGTAAGGGTCTTTCGTTTGGCGGAAGCCTGATCCGCCCGGAAGCGACCGGCTACGGTCTGGTCTATTTCACCGAGGCGATGCTCAAGCGTCACGGCCTGAGCTTTGAAGGAATGCGCGTGGCGATTTCCGGCTCCGGCAACGTGGCGCAGTACGCGATTGAAAAAGCAATGCAGTTCGGCGCCCGCGTGGTGACCGCCTCTGACTCCAGCGGCACCGTGGTGGACGAAGCCGGCTTCACCGCCGAAAAACTGGCGCGCCTGTGCGAAATCAAAGCCAGCCGCGACGGCCGCGTGGCGGATTACGCCCGCGAGTTTGGTCTGACCTACCTGGAAGGCAAGCAGCCGTGGGGCGTGCCGGTGGATATCGCCCTGCCGTGCGCCACCCAGAACGAGCTGGACGCAGAGGCCGCGCGCACGCTGATTTCCAACGGCGTGAAGGCGGTAGCCGAAGGGGCGAACATGCCAACCACCATCGAAGCGACGGATCTGTTCCTGGAGGCGGGCGTGCTGTTTGCACCGGGTAAAGCGGCCAACGCCGGCGGCGTGGCAACCTCCGGGCTTGAGATGGCGCAAAACGCCGCGCGTCTGGGCTGGAAAGCAGAGAAAGTGGACGCGCGTCTGCACCACATCATGCTGGATATCCACCACGCCTGCGTGGAGTACGGCGGCGACGCGCAGCAGACCAACTACGTGCGCGGCGCGAATATCGCCGGGTTCGTGAAGGTGGCGGATGCGATGATTGGTCAGGGTGTGATTTAAGTTTTATTGTGCGGTCAGGTGCCCTCTCCCACGGGGAGAGGGAGAAAACCCGCCAATGTAGGCCCGGTAAGCGTTAGCGCCACCGGGCATTTTTCAGGCATGAATTTATGATTTATGACGCGGCAACGCGCTTTTTCTTTTTGAACGGTTTCTTCGCGCCGCCCGGTGCCACCATTCCTCTGAACTGCTTCACCGGCGTGCTGCGCGCCTGATCGATCAGCTGGTAGAGCGTTCCCACCAGCGGCTGCATAAAGTCCTGATAGCGGCACTGCTTTTCGCTGATTTGCGTCAGCACCGATTCCCAGTGCGCCGTCATGTCCGGTCGGGCGGCCAGCTCAGGCAGCGAATGAATCAATGCGCGTCCCGGCTCAGTCGAGTGAATATAGCGCCCTTTTTTCTCCAGGAATCCACGCTTGAACAGCAGTTCGATGATCCCCGCGCGGGTTGCTTCGGTGCCGAGGCCGTCGGTAGCGCGCAGGATCTTCTTCAGATCTTTATCCTGCACAAACCGCGCAATCCCGGTCATGGCCGACAGCAGCGTGGCGTCGGTGAAATGGCGCGGCGGCTGGGTTTGACGCTCAATCACCTCGCCCTTTTCGCACAGCAGCTCGTCGTCTTTTGCCACCACCGGCAGCGGCGTGCCGTCGTTCTCTTCGTCGCGCTCTTTGTTGCCGAGCAGCGTGCGCCAGCCCGCCTCGGCGAGGAAACGCGCTTTGGCGACAAACTTGCCTTTGGCAATTTCAAGCTCGATGACGCATTTACGGAACACCGCGTCCGGGCAGAACTGCATCAGGTACTGACGCGCCACGAGGTTGTACACCTTCGATTCGTTTTCCGTCAGGTTGACCTTGCTGGCGCGGGCGGTCGGGATGATCGCATGGTGGGCATCCACCTTTTTATCATCCCAGCAGCGGTTATGGGTGTCCGGATTCACCGCCGGCTGCGGGAGCAGATCCGGGGCGTGAACGCCGATAGCGTTCATCACCGAGTGGCGTCCGGCAAAGTGCTCTTCCGGCAGATAGCGGCTGTCGGAACGCGGATAGGTAATGAGCTTGTGGGTTTCATAAAGCTTCTGGCAGATATCCAGCACGTTCTGCGCGCTCAGGCCGAAGCGTTTGGCGGCCTCAATCTGCAAGGTGGAGAGGGAAAACGGCAGCGGCGCGGGTTCTGATTCCCGTTTATCGTTATAGCTGGTGACAATCGCAGGCTGGCCGGTAATGCGGTTGACCACATGCTCCGCCAGCGGGCGGTGCAGCAGCCTTCCCTCTTCATCCTGATACGATTCGCAGGCGTCGCTGGGCTGCCAGGTGGCGGTAAAACGCTCGTCTTTTGGCGTGACGATATGCGCTTTCACCTCAAAGAAGTCTTTAGCGACGAAGTTCTCGATCTCTTCATCGCGACGCACCACCAGCCCCAGCACCGGGGTCTGAACGCGACCGACCGATAACACGCCCTGATAGCCCGCGTTACGCCCCAGAATGGTGTAGGCGCGGGTCATGTTGATGCCGTAAAGCCAGTCGGCGCGCGCGCGCGCCAGCGCCGACACGCACAGCGGGATAAACTCGCTGTTGGCGCGAAGGCGGGAAATAGCGCGCTCCACGGCCTGCGGGTTGAGATCGTTAATCAGGCAGCGCTGCACCTGCTGGCGCTTTTCGGGGGCGAGTTCGAGATAATCCAGCACCTCGTCCACCAGCAGCTGCCCCTCTCTGTCCGGGTCACCCGCGTGAATGACTTCAGACGCCTCGTGCAGAAAGCGCTTAATGACGTTGAGCTGTTTGGTGACCGACGGACGCGGCTGCAACCGCCATTTTTCCGGCACGATAGGCAAATCGTTGAGGTTCCAGCGGGCGTAGCGGCTGTCGTAAACATCCGGCTGCGCCTGCTCGAGCAGGTGACCGATACACCAGGTCACCACCTGTCCGTTACCGCACTCGATAAAGCCGTCGCCCTTGCGATGCGGCTTTGGCAGCACATCGGCAATGGCGCGCGCCAGGCTCGGCTTTTCGGCAATAAACAACCGCATCGAATTAACGGATCTCAATCATCGGACGTCCACCGCGCGCCGTCACCAGCTCGCCGATGGCCGTCAGGGTAATACCAAACTCAGCGGCCGCCGCCTGAACCTCGGCTTCCGCCTCAGGGGTGACCGCCAGCAGCAGGCCGCCGGAGGTTTGCGGATCGCACAGCAGGTTGCGCCACGCTTCCGGCATCTCGCCCATCAGGTGGCCGTAGCTCGCGAAGTTGCGCTGCGTGCCGCCGGGAACGGCGCCCTGCGCGATGTACTCTTCAACGCCCGGCAGTTTTGGGATCGCCTCATAGCAGACCTGCGCCTGTACGCCCGCGCCCTGGCACACCTCGGACAGGTGGCCGAGCAGGCCAAAGCCGGTGACGTCGGTCATCGCCTTCACGCCGTCGATGTTGGCAAACGCCGCGCCCGCGAGGTTCATCTGGCACATCACTTCCGTTGCCAGGCCCACGTGTTCCGGTTTCAGCAGGGATTTTTTCTCGGCGGTGGTGAGAACGCCAATGCCGAGCGGCTTGGTGAGATACAGCTTGCAGCCCGCCTGCGCCGTACTGTTGCGCTTCACGCGCTCGGTCGGCACCACGCCGGTGACGGCGAGGCCAAAGATAGGCTCAGGGGCATCGATGGAGTGGCCGCCTGCGAGGGCAATGCCCGCCTGCTGGCAGGCAAAGCGCCCGCCTTCAATCACGTCGCGGGCGATTTCCGGGGCCAGGGTGTTGATCGGCCAGCCCAGAATCGCAATCGCCATGATTGGCTTGCCGCCCATCGCGAAAATATCGCTGATGGCGTTGGTGGCCGCAATACGACCGAAGTCGAACGGGTTATCGACAATCGGCATAAAGAAGTCGGTGGTGCTGATAATGCTGGTGCCGTTACCTAAGTCATAAACCGCTGCATCGTCACGCGTTTCGTTACCGACAAGCAGGTTCGGGTCGACAAACTTCGCCTGTTCGCTGTGCAGGATGGTTTCCAGCACTTTCGGGGAAATTTTACAACCGCAACCGGCTCCGTGGCTGTATTGCGTTAAACGAATGGTTTGCTCGCTCATGAACATCTCCTGATATCACAATCGCGCTATGGTAGCGCTCATTCCATAAAGAGGTAAGTATGACTGTCTGAATTCTGCGGCGGATGCTCAGAATCCAGACAGTTTAGCGCGCGTTCTTATAAACGGCTGATGAAAGGCGACGTGTCCGGCACGCTGATGGTGCTGGAGGCCTTAAGCTGCGGCGTGCCGAGATAGAGGAAACCGACGATTTTATCGTGCTCGCCGCACGACAGGCCTTCACGCACCGCCGGGCTGTCGGTGAGCGGCCCGGTGCGCCAGATGCCGTTGAAGCCCTGCGCGACGGCGGCCATCTGCATCGCCATCACCGCGCAGCCTGCGGACATCTCCTGCTCCCACACCGGCACCTTATGGTCGGCCTGGCATTTTGCCACCACGGCGATGATCATCGGCGCGCGAAACGGCGCGTTGCGGGCCTTGTCGATCCCTTTTTCATCTTGCCCGGCGGCAATCGCGCCCTGCTCCAGCAGCGCGCTGAAGCGCTCGCGGCCATCGTTTTCAATAATAAAGAAATGCCACGGCTGGAGCGTGCCGTGATCCGGCGCGCGCAGTCCGGCGCGCAGAATGTTTTCCAGCTGCTCGCCCGCAGGCGCAGGCTCGGCCAGACGGGAAGCGCTACGACGGTTAACAAGCAGTTCAAGTGCGTCCATTGGTTAACTCCTGTCTTGAAATTTACTCACAAAATTAACACGACAGCAGAATTTGTTACAGCGCGGCGGGCGATTCCTGCTGACAAGTGGCGGTTGGGTCATTACGATAACCTCCACATTGCCGTCCACCGACGACGGATACAGTCATTTTCTGGTTTAGGGAGAATACATGCGAACCCTTTGGCGAATCTTTGCCGGTTTCTTTAAATGGACGTGGCGACTGCTTAACTTCGTCCGCAACCTGGTGATGAACATCTTTTTCATCTTCCTGGTTCTGGTTTGCGTTGGCATCTGGATGCACATCAGCAGCTCCAGCCAGGCGCAACACGCCACCCGTGGCGCGCTGCTGCTGGATATCACCGGGGTGATTGTTGACAAACCCTCCACCAGCAACCGT
This sequence comes from Enterobacter sp. 186315, assembly GCF_053290175.1. Lineage (NCBI taxonomy): Bacteria > Pseudomonadati > Pseudomonadota > Gammaproteobacteria > Enterobacterales > Enterobacteriaceae > Enterobacter > Enterobacter sp. 186315. The sequence goes on along the minus strand of NZ_JBPTTK010000001.1, from coordinate 45,012 downwards.
CTGGGCGTGATTGGCCGCCAGCTGTTTGGTGCCACCTCCGATCGCCTACAGGAAAACTCCCTGTTCGATATCGTCGACACCATCCGTAAGGCCAAAGACGACCGCAACATCACCGGGATCGTCCTGGATCTGAAAGATTTTGCCGGGGCCGATCAGCCGTCTATGCAGTACATCGGTAAGGCCCTGCGCGAGTTCCGCGACAGCGGGAAACCGGTCATTGCCGTGGGCGATAGCTATTCGCAGGGGCAATATTACCTGGCGAGCTTCGCCAATAAAATCTGGCTCTCCCCGCAGGGCACCGTGGATCTGCACGGCTTCGCCACCAACGGCCTGTACTACAAATCCCTGCTCGACAAGCTGAAAGTGACCACGCACGTCTTCCGCGTTGGGACCTATAAATCAGCCGTTGAGCCGTTTATCCGTGACGACATGTCTCCTGCCGCCCGTGAAGCGGACAGCCGCTGGATTGGCGAGCTGTGGCAGAACTATCTCGGCACCATCGCCGCGAACCGCCAGATCGCCGCTGAGCAGGTCTTCCCTGGCGCGCAGGGCGTGCTGGACGGTCTGCGCAAGACCGGCGGCGATACCGCGAAATACGCGCTGGATAACAAACTGGTTGATGCCCTGGGCACCAGCGCAGAGATTGAAAAATCCCTGACCAAACAGTTTGGCTGGAGCAAAGAGGATAAAAACTACAGCGCGATCAGCATGTACGACTACACGACGAAAAAACCGGATGACAGCGGTGATAGCATCGCCGTGGTGTTTGCTAACGGTGCCATCATGGACGGTCAGGAAACCCCGGGTAACGTCGGCGGTGATACCACCGCGTCGCAGATCCGCGATGCGCGTCTGGATCCGAAAGTGAAAGCGATTGTGCTGCGCGTCAACAGCCCTGGCGGCAGCGTCAGCGCCTCTGAAGTGATCCGCGCTGAACTGGCCGCCGCGCGCGCCGCCGGTAAGCCTGTGGTGGTCTCAATGGGCGGTATGGCCGCGTCCGGGGGGTACTGGATCTCTACGCCAGCGAACTACATCGTGGCGAACCCAAGCACCCTGACCGGCTCCATCGGCATCTTCGGGGTGATTAACACCGTTGAGAACAGCCTGGATTACCTTGGCGTGCATACGGACGGCGTCGCCACGTCGCCGCTGGCGGATGTCTCCGTGACCAAATCCCTGCCGCCGGAAGTATCAGAGATGATGCAGCTCAGCATCGAGAACGGCTATAAGCGCTTTATCACGCTGGTCGCCGACTCGCGCAAGAAGACGCCGGAGCAGATCGACCAGATTGCTCAGGGCCACGTCTGGACCGGTCAGGATGCGAAAAGCAACGGTCTGGTCGACAGCCTGGGTGATTTTGACGATGCCGTCGCGAAAGCGGCCGAGCTGGCAAAACTGAAACAGTGGCACGTTGAATATTATCAGGACGAGCCATCGTTCCTGGATATGGTGATGGACAGCATGTCCGGCTCCGTGCGCGCCATGCTGCCGGAGGCGCTTCAGGCGTATCTGCCTGCCCCGGTCGCCACGGCGGCGAAAGCCATGAAAGCAGAGAGCGACAAGCTCGCGGCGTTTAACGATCCGCAAAGCCGTTACGCATTCTGCCTGACCTGCGCTAACGTCCGTTAACTCCCGTCCCCTCTTCCCGCGAAGAGGGGATTTTTCTTTGAAGAACAAGAACTGACAACCATGCAGAAGAAATCGATTTATGTGGCCTATACCGGCGGTACTATCGGTATGCAGCGCTCTGAAAATGGCTATATCCCGGTCTCCGGCCATCTGCAACGCCAGCTGGCGCTGATGCCTGAATTCCATCGCCCGGAGATGCCCGACTTCACGATTCACGAGTATGAACCGCTGATGGACTCCTCGGATATGACGCCGGAAGACTGGCAGCACATCGCGGATGACATTAAAGCCAATTACGACAAGTACGACGGCTTCGTGATCCTGCACGGCACCGACACCATGGCGTTTACCGCCTCGGCGCTCTCCTTCATGCTGGAGAACCTCAGCAAGCCGGTTATCGTCACCGGGTCGCAAATTCCGCTGGCGGAGCTGCGCTCGGACGGGCAGATCAACCTGCTCAACTCCCTTTACGTGGCGGCCAACTACCCGATCAACGAAGTGTCGCTGTTCTTCAATAACCGTCTGTATCGCGGCAACCGCACCACTAAGGCGCACGCCGACGGGTTTAACGCCTTCGCCTCACCGAACCTGCAACCGCTGCTGGAAGCCGGGATCCACATTCGCCGTCTGGGTACGCCGCCTGCGCCGCATACCGCCGGAGAGCTGATTGTGCATCCGATCACCCCGCAGCCGATTGGCGTGGTGACGATCTACCCGGGGATTTCCGCAGACGTGGTGCGTAACTTTCTGCGCCAGCCGGTGAAAGCGCTGATCCTGCGCTCCTACGGGGTGGGTAACGCGCCGCAGAACGGCGAGTTCCTGAAGGAGCTGCACGAAGCGAGCGATCGCGGGATCGTGGTGGTGAACCTGACGCAGTGTATGTCCGGCAAGGTCAACATGGGCGGGTACGCCACCGGCAACGCGCTGGCGCACGCGGGGGTGATCAGCGGCTTTGATATGACCGTTGAGGCGACCCTGACTAAACTTCACTATTTACTGAGCCAGGATCTGGACGTGCAGTCCATTCGCAGCGCGATGATGCAAAACCTGCGCGGCGAGCTGACCCCGGACGAATAAGGAGGCTGTATGACGCAACGTGCTCTGTTATTGGTCGATCTGCAAAATGATTTCTGCGCGGGCGGCGCGCTGGCCGTGGCGGAAGGCGACAGCACCGTTGACGTGGCAAACGCGCTGATCGCCTGGTGTAAAGCGCGCGGTGACGCGGTGGTGGCAAGCCAGGACTGGCATCCCGCCAACCACGGTAGCTTTGCCAGCCAGCACAACGTTGAACCCTTTACCCAGGGGCAGCTCGACGGACTGGCGCAGACCTTCTGGCCGGATCACTGCGTGCAGCAGACAGAAGGTGCAGCGCTGCATCCGCTGCTGGATCAAAAAGCCATCGACGCCGTGTTCCACAAGGGCGAGAACCCCGCTATCGACAGCTATAGCGCGTTTTTTGACAACGGGCATCGTCAGAAAACGGCGCTGGACGAGTGGTTGCGCCATCATGAGATCACCGAGCTTATCGTTCTGGGGCTGGCGACGGACTACTGTGTGAAGTTCACCGTGCTGGATGCGCTGCAACTGGGCTACCGGATAAACGTGATTACCGACGGCTGTCGCGGCGTGAATATTCAGCCGCAGGACAGCGCGCTGGCGTTTATGGAGATGTCCACCGCCGGTGCAACGCTGTATACGCTGGAAGACTGGCTGGAAACGCACGCGTAAACCTTTAGCCGGGTGGCGCTACGCTTACCCGGCCTACATATCCAAAGAACGTAGGTCGAGTAAGGCGCAGCCGCCACCCGGCAACGCCCCCTCCCCCCAATCTCCATAAAGTGAACTCCCTCGCATCTTAAGCGAAACGGCGATGTTATTCTTTTTTCGCTGTTTTTTCGCCACGCCTTTCCGTGGCGTGGTTACTTTTGAATGTCAAAGAGGAACACGTATGAAACGTTTGCCATTGCTGGCAGCATTACCCTTGCTTTGCGCGTCGGTTGCGTCCGCCAGCTCACTGATGTCCGTGGGCTATTTTAACGGGGGCGGCGATGTGACCGCCGGGCCGGGAGGCGATATCCACACCCTCGACGTTCGCCAGATCACCCACCTCAACTACTCTTTCGGTCTTGTCTATAACGATGAAAAAGACGAAACCAACGACGCCTTAAAAGATCCGGCGAAGCTGCACCAGATCTGGCTGTCTCCGAAAGTGGCGTCCGACCTCGCGCTGATCCCTACCCTGCGTAAACAAAATCCGAATTTGAAAGTGCTGCTCTCGGTTGGCGGCTGGGGCGCGCGCGGCTTCTCGGGCGCGGCGGCGACCAAAGAGACGCGCGCGGTGTTTATCCGCTCCGCGCAGGAAATTGTGGCGAAATACGGTCTGGACGGAATCGATCTCGACTGGGAGTTTCCGGTGAACGGCGCGTGGGGTCTGGTTGCCAGCCAGCCGGCCGACCGGGATAACTTCACCGCGCTGCTCAAAGAGCTGCGCGACGCCTTTGGGCATAACAAGCTGGTCACCATTGCGGTGGGCGCGAATGCGGAAAGCCCGAAAAGCTGGGTGGATATTAAGGCCATCGCCCCGCTGCTCGACTACATCAACCTGATGACCTACGACATGGCCTACGGGACGCAGTACTTCAACGCCAACCTGTATGACTCCAGCGCCTGGCCGACCGTTGCCGCCGCCGACAAATACAGCGTGGACTTTGTGGTGAATAACTACCTTGCCGCCGGGCTGAAGCCGCAGCAGATGAACCTCGGGATTGGTTTCTACGGTCGCGTACCGAAGCGCGCCGTCGAGCCGGGTATCGACTGGTCAAAACCGGACGCGCAGAAAAACCCGGTGACGCAGCCCTACTTCGGGCCGGCGGAAATCGGCCTGTTTAAATCCCTGGGCTATGACCTGACGAAAGACACCTACGTGAAGTACAACGATATCGTCAAAAAGCTGCTGAACGATCCGCAGAAGCGTTTTACCGAGCACTGGGATGACCAGGCGAAGGTGCCGTGGCTGTCGGTGAAATCCGCAGACGGCAACGCGCTGTTTGCCATCTCCTATGAGAACCCGCGTTCTGTAGCGATCAAAGCGGACTATATCAAAGAGAAAGGCCTGGCCGGGGCGATGTTCTGGGAGTATGGCGCGGACGACAACAATCAGCTGGCAAAACAGCTGGCGGAGTCGCTGGGGATCCCGCACAAGTAGCATGACAATCAAGCCCTCTCCCGCCGGGAGAGGGCATCAACCTGCACCGTTATTGCAATTTCATCGTCGCAATCGGTTTTGGCGTGATGCCAAAATCTTCTTTCAGCTCACGCTTGCTCTTCATCACCATCTGACCTTTGGTGTCGATGGTCATGTGCTGAGCGTCTGTGTTATGGCGCGCCTGCCACAGCATCACCAGCTGCAAACTGTTCTCTTTCTGCTCCGGCGTCAGCGCGACGCCATCCGGCCATTTTCCAAGCTCGACCGCTGTCGCCAGACGCTGGTAAACCTCCGGCGTCATGCTGTTAACCATGTCATCAATATTCATGATGCGCCCCTTTCAAAGGAATAATTTGCTGAATCGTTTTTTCAACCTTTTGTCCGGTCGCCGTTTTCATCATCGGTGAAGCTCAGCGAGGCTGAATTCACGCAAAAACGCTCGCCCGTCGGCTGAGGGCCGTCCGGGAAGACGTGGCCCAGATGCGCGTCGCATTTCCCACAGCGGATCTCAACGCGCTTCATGCCGTGCGAGGTGTCTTCCAGGTAGCGGATCGCGTCATCGCTGACCGGCTCAAAAAAGCTCGGCCAGCCGCAGCCGGAGTCATATTTGGTTTGCGAGTTAAACAGCGGAGCATCGCACACCAGGCAGTGGTAGACGCCGTCACGCTTGTTGTGCAGCAAACGCCCGGTAAACGGCGGTTCTGTGCCGTGATTTTGCGTGACGTAGAACTGCATTTCGGTCAGGTTTTTTTTCAGATCTTCAGGGTTATTTTGATTCGACATATGCTTACATCTCTCTGTAGAAACAGACATCTTTTGCCCCGGATTCTAACAAAACATTAACACCAGCGCGTGGACTTTTGTTCTAAACTTATTAGTCGCGAAAAGGCGCACAGGCAATTGTGATCGCATTCACATTTTTATCCTGACAGCCCTTTAAAATTCCGGGCGCAGCCCCCATGTGGTTGCTAGCTCAAAGGGAAAGTGAGGCGAGTCAGTCGCACAAACGTTAGTCACAGGATTGATTTGTCGCAATGATTGACACGATTCCGCTTGACGCTGCGTAAGGTTTTTGTAATTTTACAGGCAACCTTTTATTCACTAACAAATAGCTGGTGGAATATATGACTATCAAAGTAGGTATCAACGGTTTTGGCCGTATCGGCCGTATTGTTTTCCGTGCTGCTCAGGAACGTTCTGACATCGAAATCGTTGGTATCAACGATCTGTTGGACGCTGAATACATGGCGTACATGCTGAAGTACGACTCAACTCACGGTCGTTTCAACGGCACCGTTGAAGTGAAAGACGGCCACCTGGTTGTTAACGGCAAAACCATCCGCGTTACTGCTGAAAAAGATCCAGCTAACCTGAAGTGGAACGAAATCGGTGTTGACGTTGTAGCTGAAGCTACCGGTATCTTCCTGACCGACGAAACCGCGCGTAAACACATTACCGCTGGTGCGAAAAAAGTTGTTCTGACTGGTCCATCCAAAGACAACACCCCAATGTTCGTTCGTGGTGCAAACTTCGAAACTTACGCTGGCCAGGACATCGTTTCTAACGCATCCTGCACCACCAACTGCCTGGCACCACTGGCTAAAGTTATCAACGACAACTTCGGTATCGTTGAAGGCCTGATGACCACCGTTCACGCAACTACCGCTACTCAGAAAACCGTTGATGGCCCGTCTCACAAAGACTGGCGCGGCGGCCGTGGCGCGGCTCAGAACATCATCCCATCCTCTACCGGTGCTGCTAAAGCAGTAGGTAAAGTACTGCCAGAACTGAATGGCAAACTGACTGGTATGGCGTTCCGCGTTCCAACTCCTAACGTTTCCGTTGTTGACCTGACCGTTCGTCTGGAAAAAGCTGCTTCTTACGAAGAAATTAAGAAAGCAATCAAAGCTGCTTCCGAAGGCGACATGAAAGGCGTTCTGGGTTACACCGAAGACGACGTTGTTTCTACCGATTTCAACGGCGAAGTGTGCACTTCTGTGTTCGATGCTAAAGCAGGTATCGCACTGAACGACAACTTCGTTAAACTGGTATCCTGGTACGACAACGAAACCGGCTACTCTAACAAAGTACTGGACCTGATCGCTCACATCTCCAAATAAGTTGAGATGAGATCCTGATCCTAAAAGGCGACTTCGGTCGCCTTTTTTATTGCTTTAAAGACAGAGGATTGCGTAATGATTAATAAAATTTTTGCACTTCCGGTAGTCGAACAACTTACCCCTGTGCTCTCCCACCGCAAAATTGAAGATGCTGACGTTATCGTGGTGGATCACCCGCGCGTTAAAGCATCCGTCGCGCTGAACGGCGCTCACCTCCTCTCCTGGAAGCCAGAAGGCGAAGTGGAAGGCCTGTGGCTCAGCGACATCACCTCTTTCAAAAAAGGCGCGGCTATTCGCGGCGGCGTACCGATCTGCTGGCCGTGGTTTGGCCCGGCGGCGGAACAAGGCCTGCCCGCGCACGGCTTTGCCCGTAATCAACAGTGGACGCTGAAAGCGCACAACGAAGATGATAACGGCGTGGTGCTGACCTTTGAGCTGCACAACAACGAGGAAACCCGCAAGCTCTGGCCGCACGACTTCACCCTGTACGCGCGCTTTAAGCTGGGTAAAACCTGTGAAATTGAGCTGGAAGCGCACGGCGAGTTCGAAACTTCGTCGGCCCTGCACACCTATTTCAACGTCGGCGACATCAGCACCGTGCAGGTCAGCGGCCTGGGCGATAGCTATATCGACAAAGTCGACAACGCTAAAGAGGGAAAACTGAGCGACGGCATTCAGACCTTCCCGGACCGCACCGACCGCGTGTACCTGCACCCGGAAGCGTGCAGCGTGATCCACGATCCGACCCTCAACCGCGGCATTGAAGTGGTTCACCGCCACAACAGCAACGTGGTGGGCTGGAACCCGGGCCCGGCGCTGTCCGTCAGCATGGGCGACGTGCCGGACGACGGCTACAAAACCTTCGTGTGCGTCGAAACCGCCTGCGTTTCGCCACTGCAAAAAGCCAGCGCCGAGAACCCGACTCGCCTGGCCCAGACCATTAGCATCGTTAAACGCTAATCGTCCCGTTGCCCCTCTCCCGGAGGGGCATGAACGCTCATACCACGTCTAGCGGCGTTTTACCTGCCGGAGCCGGGAACGCCTTTTCAAGCTCAAGCAGCTCCTGCGCTGAAAGCGTAATCTCAAGCGCCGCCGCGTTATCCTTCACATGGTCAATGGACGCCGCTTTCGGGATCGCCACCACGCCCCGATGGCTAATCACCCACGCCAGCAAAATTTGCGCGGCGCTGGCGTGATGATGGCGGGCAATCTCGTTTACCACAGGATGATTCATCAACCCGGTGCGCAATCGCCCGGCCTGCGCCAGCGGGCAGTAGGCCATCACCGGCATACCCTGCTGCTGACACCAGGGCAATAAATCAAACTCGATACCGCGCGACGCCAGGTGATACAGCACCTGATTCGTAGCGCATTCAGTACCGCCTTCGGTTCCCCAGAGCTCCTGCATGTCGTCATAATCGAGATTCGACACGCCCCAGCGGCCAATTTTCCCCTGCTGCTGAAGCGTACTCATCAGCTCGACGGTTTCATCGAGGCCGAAGTTTCCCCGCCAGTGCAGCAGGTAAAGGTCAATATAGTCAGTACCCAGACGGCGCAGGCTGGCCTCGCACGCGGCTATCCCCTTTTGCCCGCCCGCGTTCCACGGGTAGACCTTCGAGACAAGATAGACCTTGTCGAGCTGGCCTTTAATCGCCTCGCCTACCACCTCTTCCGCACCGCCTTCCGCGTACATCTCGGCGGTGTCGATCAGCGTTAACCCCAGATCGATGCCCGCACGCAGTGCATCCGCTTCGGTTTGACGCTGGCTCGCCTTTTCGCCCATATACCAGGTGCCCTGCCCGACTGCCGGGAGGATGTGGTTATCAGGAAACATCACCGTTTTTGCACTCATCTCGCTCTCCTTTATTGCACCACCCTAAAACAAACGGGGCGCATAGCGCCCCGTTATGATGCATAGATTGCACTGTGATAATGCACAATCAGAATTTGTAGGATACCCCTACAGAGAAGATCCCGGACCAGGACTTGTCGACCATCGGGCTGTCTTTCACTTCGTCGCTCAAACGCACATAACGGCCGGTGCCGTAGACGTTCCAGTCGCCGAGGAAGTTGTAGCTCGCGGTGAGTTCCAGGTACGGATCCCAGCCGTCGTCAGCGTCATAGCTTTTCAGGCCGCTGCGACGGGACTCGTTTCTGGACACGCCATAATAGTAGTCGTTGTAGTTTTCACTGTTGTACTGCACACCGATACCCGGCGTCAGGGTCAGCGCACCGTTGGTATAACGGTAGAGCCAGGCCAGATCCCAGATAAAGCCGTTGCTGTTATCCAGGGTGTCGCCCGCCAGCGCGGTACGCAGGAAGCCATACTGGGTGTTATGCACGTAGGAAAGCCCGGCCATCATGGAGCTTTTACGCTTGTCGAGCTGGCGCATTGCGTGGCTGTCGCTGTCGCCCGGCTTGAAGTGCGTTGGGTCGTAGTAGGCCATGATAGAGAGCTTATCGGCCGTGTCGTTCCACAGATAATAGCCGCCACCAAGCCCGCGGAACCAGAAGTTATCGCCTTCATAGGTGACAACCGGTACCGGATACACATCGCGGTCGTACTGTTTGTACGGGCTGTTAATCACGCCAACACCCGCGCCAACAGTCCACTGATCTTCCGCTTGTGCGGTGCTAACGGAGGTGGCGACAAGTACGCCTAATGCCAGAAGTTTGAGTTTGGTCACAATCCATTCTTTCCTGTAGTCAAATAATCAGCGGGTGAAGTGTAACCGCCCTTGTCAAACAACCCAAATTTTTTGCCTGCTAATGAGTTTAATAAACCTCCTGTTATCCCCTTTTCAGATTACTGACAGCTTTCAATTATGTGACAGCAAAATGAAAAACGCCGTTTCGCCTTATATCAAAGGCGGAAATTTTTGGATGAGTTATTGATATGTCATTGAAATTGAATTTTCGTCCCATGCAAGTTTTGCAAATGCCATCTACGCTTTAATTTAAGAGGAGAAATACCTGAACACCTCGTGATACTTAGCGTCCGACCTGGCACACGGGTTGCTGCTTCGACAGTGAGGTGCGAGACATTCTCTTCCGGGAGCCTCCACTACTCATACGAACGGCTCTTATCCTGTGCTAAAAACGAAAGGACGGCATGCCATGAATATATTCGATCACTATCGCCAGCGTTACGAAGCTGCCAAGGACGAAGAGTTCACACTGCAGGAGTTTCTTACCATTTGTCGGCAAGATCGCAGTGCCTATGCCAATGCGGCAGAACGGCTATTAATGGCTATCGGCGAGCCAAACATGGTTGATACTGCCCTTGAACCCCGGCTTTCCCGTCTGTTTTCGAATCGGGTTGTGGCCCGATATCCGGCGTTTGAAGAGTTCTATGGTATGGAAGATGCCATTGAGCAAATCGTGTCCTATCTGAAACACGCCGCTCAGGGTCTGGAAGAGAAGAAACAGATCCTCTACTTATTGGGGCCTGTGGGTGGCGGTAAATCGTCGCTGGCCGAACGCCTGAAAGCACTCATGCAGCGCGTACCGATTTACGTGCTGAGCGCCAACGGCGAACGCAGCCCGGTTAACGATCACCCGCTGTGCCTGTTCAACCCGCAGGAAGATGCGCAGATTCTGGATAAAGAGTTTGGCATCCCGCACCGCTACCTCGGCACCATTATGTCGCCGTGGGCGGCGAAGCGTCTGCACGAGTTTGGCGGCGATATCACCAAATTCCGCGTCGTCAAAGTCTGGCCGTCGATTCTGGAACAGATTGCCATCGCCAAAACCGAACCCGGCGATGAGAACAATCAGGATATCTCGGCGCTGGTCGGTAAGGTCGACATCCGTAAGCTGGAACACCACGCGCAAAACGACCCGGACGCCTACGGCTATTCCGGTGCGCTGTGCCGCGCCAACCAGGGGATTATGGAATTCGTCGAGATGTTTAAAGCCCCGATTAAGGTGCTGCATCCGCTGCTGACCGCGACCCAGGAAGGGAACTACAACGGGACGGAAGGTATCTCCGCCCTGCCGTTTAACGGGATTATCCTCGCCCACTCGAACGAATCTGAATGGGTGACCTTCCGTAACAACAAAAACAACGAGGCGTTCCTTGACCGTGTTTACATCGTCAAAGTGCCTTACTGCCTGCGGATCTCCGAAGAGATCAAAATTTACGAAAAACTGCTTAACCACAGTGAGCTGGTCCACGCGCCCTGCGCCCCTGGCACCCTGGAAACCCTGTCGCGCTTCTCGATTCTGTCGCGTCTGAAAGAGCCAGAAAACTCCAGCATCTACTCGAAAATGCGCGTCTACGACGGCGAAAGCCTGAAGGACACTGACCCGAAAGCGAAGTCCTATCAGGAGTATCGCGACTACGCCGGGGTCGACGAAGGGATGAACGGTCTGTCCACGCGTTTCGCGTTTAAGATCCTCTCCCGCGTCTTTAACTTCGACCACGCGGAAGTGGCGGCCAACCCGGTGCATCTGTTCTACGTGCTGGAGCAGCAGATTGAGCGCGAGCAGTTCCCGCAGGAGCAGGCTGAACGTTACCTGGAGTTCCTCAAAGGCTATCTGATCCCGAAATACGCCGAGTTTATCGGCAAAGAGATCCAGACCGCCTATCTGGAATCCTATTCGGAGTACGGTCAGAACATCTTTGACCGTTACGTGACCTACGCCGACTTCTGGATCCAGGATCAGGAGTACCGCGACCCGGATACCGGCCAGCTGTTTGACCGTGAATCCCTGAACGCGGAGCTGGAAAAAATTGAGAAACCGGCCGGGATCAGCAACCCGAAAGACTTCCGTAACGAGATAGTTAACTTCGTGCTGCGTGCCAGAGCGCACAACAACGGGCGGAATCCAAACTGGACCAGCTACGAGAAGCTGCGCACGGTTATCGAGAAGAAAATGTTCTCGAACACCGAAGAGCTGCTGCCGGTCATTTCGTTTAACGCCAAAACCTCAACCGACGAGCAGAAAAAGCACGACGATTTTGTCGACCGCATGATGGAGAAAGGCTATACCCGCAAACAGGTTCGCCTGCTGTGCGAATGGTATTTGCGCGTGCGTAAATCGTCTTAACGCCAGTGCCCGGCGCGTGCGCGTGCCGGGCCTACAAAAAATGTCCGCGATATCAGGACACTGTAAGTTGGCAAATGCAGTACGGGGGGCATATGACCTGGTTTATTGACCGGCGTCTTAACGGCAAAAACAAGAGCACGGTGAATCGCCAGCGCTTCTTGCGCCGTTACAAATCGCAAATTAAACAGTCGATCTCCGAAGCCATCAACAAGCGTTCGGTGACCGACGTCGACAGCGGTGAGTCCGTGTCTATCCCGACGGATGACATTAGCGAGCCGATGTTCCATCAGGGGCGCGGCGGGTTACGCCACCGCGTTCATCCCGGTAACGATCACTTTGTGCAGAACGACAGAATCGAGCGCCCGCAGGGGGGCGGCGGCGGTTCGGGTAGCGGTCAGGGACAGGCGAGCCAGGACGGTGAAGGTCAGGACGAGTTCGTCTTCCAGATCTCTAAAGATGAGTATCTCGACCTGCTGTTCGAGGATCTGGCCCTGCCGAACCTGAAAAAGAATCAGCATCGCCAGCTTAACGAGTACAAAACCCATCGTGCGGGCTACACCGCCAACGGCGTCCCGGCGAACATCAGCGTGGTGCGGTCTCTGCAAAACTCGCTGGCGCGACGCACGGCGATGACGGCGGGGAAACGCCGCGAGCTGCGCGAGCTGGAAACCAGCCTGAAGGTGGTAGAAAACACCGAACCGGCACAGCTGCTGGAAGAGGAGCGCCTGCGTAAAGAGATTGCAGAGCTGCGCGCGAAGATCGACCGCGTTCCCTTTATTGACACCTTTGACCTGCGTTACAAGAACTACGAAAAACGCCCGGAGCCGTCCAGCCAGGCGGTGATGTTCTGCTTAATGGACGTGTCAGGCTCGATGGATCAGGCCACCAAGGACATGGCGAAGCGCTTTTATATTCTGCTCTACCTGTTCCTGAGCAGAACCTATAAGAACGTGGAGGTGGTGTATATTCGCCACCATACCCAGGCGAAAGAGGTGGATGAGCACGAGTTCTTCTACTCGCAGGAAACCGGCGGCACCATCGTGTCGAGCGCCCTGAAGCTGATGGATGAAGTAGTGAAGGAGCGCTACGACCCCGCGCAGTGGAATATTTACGCCGCGCAGGCGTCGGATGGCGATAACTGGGCAGACGACTCGCCGCTGTGTCATGACATTCTGGCGAAGAAAATTCTGCCCGTGGTGCGTTATTACAGCTATATCGAAATTACGCGTCGTGCCCACCAGACGCTGTGGCGCGAATATGAGCATCTGCAAACGATGTTCGATAACTTTGCGATGCAGCATATCCGCGATCAGGATGACATCTATCCGGTGTTCCGGGAGCTGTTCCAGAAACAGTCCTCCACCAGCAATGCCTGACCCGACAGCCAGCGTCCCCGCTGGCTGTTCTTTTATGCGCTGACGTTAAGGCAGTCGAGATGGCGATTAATCAGCATCGTGCAGTTGCGCCCGCCGTGTTTGCCCTTGTAGAGCGCCATATCCGCCCGTTCAAGCACTTCCCGCAGCGGTTCCCCCTTATGGACGCGGGTTAAGCCCGCCGTCAGTGTGACGCGAATACGGTGTTCCCCGGCCACGGTTTCAACCATCGCAATGGCGCGACGGATTTTCTCTGCCGCCAGGGTCGCCGCCCGGCTGTTCTCGGCCTGAAGCAGCACGATAAACTCCTCGCCGCCGTAGCGGTAAACGGACTCGGCGCGGCGAATGTTGTCTTCCAGGTTGATTGCCAGCGCGCGCAGCACGCAGTCTCCGGCAAGATGGCCGTAGGTATCGTTCACCTTTTTAAAATGATCCACGTCGATAAGCATCAGGAACAGGCCGTTATCGCTGTACTGATCGTTCATGCTGTCGAACGACTCGTCGAGAATGCGTCGCAGCGGCTGCCCCGTCAGGGCATCGTAGCTGGTGCGCAGTTGCAAAAGATGGACTTTATAGCGCGTCAGGGCATCGGTGAACCCCAGCAGCGCCGTTTCAAAACGCTCGAAATTCGCCGGGCTGTGGGTGTCGTTATCCAGCGTAATAATCAATTCACGGCAGGCCTGATGAACGGCAATATGCTTTTTATCGATATCGAGGAGGTAATTTTTATCGCCCCCTTCCCCCGTCAGCTGGGTCCTTAACCAGCTGCCAAATTCACAATGCTGCCAGGCGTTATTACAGGAAATTTCCGGCAGTTCGGCGTCACGACGGGCGACAAAGCGCAAGACTTTCACCAGCCATTTAAAATGTGCGTCCGTTGCGTTATTTAGCCCCCGGACGATGGAATCTATTTCTCTGTACTTCCTGTTCATATTGTCATCACTCCTGTGAAAATTCCGAATCCCGATAATAGCAGAGCTTTTTTCAGTTTTTGTCACGCGACGTTAATAACCACACACTTTGTGAGGCGCATCGGGAAAATATTCTGTGCTACTGTACAACGCTGCGTACTGGTATGAATAAGGTGAAGAAATGGCTGACGAAATAAAAGGCACAGAGACCCATCAGCAGCTGATCGATTTATTAACCCGGCAGCAGGCGCAATTTCGCGTCGTGGAGCATGAGGCGGTAGGAAAATGCGAAGCGGTGAGTGAAATTCGCGGAACCGCGCTGGGACAGGGGGCAAAAGCGCTGGTCTGCAAAGTGAAAGGCAACGGGGTGAAAAAACACGTACTGGCAATTCTGGCCGCCGACCAGCAGGCGGATTTAAGCCAGCTCGCCAGCCATTTCGGCGGGCTTAAGGCGTCGCTGGCTAGCCCGGCGGAGGTCGATACCCTGACCGCCTGCGTCTTTGGCGCTATTCCGCCCTTTAGCTTCCATCCGGATCTGGCGCTGGTCGCCGACCCGCTGCTGTTTGAGCGTTTTGACGAAATCGCCTTTAACGCGGGTCTGCTGGAAAAATCGGTGATCATGAACACCGCCGATTATCTGCGTATCGCCCGGCCCGAGCTGGTGGCGTTTCGCCGCCAGTAGCCCAGGCCGGAGGGCATCAGAACGTCACGTTCATCTTCGCCCAGAAGGTGCGTCCTGGTTCATTCACTGGCGTGTTGGAGGAGTAGCCAAAGCTGCTGTTCCCCGCCAGGTTCAGATGCTCGCTGTAGGTTTTATCGAACAGGTTATCGACGCCTGAGCTGAGTTTCAGGAACTTGTTCACCCTGTAGGCGGCGTTCGCCGAGACAATCGCAAAGCCCGCGCTCTGGTCAAAATCTTTCCCGACCACGTTACCTTCGTTCAGCGCGACGCGGTGCTGCGGGCTCACCATACGTAACAGCCCGGTTGAGCTCCAGTCGCCCTTCTCCCACGTTAGCCCCATGCGCGCCTCCAGCGGCGGCATCTGCGGCAGCGGCTGGTTGTCCTCGGTGTTCTCACCCCAGGAGTAGTTCAGGGTCGCGTCCGTTTTCCACTCATCGCTCAGCTGATAAGAGGCGCCCATTTCGCCGCCCATAATGGTGGCGTCCACGTTATCCGCCTGGCTGACGTGGCTGTCGTTCGGATCGTACAGGAAGAGGATATAGTCGTTGATGCGCCCGACGTAGGCCGAGATCCATCCCGTCGTTTTCTCGCCTTTATACTGCGCGCCGATATCCAGCTGGGTGGTTTGCTCCGGCTTCAGGTTATCGAAGACGTCCGAGGTGCCGTCCGGCCCGTAGGTCGGGGAGAACAGCTCCCAGTAGTCCGGGAAGCGCTCGGTATAGCCCAGTCCCGCGTAGACCATCGCCGGGGCCGACTCGAGGTTATGCTCGACGCGTAAAAAGCCCGCTGGCAGGGTATCTTCCCGGCTGCTGCTGCCCACGTCGGTAAAGTTATCCACCTCGACTTTGTCCAGACGCGCGCCGCCGATCACTTTGCTCAGATCGGTGGCGTTCCAGGTCAGCTCCCCGAAGGTGCCGTAGTCGTGGAAACGCGCATCCTCCTGCCAGCCCGCACTGTCGTCATCTTCGTAGCTGCGGTGGGTATTGGTCTGCATATCAACGCCGCTTTGCAGCTGGAAATCTGACCACAGCCAGGTGCCCATCATTCTGCCGCCTACCGTGCGGCGATCCACCTGTTTGTCCATCGGCATCGACATATCCATCGATCCCATCGACATACCGCCGCCCATCGACCCGGAGGACATGGTGCCCGGCGAGCGCATGGAGTAGTTGTCCATGATGTGGTTGGCGTAGTTGTAGTAGAGGCTCATATCCAGCGAGTCGAACACCTCACCGATATTCTCTTTCTTGAAGCGCAGCCCCAGGCTTTCGCGCTTGAACTGGGAGCCGTCCATGCCGCGCCCGGCATAGCTCGCGTCGCCGTTACCCTGCCCGGCGGTCAGCTCCAGCAGCGTGTCCGCATCCGGCGTCCAGCCGATCGCCATGTCGGTGTTCCACTTGTCCCACTTCGAGGCCAGGCGGTCGCCGTTACCGTCTTTATAATCGCCGGATTTGGATTTGTTGCCGTTCAGGCGCACGTAGCCATCTTCATTACCAAAGCTGACGTCAGCGTTCTCATCGAAGCGGTCGTTAGAGGCCGCGAGGAAGCTGGCGTCACCTTTGATCCCGGTTTTATCAAAGCGCGGCGGCTCGCGATCGAAGCGCACGGTCCCGGCAGAGTTGCCCGGCCCCCAGAGCACGGTTTCCGGCCCTTTAGTGACCGTCAGCAGGTCATAGCTTTCCGGGGAGATATAGGAACTCGGGGCGTCCATACGCGCCGGGCAGGCGCCGAGCATTTCGCTGTCGTTAGTTAACAGGCGCAGGCGCGAGCCGAACATGCCGCGAAACACCGGGTCGCCGTTGCTGCCGCCGTTGCGGATCTGGCTAAAGCCGGGGATGGTTTTCAGATAGTCAGAGCCGTCGCTGGCAGGCACCGGCTGGCGCGGGGTTTTCGGTGACGTGACCACCTCCAGCGGAGAGAGCACCGGCGCGGTCACGGTGATCACGTCGTCATCGTCCGGCTGCACGGCAGCATGGTTGTCTGCCGCCAGCACCGGGCATGACAGCGCCACCAGCAGCGACAGAACCAGTGGATGAGGGGTAAATGTGTTATTTTTCATTCATGTGCCCGAGCAAATAGCGTGACATGCCCTCGACACGCAATCGACAGGCACAGGATTAAGGCTGAAAATTTTGCATGGGCGAAGAGAACGGAACAACGACGCGCGAAGAGAATATAAGCTAAAGAAGAGGCTTGAAATTATTTCTGAATACGGATACGTGACGGAGCGATTTATCCGTGCCGCTCAAGTATCAGCACCGAGGCCACCAGCACCAGCGCAATGGTAAAAAAGGAACCTGAAATACAGAGCATATCGATAAAGGCCGGATCGTTCATGGTCATCTCCCGTCTTCAACTTTTCTCTGTTGTACCGCTAAATAATGACAGCCGCATGACATCGTCTATAAACAAACATGACGCGACGCTGAAACGATTCGTAAAATAAAAATAGCCTTCGCTGAAAAATCATTATCGCTCTCATTAATTTGTTACCGGTATCACGAAAAGGAGTTTACGTAATCCCGTTGGCAAATCTCGCAATTGTTAACGTGGAGGATATAGACAATCCTGCTTATCAGAACATCCTCAAAATAAACTGACACGGGCCAGGCGATCACCATGACCGATACAATTACCCGCAAAGAAAAAATAAGCTATGGATTAGGGGATATGGCGAGCCATATCGGGCTGGATAACGTCATTATTTTCCTGACGTTTTACTATACTGACGTGGTGGGACTCCCGGCGGCCTTTGTCGGAACCATGTTCCTGCTGGCGCGCACCGCCGACGCCATTATCGACCCGGCGATGGGCTACATCGCCGACCGCACCCGCACCCGCTGGGGCAAATTCAGGCCGTGGATGCTGTGGCTGGCGCTGCCCTTTGGCGCAAGCTGCCTGCTTACCTACGCGGTGCCGGAGTCTCTCGACCTGCACGGCAAAATGATATTTGCGACCGTCAGCTATACGCTGATGATGCTGATGTATACCGCGATTAATATTCCCTACTGCTCAATGGGCGCGGTTATTACCCCTGATAACGATGCGCGTATTTCCCTGCAATCGTATCGCTTTTTCCTCGCCACGTTAGGCGGCGCGCTGTCAACCTTCTTTATGATGCCGCTGGCGGAGTTTTTAGGCGGCGACGATAAATTACTGGGCTATCGCTGGGCGATGGCAATAATGGCCACCGTGGCGGTGGTCATGTTCTGGTTCTGCTTTGCCAATACCCGCGAGCGTATTAACGCCCCGGCGACCCATAATAATTACCTTGCTGAACTGCGTGATTTATTGCGTAACGATCAGTGGCGCGTTGTCGCCGTGCTGGTATTAACCAACATTGGCTTTGGGGTTATTCGCCTCGGCGCGATGATGTATTTCGTCACCTATTATCTCGGCAGCGCCAGCTATTTTATGTGGATGCTTGGCGCGCATATTCTCGGCAAAGCGGCGGGCAGCGCGCTGGCAAAACGCCTGACCCAGAACTACAGCAAAGTGCAGATGTTTGGCTACTGCTCCGTGCTGGCCGGCGTGCTCAGCATCGCGCTGTTCTTTGCCCCGAAATCGGTGCTCATTCTGGTGCCGATGACCTTTATCGTCTCCACCCTCTACCAGGCCACCACCACCCTGATGTGGGTGATGATGGCGGACGTCGCCGACTACGGCGAATGGAAGCAGGGCAAGCGCATGGACGGGGTAATTTTCTCGACCTTCCTGGCGGTGCTTAAGCTGGGAATGGCCATCAGCGGCGCCATCGTCGGCTGGACGCTCGGCTTTAGCGGCTACGTGGCAAACGCCTCGGAACAGACCACCACGGCGATGTACTGCATTATCGCCCTCTTCACCATTATTCCCGGCATCCTGTCGCTCTGCGCCTTTGCCACGCTGCGCTGGTACAAGCTTGACGACAGCACGATGAAATCTATCCAACTCGCCAAACACACTGCTTAAAAGGACGCGTTATTCATGAGTGAGCTGATCCAACATGCCGACAGCATCGAGTGGCGTTTCGAACGTCAGATCCTGCGTATCGAACCCTGGGGGGAAAACAGCCTCCGCGTCAGGGCGACCTGCGCGCCGGGCTTCACCGACGAGCCCCATGCGCTGCTGCCCGCGCCCGCCTGCTCGCCCGCGATCGCGGCGGAGGCCGAAAGCCTGACCCTGCGTAACGGCAACATCACCGCCACGCTGAACCTCAAGGGCCAGCTCGCCTTCTACAACCAGCGCGGCGAGCTGCTGCTGGAAGAGATGTGGCGTCAGCGCTCCACGGTGGGGATCGGGGCCAGCGAAAAGAGTCAGGACAAATACGTCAGCGCCCTTAAGCTCGACGGGCGCGAATTTAAGCCGCTGGCGGGCGGCAAATATCAGCTGACGGTGCGCTTTGAATCGCGTCCGGACGAGCGCATTTACGGCATGGGCCAGTATCAACAGCCGTGGCTGGATCTGAAGGGCTGTACGCTGGAGCTGGCGCAGCGTAACTCTCAGGCCAGCGTGCCCTTTATGCAGTCGAGCCTGGGCTATGGCCTGCTGTGGAACAACCCGGCGATTGGCGAAGCGAGCTTTGCCAAAAATCAGACCGAATGGCGCGCGCGGGTCACGGGCGAGATGGACTACTGGATCACCGCAGGCGACAGCGTGGCCGATATCACCCGTCAGTACGTCAAGGCCACCGGCACGCCGCCCCAGGCCCCGGCGTTTATCAGCGGCCTGTGGCAGTGCAAGCTGCGCTACCGCACCCAGCAGGAGGTGCTCGACGTGGCGCGGGAATATCGCCGCCGCAGTCTGCCGCTGTCGGTGATGGTGATCGACTTCTTCCACTGGCCCAATCAGGGGACCTGGTGCTTTGATCCGATCGACTGGCCGGATCCGAAAGCGATGGTCGACGAGCTGCGCGAAATGGGCATCGCGCTGATGGTGTCCGTCTGGCCGACCGTCGAGGCGCGCAGCCCGCTCTATCCGCTGATGAAGGCCAAAGGCTGGCTGGTGAGCAGCGAGCGCGGCGTGCAGGTGAACCTCGACTTTATGGGCAATACCACCTTCTTCGACGCTACGCACCCGCAGGCGCGGGAGTTTGTCTGGGATACGGTGAAGAAAAATTATTACGATCTGGGCATTACGCTGTTCTGGCTCGACGAAGCGGAGCCGGAATATCGCGCCTACGATTTTGACAACTATCGCTATTACGCCGGGCCGGTGCTGGAGGTGGGCAACCGCTATCCGCGTGATTTCGCCCAGGGCTTTTACGACGGGTTGCAGGCCAACGGTGAAACCGACATCGTGAACCTGGTGCGCTGCGCCTGGGCGGGCAGCCAGCGCTACGGCGTGCTGGCCTGGTCGGGGGACGTTCACTCCTCGTTCCACGCGTTTCGCAACCAGCTTGCCGCCGGGCTGAATATGGGCATGGCGGGGATCCCGTGGTGGACCACCGATATTGGCGGCTTCCAGGGCGGAAACGTGAACGATCCGGCGTTCCACGAGCTGCTGATCCGCTGGTTCCAGTGGGCGGTCTTTACCCCGGTGCTGCGTATGCACGGCTACCGTGAGCCGCAGATCCAGCCGCCGGAACGCTATCGCGACGGTATTCCGCAGTGCAACAGCGGCTCCCCGAACGAGCTGTGGAGCTACGGCGAGGAGAACTTTGCCATCATGCAGCGCTGGCTGTCGGTGCGCGAAACCCTGCGCCCGTACATAGATGCGCTTTATGAAAATGCCCACCAGCACGGCGATCCGCTGATGCGTCCGCTGTTCTGGCACTACCCGCAGGAGCCGCAAAGCTGGCAGACGGAAGATCAGTATCTGTTTGGTGAAGATCTGCTGGTGGCCCCGGTGATGCACGCCGGGCAGCGCGAGCGCGAAGTGTGGCTCCCGGCCGGAGACAGCTGGGTTGCGCTGAACGGTGAACGCTATAAGGGCGGCGAGCGTATTTCGGTGCAGGCGGCGCTGGATACCATCCCTGTGTTCGTGCGCGACGGCAGCCCGCTGGTGGCTCAGCTAACCGCCTGATCTGAGGCAAGTGCCCAAAAAATAGCGTTATTTTTGATTAAAGCCTGTTTGCTTTCGCGTTTGCGCGTAAAGTAAGCGGGCTTACTATTTTTTGGCAAGGATCCCGTCATGTTCGACCCCACTCTTATGATACTTCTGGCTCTGGCCGCGCTCGGTTTTATCAGCCACAACACCACGGTGGCGATCTCCATTCTGGTGCTGATCATCGTGCGCGTGACCCCGTTAAACACCTTCTTCCCGTGGATCGAAAAACAGGGGCTGACCGTCGGGATCATTATTCTGACCATCGGCGTGATGGCCCCGATCGCCAGCGGCACGCTGCCCGCCTCAACGCTTCTGCACTCTTTTGTGAACTGGAAATCGCTGGTAGCCATTGGCGTCGGTATTTTTGTCTCGTGGCTCGGCGGGCGAGGCGTAACGCTGATGAGCAGCCAGCCGTCGCTGGTCGCCGGGCTGCTGGTGGGCACGGTGCTGGGCGTGGCGCTGTTCCGCGGCGTGCCGGTGGGCCCGCTGATCGCCGCCGGGCTGGTGTCGCTGTTTATCGGGAAGTCGTAGCCAGATTCGCCACATAGCGGGCGGGGGTCTGCCCTAGCCCCTTTCTGAACATCGTGATAAACGCGGTGGTGGAGTCATAGCCCAGCGACTGCGCCACCTGCTGCACCGATTGCCCGCGGATCAGCAGCTGTAGCGCCACGATAAGCTGCAACTGGTGCCGCCAGCGCCGAAAGCTCAGTCCGGTCTCTTTGACCACCAGCCGCGCCAGGTTGCGCTCGCTCATGGCGAAGTGGTGCGCCCACTGCCCGAGGGTTTGCCACCCGGCGGGCTCCTCGGCCATTTTTTCACTCATCAGACGGATTTTAGGATGCGCGGAGACCGGCAGTTGCAGGTGCTCCTGCGGTTGCAGCAGCAGTTCGTCAAACAGCACGTCGATCAGCCGCGCGGTGGCGGGCAGCTGGCGCTCCTGCGCCGTTTTCGCGGCAAGGGTCAGGATCAGCTCGCGCACCAGCGGGGATATTTTCAGGGTGCAGCAGCGTTCCGGCAGGCCAAGCGCGCCGGGTTCAATAAACAAAAAGCAGAGCTGGGCGCTGGGCGTGGCCTTGTTGCTGTGAGGCAGCCCGCCGGGTATCCACACCGCGTACTGCGGCGGCACCATCAGCATCGCATTTTCCACTTCGCAGGTAATGGCCCCGCCCAGCGCGAGGATCAGCTGCCCTTTGCGGTGCTGGTGCACGGGAATGTGCTGTTCTTCTGCCACCACGCGGATGCGGAACGCCACCGCCGCGTCGTGCTGGCTGTCGGGGTCGTAGCCTTCAAGTCCCAGACCAATCATTAAGTTGTCCGATATGAGCGATAAACTGTCATTTTAGCTTGATTTCAACAGGCGTGAAAATCGGTATCGTGTGCGCTCGCTTTAACGTTCGAGAAAACAATGACTACTGCACTTCGTCCCTCAGGGAAACAGGGCGCGCTGCTGATTGCAGGCATCCTGATGATTGCCACCACGCTTCGCGTCACCTTTACCGGTGCGGCACCGCTGCTCGACACCATTCGCCAGGACTATGGTTTAAGCACCGCGCAAACGGGGCTGCTAACCACCCTGCCGCTGCTGGCCTTTGCGCTGATTTCCCCGCTGGCGGCTGGCGTGGCGCGTCGCATGGGTATCGAGCGCAGCCTGTTTATCGCCCTGCTGCTGATCTGCGTCGGCATTGGGGTGCGCTCCCTGCCCTCGGCGCCGCTGCTGTTTATCGGCACGGCGGTGATTGGCTGCGGTATTGCGCTCGGCAACGTGCTGCTGCCGGGGCTGATCAAGCGTGATTTTTCCGGGCAGGTCGCCAGAATGACCGGTGCCTACTCGCTGACGATGGGCGCGTCGGCGGCGCTGGGCTCGGCCCTGATTGTTCCCCTTGCCGCAGGCGCGGGCTGGCACGGCGCGCTGCTGATGCTGATGGTGTTTCCGCTGGTGGCGCTGCTGCTGTGGCTCCCCCAGTGGCGGCAGGCTCCGGTCGCCACCGTGACGGGGGCCGGCGCGCTGCACAACCGCGCCATCTGGCGTTCCGCGCTGGCGTGGCAGGTGACTTTATTCCTCGGCATCAACTCGCTGATTTACTACGTGATAATCGGCTGGCTGCCCGCCATTTTACTCAGCCACGGCTACAGCGAGGCCGAAGCCGGATCGATGCACGGTCTGTTGCAGCTTGCCACCGCCATTCCAGGGCTGGCGGTGCCGCTGGTTCTGCATCGGCTGAAAGATCAGCGCGGGATCGCCGGATGCGTGGCGCTGATGTGCGCCGTCAGCGCGGCGGGATACTGGTTTGCGCCGGATCTGGCGGTGCTGTGGACGCTGATTTTCGGCTTTGGCTCCGGGGCGACCATGATTTTAGGCCTGACCTTTATCGGCCTGCGCGCCAGCTCTGCGCATCAGGCGGCGGCGCTGTCGGGTATGGCGCAGTCGATTGGTTATCTGCTGGCAGCCTGCGGCCCGCCGCTGATGGGCAAAATTCACGATTCGGCGGGGGACTGGCGCATTCCGCTGATGGCCTGCGCGCTGGCGTCGGTGGTGATGGCCGTGTGCGGCGTGCTTGCCGGACGCGACCGGGAGATCGCGACCCGCTAAGCAAAAAGGCAGACCTTTCGGTCTGCCTTTTTTTATCCGCGCGCCGCGCGAAGCATCGCCTGCGCCAGCACCACCGGACGGCCGTCCAGCGCCGCGCGTTCGTGCTGGAACAGCGTGATCACAAAGAAAGGATGGATGATCAGCTCTGCCGCGCGAATCTCGCCCTGCTCGTCCCAGCCCGTTACGCGCATATCGCCGCTTTCAAGCGCCTGCGCGAACTCAGCCGACACGCCGTAGTTGCAGTGATATCCCTCAACGATTTCATCTCTGCCGTATGCTTTCGCAATGAGGGTGTTATGGCGAAGCTCAATGGCATCGGTTTTTTCCACCAGCGAACAGGTTAATGGCGCAATCACCATTCTGCCTTCGGTGTCGGTTTCCGCGTGTGCGGCATCGGCCCAGCCCAGCACGTTGCGCGCGTACTCAATCAGCGCGTGCTGGAACCCGCCGCAGGTGCCAAGAAACGGCACGCTGTTTTCACGCGCGTAACGCGCCGCGATAAACGCCGCCTCGGTATTTTTATAGGGACTTGCCGGAACCAGCCAGATGGCATCATAACCCACCAGATCTTCCGGGCTGGTTAGCTCGGTCGTGGCGAGCCAGTCATAATCGGCGGTCAGTTCAAGGACGGCGGCGGCGTCATCAATGGCTAACGGGATCGCCTGATGTGCAATAACGTCAGGATTGTAATCGCCTACTAAAGCAATGCGCAGCGTGGTTTTAACCGGGGAGAGTTCCATGGGAGGTCCTTATGCCGAAGAATTATCACATTACATAAGGAGCCTCAGACTACCGATCTTTTGCTGTTATCACAATACCTTAAATTGGGTGGGCAAAAGTGGAGTGCTATAGTGTGCAGGACGAACATCACGGAGAGCGATAATGATTCAATGCAAACGCGTGTACGAGCAGGCAAGCTCAGAAGACGGTTATCGGGTTCTGGTCGACCGGCTGTGGCCGCGCGGGGTCAAAAAAACCGATCTCGCCTTCGACGAGTGGTGTAAAGCGCTTACCCCTTCTAGCGAGCTGCGCAAGGCGTATCACGGCGAAACCATCGATTTTGCCGCCTTCAGCGAGGCGTACAGGGAAGAGCTTGCGCAGCACAGGGAGGAAGGCCAGCGTCTTGCCGCACTGGCAAAAAAAGAGACCCTCACCCTGCTCTACGGCGCAAAGGATACGCAGCAAAATCACGCGCGGGTATTAGCCGACTGGCTGCGCCATCTTACGGTTAGCTAATTGCCAGTTCGTCCAGTCTTTGCGGGGCAGCGTCCGGCTGGAGCGGCATCAGATGCTCAGGGCGAACAAAGGCAAAACCGTGCTGATTATCGAAGGCAAAGACATCGCCGGTGACCAGCCACAGGGCGCGGTCGGCGGTAGCGGGAAGCTGCGTCATCACGCCGTTAACCGGGTTCACAAAACGCAGCCCTGGCTGGCACAGGCCAAAGAGTTCAACGGATTTTCCGATATTGCGGCGGCCCGCAGGGGTACGTGCGCCAACGATCATCGCCAGGCTGCCCGGTTTTAGCTGAAACATACTTCTCTCGCGTGAATACTGGTGGTTAAGAATATTCCTAAAGAGAAGTATATCGCAGTCAGCGTTTTGCTGTCATCTGGAAGGTTGCGGACGATCGCGACGGTAGAGATTCCATTCGTCAATCACCTCGCCACCCGGCAGTTTGCAGTCGGTGCGCACGCCCTGCGGGGTCTGGACCGGAACCTGCTCTCCCCCTTTTTGCAGACAATAGACCGACGCCGGGTTAGCCATGCCGATCTGCGGGGGTGTTGGCGCATCCGGCACGCTGGTTTTTGACGCGGAACAGGCCGCAAGGGGTAAGGCCAAGGCCAGCAACAGGTATTTCATTTTCACTCCTTCTGAAAGTTAACACGCCTAAGCCTAATCCTCCGGCGGCGCTTTCTCCATGATTTCTCCATTAAAGCTGCACTTTTCGGTTTTATAGTGTGCAGGTTCTCGATATGACCAGAGAACATCATTCCGTAATCAAGATGTTTTGCCCCGCTCTCAACGGCGGGGCTTTTTTTTGCCCGCCCCGCCTGCGCTTCCCCCTCTTCGGGATATATAAAATGATGTATATTCGTGTTTTACTATGCCCGCAGCCTACATTTTCAGCATAAGTACAGATGCAGACGGCGTTTGTACTGGAGTTAACCTACGTCATGTCCGATATCATTCTCGCCCGCGTTTCAGAAACTCTCGCCACCGAGCAATCCCTTGAAAGCCTGGTACGTCAGCTCCTTGAAATGCTGGAGATCGTCACCGACATGGAGTCGACCTATCTGACGAAAGTGGATATCAACGCCCGGTTGCAGCACATCCTGTACGCCCGCAACAGCAAGCAGATGCAGATCCCGGAAGGACTCAGCGTTCCATGGGGGGAAACGCTGTGCAAACGGGCGATTGATAGCGACACCTTTTTTAGCAACGAGGTCGCAGAGCGCTGGGCTGACTGCGAGGCGGCGAAAGCGCTGGGCATAACCACCTACATGAGCATTCCGATCCACCTCGCCGACGGCTCGCTGTACGGCACGCTCTGCGCCACCAGCACCGCGAAAAAGCAGCTCAGCGAGCGCGGCGAGCAGGTGCTGAAGCTGTTTGCCGGGCTGATTGCCCAGTACATCCAGAAAGAGTCGCTGCTGGCGCAGCTTCGCGAGGCCAACGCCGCGCTTATCGCCCACTCCTATACCGATGCCCTGACCGGCCTGCCGAATCGCCGGGCGATCTTCGAGAACCTGACGACGCTGTTTTCCCTCGCGCGGCATCTCAAGCGCAACGCCATTATCGCCTTTATCGATCTGGACGACTTTAAGCTCATTAACGACCGCTACGGCCATGACGCGGGCGATCGGTTCCTTATCGAAGTAGGCAAAAGGCTCACGCACGAACAGAGCCAGGACGATATTATCGGGCGGCTGGGGGGCGACGAGTTTTTAGTTGCCTGCCTGAGCAAAGGTGAACACGAAAGCGAGCAGATGAACCTGATTAAAACCCGTATCAGCGCCACCATAGCCGGCGAATACTGGCTCGGGAACGTGCGTATCTTTTATCCGGGCGCCAGTCTTGGCGTGGTGGAGGTTGACCCCGAGAACACCGATGCGGACAGCGCGCTGCGCGCCGCAGACGAGGCGATGTATCAGGATAAAAAGAGAAAAAACAAAACGGGCTTTCTCACCATTGATTAAGCCCGTACACTCTACGGCGGAATTTCAACCGAGACAGGGGATGGCATGAGAATTGGAATAGTCTTTCCGGTCGTTATTTTTATAACGGCAGTGGTGTTTTTAGCCTGGTTTTTTGTGGGCGGTTACGCCGCGCCGGGGGCATAAATGAGAAAAACAACCATCATTATGCTGATCGTGGCCGTTGTCGCCGTCGCCGGAACGCAGCTCGGCTGGTGGTAACGCGCAGTAAAAAGGCCGCCCGCAGGCAGCCTTTTTTATCTTTCATCGCGTTTCAGCGTTAGCTTTTGATTTTTCTGTAGACAAACAGAACAACCAGCGCACCAATCACCGCCACGGCGAAGCTGCCAAAGTTGAAGCCATCGACTTTACCGAAACCGAAGAGGGTGCTGATCCAGCCGCCCACGACCGCACCAATGATCCCCAGGATTACGGTTACGATAAAACCACCGCCATCTTTACCCGGCATAATCCACTTCGCCAGGATCCCCGCAATCAGCCCAAAGATAATCCAGGATAGAATTCCCATAACTTTCCTCTCTGTATGGTTTTTGTCATTAAATCAACGACACAGAAAAGGATAGCACAGGATTTCAGAAAGGAAATTTGTGACGGGTATCACGCTGGTCGTTTGCACACTTTCTGAGCCGCAAAAAAAGTGACGTTCCACACGAAACATAGGGTTGCATCTTTTGTTGAGAAAGATTATCTTTCTCAACACTGAATAGTTGAGCAAAACACTCAGGTATTCAGTACGACATTGCTCACATTGCTTCCAGTATTACTTGCCCACGTTAAAGTGGGCTTTTTTTTTGCTTCTGCTTCCCCGCCGCGGCGCACCGCCCGCTCACTCAGAAGAACCTTAGCTACGCTATTTGCGCGAACTGAAAAGCACAAGGCGACAGGCTTGTGACTTCAATAACCTGTGTTAATATTTGTGAAAATCAGGGAGCAGACGGGATGCTGTAAAATGAAAAAGAACATTGCGGTTTTTGTCCTTTCAACCCTGCTGGTTCTTCTCTCCTTTTATACCGTCAACGCCATTATCGTCGGGCAGCAGAATAGCAAACAGCGTGAAATCGCCAATACGCTGCTGAACTACTCCGAAGGGCTTACCCAAAGCGTCGCGGAAACGCTTAAAAGCATTACCACGCGGGGGTGCGACAAGCCCAGTCTGGATCGCTACCGACGAATAAAGCTTGAAAGCCCCTGGTTCGGTGATGTGGGCTTTATTGAAAATGGCAAAATAGCGTGTACCGCAAACTGGGGAAATATAATCGACCCCGTTCCCCTCCCCGCCACATTACACGAAACCCCCAGCGGCTTTCTCCTTGCCCAGTTTTCGCAAAAAGATTTTTTCATCGGCAATGCGGCTATTTATAACAATCTTATTATCTTCACCTCCCGCTATGCCTACGACAAATTTACCCCGGTGACCGCCAGCTATACCTTACGCTCGACGACAAAAGATTTCGGCAGAACCTTTTTTACCGCCAATTCGCAAAATGAAAAGCAGAGCTGGATACACTCCAGGCTGTTTACCATAACCATGACCCAGTGCAGCACGCGGTGGGATTTATGCGTAATCGTCAAGCACAACGACGCGGGCCTGGCGTCGCTCTCGCCGGCGATCTTTATCCTGCTCGGCATCGTTCTCTATTTTATCTGGACAGCCCTCACGCTTTTTGTCATCCGGCTGTATGAAGACCGCCTGTCGCTTGAGAGAACGCTGGTAAAAGCGGTAAAAGCCAATACCATCGGCGTGCATTACCAGCCAGTTATTCGCGCCTGTGATAAAAAAATCGTGGGGGTAGAGGTGCTTTCCCGCTGGCAGGATCAGAACGATGCGGACGTTTCACCGGAGCTGTTTATCCCCTTAATCGAGAAGGTCGGGCTGTACGATCTTTATTACAGCAATATGCTTAAAAAATCCCTGGCCGAAATCGCCCCCCTCGCCGTAGAACATCAGCTGTTAATATCCCTAAACGTCGGGCGAACGGAGATTGAGGACGGCCGTTTCTGCCAGCGGCTACGCCGTGAATGCCTGCTTAATAATATTCCGCTATCGCTGATAAAAATCGAACTCTCGGAAAAAGCCGTCGCGCACGAAGGCACGCTCGGTGAGTTTTGTAACGCCTTAAAGTCGATCGGTGTGAAAATATCTATCGATGATTTTGGCGTGCAAAATTCGAATATCGCCCGGCTGGCGAATCTGGACTATGACGAAATTAAGGTCGACAAGTCGCTGGTGGACGGAATTAGCGAAAGCTATAAGCAGGCGATTTTTGTGATTTTCTGCGACGCGCTGTTAAAGCTGAATAAAACGCTGGTCTTTGAAGGGGTGGAAACAGAAACGCAGTACGCTTTTATCTCTGAACGCTATCCCGACGCGCTGATTCAGGGATGGTATTTCTACAAATCCCTGAGCCGCGACGAGCTGGCATTAATACTCAAGCGGTAATGCATCAACGGGCGAGCACTGCGTCCAGTTGTAGTTGATACGAACCAGTTTGAGCGTTCCTGAAACCTCTCCGTAGCGCTGCGCCTGGCGTTCCTGGAAATACGTTCGCAGAGAGTCCGGCAAGCGCTCGGCCTGATAGCGCAGCAGCGTCGTATGCCAGAACGGTGCAGGCAGCGGCGTATTGGCGTGGCGCAGCAGCAGTTCATCCTTCCAGCCGGTTTTCAGCATCGCATCGCAAAACGCCTGGCGCAGCGCGCTTGCGGGCGGTAACGGAATGCCGGCAAGCAGCAGCTGACCCGCAAGCGCCACCAGCCTGAGCCCTTCTATCCTGACGGACTGGTTTTCAAAGGATGACCACGCGTCGAGAAGCTGACGCGTTTTCGCCGGAAGCGGCTGGTTTTCACCAAACATCGGCAGCGTCAGCGGGACAAACGTGAAGTGAAAACCGTTAAGAGGCTGAAGATCCACCCGCTCGTCCCCGGCGGTAAGGGACTGAAGCTCGCTGAACAGCCCGGCAATCTCTTCTGAAACCGGCGGCTGAAATCCCGTCGCCAGCGCCAGTTTACGGGTATCGTAATAGCCCTTCACCGGGCGACCCGTGCCCTCCTCCTCACGCCACAGCGCAAGGGTTTCCGCACTGGTTACCTGGTAGAGCGCGTCGAGTTCAGCGTCTTGCATGAGTTCGTCCTTCAAACGGCGTTATTCATTGCCCCACTGGTTCAGGAAGTTGGCAACGTCATCGATGCGCTGCGCCTTAATCCCGGCCTCAACCGCCATCTCCTGCTGCGCCTCTTCGCTGATCTCTTCGTTATTCGATAAGCGCTCCAGCAGCAGCTGGAAATAGTGCGCCAGCGGATCGCGCTCTGCGTCGCTCACCGGGGCGGCGGTTTCCGAGGCGTACTCGTCAACGATGTCATAGTATTTCAGCGGAATGTCGTGGTTCATGGTCATGTCTCCGGTTGGGATGTGCTGATTGTAGTGTGCATAGTAAGGGGTAATGGCGGCTTCTGACAGCACAATAAAAAACGGGAACCCTTCGGCTCCCGTTCTTGTATAACCCAGCGAGTGGATTACATGTTCGCGATAATCGCGTCGCCAAACTCTGAGCATTTCAGCAGCTTAGCGCCTTCCATCAGACGTTCGAAATCGTAAGTCACGGTTTTGGCGTTAATCGCGCCTTCCATGCCCTTAACGATCAGGTCTGCGGCTTCGAACCATTCCATGTGGCGCAGCATCATTTCTGCGGACAGGATGATAGAGCCTGGGTTGACTTTGTCCTGGCCAGCGTATTTCGGAGCAGTACCGTGGGTCGCTTCGAACAGCGCGCATTCGTCACCGATGTTTGCGCCCGGCGCGATGCCGATACCGCCAACCTGTGCTGCCAGCGCATCAGAAATGTAGTCGCCGTTCAGGTTCATACAGGCGATCACGTCGTATTCCGCTGGACGCAGCAGGATCTGTTGCAGGAACGCATCGGCGATCACATCTTTGATAATGATCTCTTTGCCGGTATTTGGGTTCTTGATCTTCTGCCACGGGCCGCCGTCAATCAGCTCGCCGCCGAACTCTTCGGTCGCCAGCTGGTAGCCCCAGTCTTTGAACGCGCCTTCGGTGAACTTCATGATGTTGCCTTTGTGAACCAGGGTCACAGAGTCGCGATCGTTGGTGATAGCGTATTCAATGGCGGCACGCACCAGACGCTTGGTCCCTTCTTCGGAGCAAGGTTTAATGCCGATACCGCAATGTTCAGGGAAGCGAATTTTCTTCACGCCCATCTCTTCGCGCAGGAATTTGATCACTTTTTCTGCATCAGCAGAGTCCGCTTTCCATTCGATACCTGCGTAGATGTCTTCTGAGTTTTCGCGGAAGATGACCATGTCGGTCAGTTCAGGGTGCTTAACCGGGCTTGGGGTGCCCTGGTAGTAACGTACCGGACGCAGACACACGTACAGATCCAGCTCCTGACGCAGCGCAACGTTCAGGGAACGAATACCGCCGCCGACCGGGGTGGTCAGTGGGCCTTTGATAGCAACGCGGTAGTCGCGGATCAGGTCCAGCGTTTCTGCTGGCAGCCAGACGTCCTGGCCATAAACTTGAGTTGATTTTTCACCGGTGTAAATTTCCATCCAGGAAATTTTACGCTCGCCTTTGTAGGCTTTCTCAACAGCGGCATCAACCACTTTCAGCATTGCAGGAGTAACGTCTACACCGATACCGTCGCCTTCGATGAACGGGATAACCGGATTGTTTGGAACGTTAATTTTGCCGTTTTGCAGGGTGATCTTTTTACCTTCCGCCGGAACAACTACTTTGCTTTCCATTAACCTCTCCTTCGAGCGCTTCTGGTTGTTACTGATCTTATGTTAATAAATTGTAATGAGCCTTTCGATAGTACCTGAATGTCCCGCGCCATGAAAGGTCTTCGTTATTAGGCTATAATGCGGCAATTGATAAAGTCTGAAAACACCATGAAGAAAACTTCTTTTAGAAATCACCAGGTTGAGCGATTCAGCTCACGACAAGCCACCAGAAGACCGCAAGGAAACCAGCCGAAGCGGGTCATTTTGTTCAATAAACCCTACGATGTGTTGCCGCAGTTCACCGACGAAGCCGGGCGCAGCACGCTGAAAGATTTTATTCCCGTACAGGGAGTCTACGCCGCAGGCCGTCTGGACCGGGATAGCGAAGGGCTGCTGGTCTTAACCAACGACGGTGCGCTTCAGGCGCGTCTGACCCAGCCGGGCAAACGCACCGGAAAAATTTATTTCGTGCAGGTTGAAGGTGAGCCGGACGACGAAAAGCTCGCGCAGCTGCGCGCGGGCGTGACGCTGAATGACGGCCCGACGCTGCCCGCAGGCGTTGAGCGCGTCAGCGAGCCTGAGTGGCTCTGGCCGCGTAATCCGCCGATCCGCGAGCGGAAATCCATTCCCACAAGCTGGCTCAAAATCACCCTGTATGAGGGCCGTAACCGCCAGGTGCGCCGCATGACGGCTCACGTGGGTTACCCGACTCTGCGCCTGATCCGCTACGCGATGGGCGACTATACGCTGGATACGCTGGCAAACGGTGAATGGCGGGACGTCCCCCTTTAAGGAGAAACGATGTTTAAACCTCATGTGACGGTCGCCTGCGTGGTTCACGCAGCGGGTAAATTCCTGGTAGTAGAAGAGACCATCAACGGCAAAGCGCTGTGGAATCAGCCTGCCGGGCATCTCGAAGCGGATGAAACCCTGGTTCAGGCCGCAAAGCGCGAGCTGTGGGAAGAGACCGGTATTCACGCCAAGCCGCAGCATCTTGTGCGTATGCACCAGTGGATTGCCCCGGACCGCACGCCGTTTTTGCGCTTTCTGTTTGCCATCGAGCTTAACGAAACGTGCGCCACCGAGCCGCACGATGACGATATCGACCGCTGCCTGTGGGTCAGCGCTGAGGAGATCCTCAACGCGCCGAACCTGCGCTCGCCGCTGGTTGCCGAGAGCATTCGCTGTTACCTGAGCGGGCAGCGGCTGCCGCTTGAGATCGTCGGGGAATTTAACTGGCCGTTTACAGAGGGTGTCAACGGTGGGGGCGCGTGATAGAATACGCCGCCTTGAAGTTCAATGTCGTGAGTATTCCATGTCAGATAACAGCCAGAAAAAAGTGATCGTCGGCATGTCCGGCGGTGTCGATTCCTCCGTTTCCGCCTACCTGTTGCAACAGCAGGGCTATAAGGTGGAGGGCCTGTTCATGAAGAACTGGGAAGAAGACGATGGCGAGGAATACTGTACGGCCGCCGCGGATCTCGCCGATGCGCAGGCCGTGTGCGATAAGCTCGGCATCGAACTGCACACCGTAAACTTTGCCGCAGAATACTGGGACAACGTGTTCGAACTCTTCCTCGAAGAGTACAAAGCGGGCCGCACCCCGAACCCGGATATTCTGTGTAACAAAGAGATCAAATTTAAAGCCTTCCTTGAATTCGCCGCTGAAGATTTGGGCGCAGACTTTATTGCGACCGGTCACTACGTGCGTCGCGCAGACGTAAATGGCAAAAGCCAGCTGCTGCGCGGTCTGGACAGCAACAAAGATCAGAGCTACTTCCTGTATACGCTGAGCCACGAGCAGATTGCCCAAAGCCTGTTCCCGGTCGGCGAGCTGGAGAAACCAGAAGTGCGTAAAATCGCCGAAGAGCTTGATCTGATCACCGCAAAGAAAAAAGACTCCACCGGTATCTGTTTTATCGGCGAGCGCAAGTTCCGCGAGTTCCTCGGTCGCTACCTCCCTGCCCAGCCGGGTAAAATTGTCACCGTCGACGGCGACGAAATCGGCCAGCATCAGGGCCTGATGTACCACACCCTCGGCCAGCGTAAAGGGCTGGGCATTGGCGGTACAAAAGAAGGCAGCGAAGATCCGTGGTACGTGGTCGACAAAGACGTTGAGAACAACATTCTGGTTGTGGCTCAGGGTCACGACCATCCGCGTCTGATGTCCGTCGGGCTTATCGCCCAGCAGCTGCACTGGGTCGATCGCGAGCCGGTCACGGGCACCCTGCGCTGCACCGTGAAAACGCGCTATCGCCAGACCGATATTCCCTGCACCATTACGGCGATTGACGACGAGCGCATTGAAGTGCGTTTCGACGAGCCAGTCGCTGCCGTTACGCCGGGTCAGTCTGCCGTGTTTTACAACGGTGAAATCTGTCTTGGTGGCGGCATTATTGAACAGCGCCTGCCGCTGCCTGCTGTTTAAACCGATTGCACACATAAAGGAGAACGTGTGGCGAAGAATTATTACGACATCACCCTGGCGCTGGCGGGAATTTGCCAGTCTGCCCGTCTGGTGCAGCAGCTCGCGCATCAGGGTCATT
This sequence comes from Enterobacter sp. 186315, assembly GCF_053290175.1. Classification (NCBI taxonomy): domain Bacteria; kingdom Pseudomonadati; phylum Pseudomonadota; class Gammaproteobacteria; order Enterobacterales; family Enterobacteriaceae; genus Enterobacter; species Enterobacter sp. 186315. The sequence goes on along the minus strand of NZ_JBPTTK010000001.1, from coordinate 10,921 downwards.
GCGACGCTGACGCCCTGCACGTTTCGCTGAACAGCGTTATCGATCTGAACCCCGGCTCTACGCTGGGCGTATTCGGTGGCAGCGAAACCAATCTTCGCCTCGGTCTTGAGACCCTGCTCGGCGTGCTCAACGCCAGCAACCGTCAGGGTTTGAATGCAGAGCTGACGCGCTACACGCTGAGCCTGATGGTGCTGGAGCGCAAGCTGAGCGGTGCCAAAGGCGCGATGGACACGCTGGGCGATCGCATCGCCGGTTTACAGCGCCAGCTCGACCATTTCGATCTGCAATCGGAAACCCTTCTGAGCGCGATGGCGGGCATTTATGTTGACGTCATCAGCCCTCTGGGGCCCCGTATTCAGGTAACCGGTTCTCCTGCCGTTCTGCAAAGCCCACAGGTACAGGCGAAGGTTCGCGCTTCCCTGCTGGCCGGCATTCGTGCCGCCGTGCTGTGGCATCAGGTTGGCGGTGGCCGCCTGCAACTAATGTTTTCTCGTAATCGCCTGACGACTCAGGCAAAACAAATTCTTGCTCATTGTTAACCTCCCGGAGTTGCGAATTATGGAATTATCCTCACTGACCGCCGTTTCCCCCGTCGACGGACGCTACGGCGACAAAGTCAGCGCGCTGCGCGAGATCTTCAGCGAATACGGTTTGCTGAAGTTTCGTGTACAGGTTGAAGTCCGCTGGCTGCAAAAGCTGGCCACTCAGGCAGCAATCAAGGAAGTTCCTGCTTTTGACGCCCAGGCAAACGATTACCTTGATAAAATCGTTGCTGACTTCAACGTAGAAGACGCGGCGCGTATCAAAACCATCGAGCGCACCACCAACCACGACGTGAAGGCGGTTGAGTACTTCCTGAAAGAGAAAGTGGCTGCGGTGCCTGCCCTGCACGCGGTTTCAGAGTTCATTCACTTCGCCTGTACGTCGGAAGATATTAACAACCTGTCCCACGCGCTGATGCTCTCTGCCGCGCGCAAAGACGTGGTGCTGCCTTACTGGCGTAAAATCATCGACGCGGTGAAAGCGCTGGCGCACGAGTACCGCGATGTGCCTCTGCTCTCCCGTACCCACGGCCAGCCAGCGACCCCATCCACCATGGGCAAAGAGATGGCGAACGTGGCGTACCGCATGGAGCGCCAGTTCCGCCAGCTTGAGCAGGTTGAGATCCTCGGGAAAATCAACGGCGCGGTCGGTAACTATAACGCCCACATCGCCGCCTACCCGGAAGTGGACTGGCACCAGTTCAGCGAAGAGTTTGTGACCTCTCTGGGCATTCAGTGGAACCCGTACACCACCCAGATCGAGCCGCACGACTACATCGCCGAGCTGTTTGACTGCATCGCGCGCTTCAACACCATCCTGATCGACTTCGATCGCGACGTGTGGGGCTATATCGCGCTGAACCACTTCAAGCAGAAAACCATCGCCGGTGAAATTGGCTCCTCCACCATGCCGCACAAGGTGAACCCGATTGACTTCGAAAACTCCGAAGGCAACCTGGGCCTGGCGAACGCGATGCTGCAACACATGGCGAGCAAACTGCCCGTGTCCCGCTGGCAGCGTGACCTGACCGACTCCACAGTGCTGCGTAACCTCGGCGTGGGTATCGGCTACGCGCTGATCGCCTATCAGTCCACCCTGAAGGGCGTAAGCAAGCTGGAGCTGAACGGCGACCGACTGCTGGACGAGCTGGATCACAACTGGGAAGTGCTGGCCGAGCCGATTCAGACGGTAATGCGCCGTTACGGCATCGAGAAGCCGTACGAGAAGCTGAAAGAGCTGACCCGCGGCAAACGCGTAGACGCCGAAGGCATGAAGCAGTTCATCGACGGCCTTGCGCTGCCGGAAGACGAAAAAACGCGTCTGAAAGCGATGACCCCTGCCAACTACATCGGTCGTGCCACCACCATGGTCGACGAGCTGAAGTAATCTCCCTTCCCCCTTTCCGCCCGGAAAGGGGGCTGCTTTTCCCCGGTTTACTAAATGTTTATCCCCACGGCAACATAATCGGCGTTAAACTATTCATACAATTATTTCTGGGAGAAAAGATGATGCGCGTATTGGTTGTTGAGGATAACGCATTGCTACGACATCACCTGAAAGTACAGCTTCAGGAGATGGGCCATCAGGTGGACGATGCCGAAGATGCAAAAGAAGCCGATTATTATCTCAATGAACACCTGCCGGATATCGCCATCGTCGATTTAGGGTTGCCCGATGAGGACGGCCTGTCGCTGATCCGCCGCTGGCGTAGCCACGATGTCTCTCTCCCGGTGCTGGTGCTTACCGCCCGTGAAGGGTGGCAGGACAAGGTCGAAGTGCTTAGCGCGGGCGCCGATGACTACGTCACCAAGCCGTTTCACATCGAAGAAGTCGCCGCGCGAATGCAGGCCCTGCTGCGCCGCAACAGCGGTTTAGCCTCGCAGGTGATCTCGATTCCTCCGTTCCAGGTCGATCTCTCCCGCCGTGAATTTTCCATTAACGATGAAGTGATCAAGCTGACCGCGTTTGAATACACCATTATGGAAACGCTGATCCGCAACAGCGGCAAAGTGGTGAGCAAAGATTCCTTAATGCTCCAGCTTTACCCGGACGCCGAACTGCGCGAGAGCCATACCATTGACGTGCTGATGGGGCGTTTGCGTAAAAAAATCCAGGCGCAGTATCCGCAGGATGTGATCACCACCGTGCGTGGTCAGGGTTATCTGTTCGAATTACGCTAAATGAAGAGATTACTGCGTCATATTCTCCCCCTCTCTCTGCGGGTTCGTTTTCTGCTGGCAACGGCCGCCGTGGTGCTGGTGCTGTCCCTCTCTTACGGGATGGTGGCGCTGGTCGGCTATAGCGTCAGTTTTGATAAGACCACGTTCCGCCTGCTGCGCGGGGAAAGTAACCTCTTTTACACCCTCGCGAAGTGGGAAAATAACCGCATCAGCGTGGATATGCCGGAAAATCTGAATCAGCAAAGCCCGACGATGGCGCTGATTTACGATGAAAAAGGCCACCTGCTCTGGGCACAGCGCGACGTGCCCTGGCTGGTTAAAAGCATCCGACCTGAATGGCTCAAGACTAACGGTTTTCACGAGATAGAGGCCGATCTGAACGCCTCCAGCACCCTGATCCGCAACGATCGCTCGTTGCAGCAGAAGCTCGATGAGATCCGCGCCGATGACGACGAAACGGAGATGACGCACTCCGTTGCCATCAACCTTTACCCCGCCACGGCGCAAATGCCGCAGCTCACCATCGTGGTGATCGACACCATTCCGGTTGAGCTTAAACGCTCCTATATGGTCTGGAGCTGGTTCGTTTACGTTCTGGCCGCCAACCTGCTGCTGGTGATCCCGCTGCTGTGGGTAGCCGCCTGGTGGAGCCTGCGCCCTATCGAGTCGCTGGCGAAAGAGGTGCGCGAGCTGGAGGAGCACCACCGCGAGAAGCTCAACCCGGAAACCACCCGCGAGCTGACGAGCCTGGTGCGTAACCTCAACCGCCTGCTGAAAAGCGAACGCGAGCGTTACGATAAATACCGCACCACCCTCACCGATTTGACCCACAGCCTGAAAACGCCGCTGGCGGTGATGCAAAGCACCCTGCGCTCGATGCGCAGCTCGAAGCTAAGCGTCGACGACGCCGAGCCGGTGATGCTGGAGCAGATCAGCCGTATTTCGCAGCAGATTGGCTATTATCTGCACCGCGCCAGTATGCGTTCCGGCAGCGCCCTGCTCAGCCGCGAGCTGCATCCGGTTGCGCCCCTGCTGGACAATCTGACCTCCGCGCTGAATAAGGTTTACCAGCGTAAAGGGGTCAATATCAGCCTCGATATTTCGCCGGAAATCAGCTTCGTTGGCGAAAAAAACGACTTTATGGAGGTGATGGGCAACCTCCTCGACAACGCCTGCAAATACTGCCTGGAGTTTGTTGAAGTCTCCGCGCGACAGACGGAAAACGAGCTGCATATCATCGTTGAAGACGACGGCCCGGGCATTCCGCACAACAAACGCGACGTGGTGTTCGATCGCGGCCAGCGCGTCGACACGCTGCGTCCGGGTCAGGGCGTGGGGCTATCCGTGGCGCTGGAGATTGTCGATCAGTACGACGGCAAGATCGAAACCGGCGAGAGTTTACTGGGCGGCGCGCGTATGGAAGTCATTTTTGCCCGCCAGCAGCTGATATCGAGCGATAGTTAAGCCGTTATGTGAAAAATGCGAGGATCTCGCACCCAGGCTCTGCTGGTTCCGTTATAATCCGTTTCAGTAAGAGCCTGCGGAATAAAAAAATATGGAATACCACTTAACACTTAACTGGCCCGACTTTATTGAACGCTACTGGCAGAAACGCCCGGTCGTTCTCAAGCGCGGGATTGCGAATTTTGTCGACCCTATCTCCCCTGACGAACTGGCCGGCCTGGCCATGGAAAGCGAAGTCGACAGCCGTCTGGTCAGTCATCAGGACGGCAAATGGCAGGTCAGCCACGGCCCCTTCGAAAGCTACGATCACCTCGGTGAAAACAACTGGTCTTTACTGGTACAGGCGGTCAACCACTGGCATGAACCGACCGCAGCCTTAATGCGCCCGTTCCGCGCCCTGCCAGACTGGCGCATGGACGATCTGATGATCTCCTTCTCCGTGCCGGGCGGCGGCGTTGGCCCGCACCTGGATCAGTATGACGTGTTCATCATTCAGGGTACCGGTCGCCGCCGCTGGCGCGTGGGCGAGAAAGTGCCAATGAAACAGCACTGCCCGCACCCTGACCTGCTCCAGGTCGATCCGTTTGAAGGGATCATCGACGAGGAGCTGGAGCCGGGCGACATCCTCTATATCCCGCCGGGATTCCCGCACGAGGGCTATTCGCTGGAAAACTCCCTGAACTACTCGGTCGGTTTCCGCGCGCCAAGCGGCCGCGAGATGATCAGCGGTTTTGCGGACTATGTTCTTCAGCGCGAGCTGGGCAGCCACCGCTACAGCGATCCGGACGTTCCGGCGCGCGAGCACCCGGCCGATATTCTGCCGCAGGAGCTGGATAAGCTGCGCGGAATGATGCTGGATCTGATCAACGAACCGGAGCATTTCAAACAGTGGTTCGGTGAGTTTGTCAGCCAGTCACGCCACGAGCTGGATGTTGCGCCACCGGAGCCGCCGTATCAGGCCGACGAGATTTATGATGCGCTGCAACAGGGCGATAAGCTGGTGCGTCTGGGCGGGCTGCGCGTGCTGCGCATCGGTGAAGATGTGTTTGTGAACGGCGAGAAGCTCGATTCTCCGCATCGCCCGGCGCTGGATGCGATTGCGGGTCATATTACCTTAACCGCAAAGCTATTCGGTGATGCGCTGGAAGACCCGTCATTCCTCGCCATGCTCGCCGCGCTAGTGAACAGCGGGTATTGGTTCTTTGAGGACTGAGTAGCGTCTGTGGCCGGGTGGCGGCTACGCCTTACCCGGCCTACGTTCCGATCGTAGGCCCGGTAAGCGCAGCGCCACCGGGCAATCTTTTAACGTTTCGCCGTTAACTCCGCTATCCGCACGATCACGCTCACCGCTTTCTCCATCCCTTCGAGGGTCACGAACTCGTGCTTGCCGTGGTAGTTATAGCCGCCGGTAAACAGGTTCGGGCACGGCAGCCCCATAAAGGAGAGCTGCGAACCGTCGGTGCCGCCGCGAATCGGTTTCAGCTGAGGCTCGATATCGCAGTCGCGCATCGCCTGCTGGGCAATGTCCAGAATATGCGGATGCTCCATCACCTTGTCGCGCATGTTGTAGTAGCTGTCTTCAATAATCAGCTCGATATAGCAGTCCGGGTGCAAACCCTTGCCCACCTTCTTGGCGATCTCCATCATCTTACGCTTGCGCGCCTCAAAGGTTTTGCGGTCGAAATCGCGGACGATGTAGTGCATCTGCGCGCTATCCACCGTGCCTTTAATGCTGGTGAGATGGTAGAAACCTTCGTAGCCTTCGGTCTGTTCCGGGCTTTCGTCTGCCGGCACTTCCGCGTGAATGCGCGACGCCAGCGACAGCGCGTTGACCATCACCCCTTTCGCCGAACCGGGATGGACGTTGTTACCGACAATTTTGATGGTGACCGACGCGGCGTTGAAGTTTTCAAACTCCAGCTCGCCCACGCCACCGCCGTCTACGGTGTAGGCCCACTTCGCGTCAAACGCCTCGACGTCAAAATGTTTCGCCCCTTTGCCCACCTCTTCGTCCGGGGTAAACGCCACGCGGATATCACCGTGCGGCACGTTTTTGCCTTTCAGCACCGCCAGCGCGGTCATGATTTCTGCGATGCCGGCCTTATCGTCCGCGCCCAGCAGGGTTTTGCCGTCGGTGGTGATCAGCGTCTGGCCCAGCAGCTGATGCAGCACCGGGAACATAACCGGCGACAGCACCTCGTCGCCGATGCCCAGCGCAATATCACCGCCGCGGTAGTTTTCGACAATCTGCGGGTTGACGTGCTTGCCGCTAAAATCCGGTGAGGTATCAACATGGGAGATAAAGCCAATCGCCGGAATATCACCCTCGACGTTGGCAGGCAGCGTTCCCATCACAGTGCCTTTCTCGCTCAGCGTGACGTTAACCAGCCCCAACTCTTCCAGTTGTGATTTCAGCAGGTTTAATAACTTCCACTGGCCTTCGGTGCTCGGCACCTGTCGAACACCCGCTTTAGATTGGGTATCCAGCGATACGTACTGTAAAAAACGCTCAAGTAATTTATCCATGCAGCCACCCTCACTTTTTGTGACAACATTATCAATAAGCATCAAAACGCAAATATTGCGTCAGGTCACTTTTATCCCGCAAACGAGAATATTTTACGTTTATGTTGCACAGCGTCTATAAATGTAGCTTATGAATCAGTGACAAGGATTGGCGATTGCCGGGGATTGCCGTAGAATGGCCGCCCTCTTTAAGAGTCACCAAGGTGGTTACACACAAACCCCGCTTCGATAAGCCCGTCGAAGCGTCTATACGGGACAGCGCAAAAATTGAATACACAACCCCGTTCCCTTATGCCGCTGGTGCAACTGGAACGAATTCGTAAAAGCTTTGATGGCAAAGAGGTGATTTCCGACCTCAACCTGACTATCAACGACGGTGAGTTTCTGACGCTGCTTGGCCCTTCCGGCTGCGGCAAGACAACCGTACTGCGCCTTATCGCCGGGCTGGAAAACGTCGATAACGGCCACATCCATCTTGAGAACCATGACATCACTCAGGTTCCCGCCGAAGACCGACACGTCAATACCGTCTTTCAAAGTTACGCCCTCTTCCCGCACATGACCGTGTTCGAGAACGTGGCGTTTGGCCTGCGGATGCAAAAAACCCCGGCCAGCGACATTCCTCCCCGCGTGACCGACGCCCTGAAGATGGTGCAGCTGGAAGAGTTCGCCCAGCGCAAGCCGCATCAGCTTTCCGGCGGCCAGCAGCAGCGCGTGGCTATCGCCCGTGCAGTAGTGAATAAACCGCGTCTGCTCCTGCTGGATGAGTCCCTGTCCGCGCTGGACTACAAGCTGCGCAAGCAGATGCAAAACGAGCTGAAGGCGCTCCAGCGCAAGCTAGGCATCACCTTCGTGTTCGTGACCCACGATCAGGAAGAGGCGCTCACCATGTCCGACCGTATCGTGGTGATGCGCGACGGCAAAATCGAGCAGGACGGCACCCCGCGCGAGATCTACGAAGAGCCGAAAAACCTGTTTGTGGCGAGCTTCATTGGTGAAATCAATATCTTCGATGCCACGGTGATTGAGCCTCTGGACGATCGGCGCGTTCGCGCCAGCGTTGAAGGCCACGAGTGCAATCTCACCGTCACTTTCCCGGTTCAGCCGGGGCAAAAGCTTAACGTTCTGCTGCGCCCGGAAGATCTGCGCGTCGATGAGGTTCACGATCAGACCGACGCCGAAGGGCTTATCGGCTATATCCGCGAGCGAAACTACAAGGGGATGACCCTGGAGTCGGTCGTGGAGCTCGAAAACGGCAAGATGGTGATGGTCAGCGAGTTCTTTAACGAGGACGACCCGGACTTTGACCACTCCCTCGATCAGAAAATGGTTATCAACTGGGTAGAAAGCTGGGAGGTTGTGCTGGCTGATGAAGAACACAAGTAAATTCCAGAATGTGGTGATTGCCACGATCGTCGGTTGGCTTGTGTTGTTTGTCTTTTTACCCAACCTGATGATCATCGTTACCAGCTTTTTGACCCGCGACGACACGAATTTCGTCAAGCTGGTCTTTACGCTGGAAAACTACTCGCGCCTGCTCGATCCGCTCTATTTTGACGTGCTGCTGCACTCGCTCAATATGGCGCTGATCGCCACCGTTGCCTGCCTGGTGCTGGGCTACCCGTTTGCGTGGTTTCTGGCGCGTCTGCCGCAGAAGGTGCGCCCTCTGCTGCTGTTTTTGCTGATAGTTCCCTTCTGGACCAACTCGTTAATCCGTATCTACGGGCTTAAGATTTTCCTCAGCACTAAGGGCTATCTGAACGAGTTTCTGCTGTGGCTGGGCATCATCGACACGCCGATACGCATCATGTTTACGCCGGGCGCGGTGATTATCGGCCTGGTGTATATCCTGCTGCCGTTTATGGTCATGCCGCTCTACTCCAGCATTGAGAAGCTCGACAAACCCGTGCTGGAAGCCGCGCGCGATCTGGGCGCCAGCAAGCTGCAAACCTTTATCCGCATTATTATTCCGCTGACCATGCCGGGCATTGTGGCGGGCTGTCTGCTGGTGATGCTGCCCGCGATGGGGCTGTTCTACGTGTCTGACCTGATGGGCGGAGCGAAGAACCTGCTGATTGGTAACGTCATCAAGAGCCAGTTCCTGAATATCCGCGACTGGCCGTTTGGCTCGGCGACCAGCATTACCCTGACGGTGGTGATGGGGCTGATGCTGCTGGTCTACTGGCGCGCGTCGCGTTTGCTGAATAAAAGGGTGGAACTCGAATGATCGGTCGACTGCTTCGCGGCGGTTTTATGACCGCCATCTACGCGTATCTCTATATCCCGATTATCATTTTGATCGTGAACTCGTTTAACAGCTCGCGCTTCGGGATCAGCTGGCAGGGCTTTACCACCAAATGGTATAGCCTGCTGATGAACAACGACAGCCTGCTTCAGGCCGCACAGCACTCGCTGACGATGGCGATATTCTCCGCCACCTTCGCCACGCTGATCGGCTCGCTCACCGCCGTGGCGCTTTACCGCTATCGTTTTCGCGGTAAACCCTTCGTCAGCGGCATGCTGTTTGTGGTGATGATGTCGCCGGACATCGTAATGGCGATTTCGCTGCTGGTGCTGTTTATGCTGCTGGGCGTTCAGCTGGGCTTCTGGTCGCTGCTGTTCTCGCACATCACCTTCTGCCTGCCGTTTGTGGTCGTCACCGTCTACTCCCGTCTGAAGGGCTTTGACGTGCGGATGCTGGAGGCGGCGAAAGATTTGGGTGCCAGCGAGTTAACCATTCTGCGCAAAATCATCCTGCCGCTGGCGATGCCCGCCGTCGCGGCCGGGTGGCTGCTGAGCTTTACCCTGTCGATGGACGATGTGGTCGTGTCGTCGTTCGTCACCGGGCCGAGCTATGAAATTCTGCCGTTGAAGATCTATTCGATGGTTAAAGTCGGCGTGTCGCCAGAGGTGAACGCGCTGGCAACCATTCTGCTGCTGCTTTCGCTGGTTCTGGTGATTGCCAGCCAGGTTATTGCTCGTGATAAAACAAAATCTCAGGGGACAATGAAATGAAAAAGATGTTCGCCGCTGCGGCGCTGGCGCTCACGATGGGTGCCGCGCACGCTGATGACAGCAAAACGCTCTACTTCTACAACTGGACCGAGTACGTGCCGCCAGGCCTGCTGGAGCAGTTCACCAAAGAGACCGGCATCAAGGTGATTTATTCGACCTATGAATCGAATGAAACCATGTACGCCAAGCTCAAGACCTACAAAGACGGGGCCTACGATCTGGTGGTGCCGTCGACCTACTTTGTCGACAAAATGCGCAAAGAGGGAATGATCCAAAAGATCGATAAAACGAAGCTGACCAATTTTTCAAACCTCGATCCGCAGATGCTCAACAAGCCGTTCGATCCGAACAACGATTACTCCATTCCGTACATCTGGGGCGCGACGGCCATCGGCGTCAATAGTGACGCCATCGATCCGAAAACCGTCACCAGCTGGGCCGACCTGTGGAAGCCGGAGTACAAAGGCAGCCTGCTGCTGACCGACGACGCACGTGAAGTGTTCCAGATGGCGCTGCGCAAGCTGGGGTATTCCGGCAACACCACCGATCCGAAAGAGATTGAAGCTGCCTATAACGAGCTGAAAAAGCTGATGCCAAACGTGGCGGCGTTTAACTCGGATAACCCGGCCAACCCGTACATGGAAGGGGAAGTGAATCTGGGCATGGTGTGGAACGGCTCCGCCTGGGTCGCGCGTCAGGCCGGTACGCCGCTTGAAGTCGTCTGGCCTAAAGAGGGCGGGATCTTCTGGATGGACAGCCTGTCGATTCCGGCAAACGCTAAAAACAAAGAGGGTGCGCTGAAGCTGATTAACTTCCTGCTGCGCCCGGACGTGGCAAAACAGGTTGCGGAAACCATCGGTTATCCGACGCCAAACCTGGCGGCGCGTAAGCTGTTAAGCCCGGACGTCGCGAACGATAAATCGCTCTACCCTGACGCGGAAACTATCAATAAAGGCGAATGGCAGAACGACGTCGGCGACGCGAGCCGGATTTATGAAGAGTATTATCAGAAGCTGAAGGCGGGACGCTAAGTACTAACTCCCTCTCCTCTTTGGGGAGAGGGCTGGGGTGAGGGGAACATACGGCTGTTGTGGTCATTCCGTTCACCTCACGTTCCTTGCTTCTCTGTCGCTACCACACTTGTGAACGTGTCAGGGCGGTTCACCGCCACCGCCCTGACAACCCGGGCTCCC